>CAZIJC010000100.1:0-17000 GCA_964539385.1 uncultured Anaerolineales bacterium | reverse complement strand
CCCAGATGTGGCGGAACCAGTAGTTCGTCTTGGCCTTCAGGAGCGGCTCGACCGACCCGTCGGGGTCGCACTGGTCCACGAGCGGGGCCGAAAAGATTGCGCCGCCCGGCATCGGCAGAAACCCGATCACCGCCGGCAGGACCGCCATCGAGCCACGACGGCTGAGACGCGACCGCACCGACCCCACGAGGTCTTCCATGACACCCGCCGCAACCATCTGCGAACTCAGCCAGATGACCAGGAAGATCGTGCCTATCAGGCACAGTTGATCCGCCGATCGCAGCCGCGCCCAGACGGCCCCCAGCACAACCGACGCCGGCTGGCCCGTCCACAGCCCGAGCGCCAGCGTCCCGGCCGTCACGCTCACGACCAGGTTCCGCGCGAAACGGTTCACCACCAGGATCAGCGCCAGCGACCCGACCACCTTCACGAGGACGGGCGCGGCAAGTATGGCGTCGAACATCTTGCGGCGTCTCCGTGTTGGCGACTTCCGACGGAAGGGTAGCGTGTAACGGGGCCGCTGTCCACCAGAAGTGCCGGCGGGCAAAGGCTGGCGGTTTGCCAAGGCGAAGTTCGCCGCACGCGGCGAACGAAGACTGGTGGGCGATACAGGGCTCGAACCTGTGACCTCGCGGGTGTGATCCGCGCGCTCTAGCCAACTGAGCTAATCGCCCACGTTCGGGCAGGCTGCAGCGGGGAACTATACCCGCGCGCAGCGGGCCTTTCAAGGCCAAATCGGCCACCAGGCGAGCCCGGGGGGGCAACGATTTCTGGCATGGGACGATTTCCTGCGGCTTGGCCGTAGCGCCGGGGTTTATCCCCGGCGCATCCTGGCCGGCGCCGCCAACGGCCGCCGGGCATAAAGCCCGGCGCTACAACCGGCTGCGCTCGCCATAAAAACTTGCCACACCTGCGAGCCCGACTGAAGCCCGTCAGAGGCGCCACAGGCAAATCGTGACCGCGAAGGTTGCCCAGTAGGCAAGCGCCCACGCCAGCAGGACAGCCCGCTTCTCGAACGCCAGTCCCACCCCCCCCGCGCCCGTCAACGTTTCTACGGCGTTTTTCCCGGCGCCTTGCCCTGTTGCCGCGCGCCTGCGTGATTCGCTTGACATGGCCGCCCGGCCCCGCCAGCATACCCTTCCAGCGGCACAAGGGGAAGGGTCATGCCTTTCGACATCCATCGCGGCACGAACGTCTCGCACTGGCTCAGCCAGTCGGAGGCGCGGGGCGAGCAGCGGCGGCGGCACTTCACACGCGGCGACGCTCAGCGCCTGGTTGACCTGGGCCTCGACCACCTGAGAATCCCCATCGACGAAGAGCAGATGTGGGACGAGTCCGGCCACCGCCGGCGCGAGGCCTTCGACCTGCTCGATTCGGCCATCCAGTGGTGCCGCGAACTGGCTCTAAAGGTCATCGTGGACCTGCACATCCTGCGGTCGCACTACTTCAACGATCCCGAGGAGCCGCGCCTCTTCACCGACCCCGACGAACCCGACCGTTTCGCCAACCTGTGGCGCGACCTCTCGGCCCACCTCCGTCATCGTCCCAACGACGAGGTGGCGTACGAACTGTTGAACGAGGCGGTGGCCCGCGACCCCGATGACTGGAACCTCGTGGCACGCATCGCATACGATGCCATCCGCGACGAGGAGTCCGAGCGCGTCATCGTCCTCGGGTCGAACCGGTGGAACTCGCCGCTTACGTTCGAGGCCCTCGACCTGCCGGCCGACGACGGGAACCTCGTCCTCACGTTCCACTATTACCTGCCGCTGCTCATCACGCATAACCGGGCCCACTGGGCGGCCACCGGCGCCTACGAAGGGCCGGTGCACTATCCGGGCCAGCCCATCGCGCCGCACGATTGGGACAGACTGCCGGCCGAGATGAAGCACCTGCTGGCCGAGCACAACGTGTTCCATAACGCGAGCGTGATGGAGCGGAACCTCGCCCAACCGATGGCCGTCCGCAAACGCACGGGCCTGCCGATCTACTGCGGCGAGTTCGGCTGCATCAACACGTGCGCCGACCCCATCCGGGCAGCCTGGTACAGAGACTTCCGGAGCGTCCTCGACGCCCACGGCATCGCCTGGGCCAACTGGGACTACAAAGGCAGTTTCGGCCTGTTCGATGAGCGGCGAAAGACCACCGTCGTCGTCGAAACGCTGCTGAGATGAGCGAGCCCTGCCCGCGGCAGGCGCTCGGCAGCCGGCGGGTTCGGGAGGCCGAGGTCCGTCTTACGTCCCGGCGGGGTTGTCGGGGCCGATGTAGGTGTCGGTGCCGCGCGGTGGTTTGGCTTTGGTGGTGGCGGCGGGTTTGGCAGGCGGTGGGAGCGGCTTCGGCTGATCGGGCCTGGTTTCCTCGGCCGGTTTCCCGGGCTCTGAGGTCTCTTCGCGTGGTTCGGCCTTTGGGGGGAATCTCGCGCCGAGGGGCACCAGGCGACCGGGCCGGTCGGCCTCGGGCCAAACGATTTCGATGTCGTTGTCCTCGACGAGAGAGCCCTGCGAGCGGGCCAGTTCCGTCAGGGCAAGGTTGAAGTTCAGCAGGGCGAGCAGGTGATCCTGCTCGGTCGAGGCCACCAGGTCCTGTGCCCGGAGGAGTTCCTCGTTGGTCCGCCTGTCCATCGGCTGAAGTTCCATCCGGACGGTCTCGCCGTGGAGGACCTTCTTGGCAGCATCGCGGGCTCCGAGGGTGGCCTCGACCTCGTCGCGGCCCTGGAGGATGGCCCGGACGGCCACGCTGACCTCCTGGAGGATCTCGTCGGTAAGTCGGTCCGCCTCAAGGAGGGTCTGCTCGAATTCGACGCGGCGCCGCTGGTGTTCGGCCTGGGCGGCGCGATTCCCGAGGGGCAACTCAAACTCCAGCCCCGCCACCCACGTGGCGGGGTCGGGGAAGTGCTGCGAGTCGAGGCTTGCGCCGAGGTCGTTGCCGAGTCCGTTGAGCGTGTAGCGCAGCAGTGCGTCGAGTTTGGGCAGGCGCTGGCGGTCGGCCACGTCGACGCGGATGCGGTTGACGGCGATGGTGCTGCGTGCGCGCTGGAGTTCCGGCCGCCGCGAGAGGGCAAGGGTCATGGCCGCAGTGCGGTCGATGTTCACGACGAAGAACCGCGGCTGCTCGATCGGGACGACCGTGACCTCGGAGCCGACGGGCGCCTCGGGCAAGTTCAGCAAGACTTTGAGGCGGTCGACGCTGTTCTTGACGCGGTTCCCGGCCCGGACGACTTCGGCTTCGCGCGTGGCGGCGGCCGACACGGCGCGGGCCACGTTCAGGTCGTTCGAGACGCCCTGGCCGGCGCGGACCGTTTCGCGGCGGCTGACCTCGCGGGCCATCTCGAGCGCCTCGCGGTACACGCGGGCCATCTCCCGGTCGAACGCCACCTGCCAATAGGCGGCCGTGACGCGCGAGACGGTCTCCATGACTTTCTGCCGGAAGTCCTCCAGGGTGACGCCGGCGCTAAGGGTGGCGATGCGGATGGCGGCGCGGCCGACGGGGTCGCCGAATCCCTTGAGGAGCGGCTGGTTGACCTCGGCCGACAGGCGCGTGGTGTACTGCGGGTTGGGCTGGATAAGGCCGCTGTTGGTGTCGAGGTAGTTCAGTTCCTGTGTCAGCGAAATGGTCGCGCCGGTGGGAACCCGCTGCGTGATGCCTCCGCTCGCCTGCCAGGTGTCCTCGGTGAGCACCCCCTCGCGCAGCACGCCGGTGTCGAGTTGGCTGGCAATGGGCCGCTTGGAGCGGCCGAACGTGTTCGAGAGAGCCAGGTTCGGGTCGTAGGCGGCCCGGGCCGTCACCAAGTCGGCCTCGGCCAGCAGGGGGTTGTAGCCGGCGATCTGGACGTCCTGGTTGTTCTCCAGCGCGATGCGGACGGCGTCGAAGAGGGTCAGTCTGACCTCGCCCTGTTTGGGCGGCCGGGGCGGCTTGGGCGCGGGCGGCTTGGCCTCGTCCTTGGCGCGCTCGGCGGCGGTCGTCATGCGGTCGAGCGCCGTGCGGACGACCTCGCGCTCGCGCACGTTCCAGGACGTGTCGCACCCGCCAAGCGTCAAGCCAAGACCTGCCCAGACCAGCAGCAGCGCAGCGCAGCGAAGTCGGCGACGTCTGGGCACTCGGGTGGTCCCTCCCGCTCTCGGACACACTCCCCACCGGTAGAGGTACCGCCACGGCGGGCCGTTTGCAAGAGATTATCCCGCCGGGATTTCGAGGACCGGGTCCTTGCGGTACGACATAAGTCTCTTGAAGTTGGTGCGCGGCACGACAAAGCCTTGCCACGCGCACCCGCCCATAGCATAATGGCGGTCGGCGAAACCGGAAACCAGGGAGGGCGCGATGAAGACACTCGTTCTGGGATGCGTGGGCGTTCTGCTGGCGGCGGCCGGGCCGATCGCGCCGCTCGCAACGGCCGAGTCGCCGGGACGACCGGCTCCGGCGGCGCCGGCCGCAGGCATCGAGTGGTTAACCCGACCCAGCGCCGATCTTCTGCTGAAGTTCGTCCGGCCCGGCCTCGTTGCCGAGGTGCTGGTCAAGGACGGCGCCCGCGTCAAGCCGGGCGACGTGCTGGTGCGGCTGGACGACGAGGCCGAACGCATCAAACTGAAACAGTTCAAGGCGGTGGCCGACAACACGCTGCACGTCGAGGCGGCCGAGGCACAACTCGACCAGAAAAAGGCCGACCTCAAGAAACTCGAATGGGCCGGCAAGGAGGGGGCCGCCACCGAGTGGGAGATCGAACACCAGCGGCTCGAGGTCAAGATCGGCCAGTTATCGCTCCAGAAGGCCAGGTTTGACCACGAGCGGGCCCAGGAGGACTACGAGCAGGCCAAGGTTCAACTGGACCGGATGGCCATGAAGAGCCCGGTCGCCGGCCGCGTCGAGTTCGTCTACGTTGAGGCGGGGGAGTCGGTCGAGGCGCTCGGCGACGTTGTCCGCCTCGTCAAGACCGACCCGCTCTGGACCGACGTGCCGGTGCCGCTGGCCCGCGCCAGGCACCTGAAACTGGGCGATACGCTCCAGGTGGTGTTTCCGGAAGCGGGAGGGGTGAGCGCTGCGGCCAAGATCATCCACATTGCCGCCGTGGCCGATGCCGCCGCCGAAACGCTGACGATCCGCCTCCAGATGCCGAACCCGAAAGGGCGGCCGGCAGGCGAGCGCATCCGGGTCCTTCTGCCGGGGTCCGGGAAGGTGGCGGCGGCAAAGCAGCCGTGACGGGCCGGCCGGGAACCTCCGCCTTGGATGATTCCCGTTGCGCGAAGGGGAACCGTTGCCGTATAAGCCTGCGGCAGCAGTCGGTGCAAGTGGAGGTTGCCATGGCCCGCGGCGCCGCGCCATGAGGGGGGTGACGCCGAGGGCTTTTCTCTTGACGAGTCGGCGTGTTGGGGGGATTTTGCCGGTCTGGCATGTGTCTGCGCGGCGCATGGATGCCTGGAGTGACCGATGAAGCAGCGGCCGGAGCAGTTCGGGCGCGGACTCTGCTGGGTGGCGGCGGGCCTCGCCGCCGTATCGCTCGTCTCCTGCAGGGTTTGCCGTACGTTGAACTCAGACACGTACGTCGGCCCGGTGCGGGCGCCCGTGGGCCAGCCCGCCGGCGGCAACCTGAAGGCGGCCGGGGCGCTTCCGGGCGGGCCGATCAAGCCGGCGGCGAAGGCCGCGGCGGATGCCGCGAAAACCGAGCCGGCCGCCGCCAAGCCCCCCGCGTCTGGCGTCCCCACGAAAGGGCCTTTGGGGCTCTCGATCAATCAGGCCGTTGTCACGGCGCTGGCGAACAACCAGGAGTTGGTTGTCGAGCGGCTGACCCCTGAGATTGCCCGGACGTGGGAACCCGAACTGTGGTCGGTGTTCGACCCCCTGCTGACCGGCGCGATTGGGTACGAACGCGCCAAGGGAGAGGACCTGCGAAGCCGGGGCCAACAGTTTGACTTCCACAGCGACGCCGTCGTCGGCGAAGCCGCTCTGACAAAACTTTTTCCCACCGGCACCCAGGTAGTCCTTGGTGCGAGCACGGAGGTCGGTGATGTATCGATGCTCGATCAACTCATCCGGTCCCGGGTCGGCCTGACCGTCACCCAGCCGCTCCTCCGAGGCGCGGGGACGCAGGCTAACCTGGCGGCGGTCCGAGGGGCTCGCATCGCAACGCAGATGTCCGAGTATGAACTGCGTGGGTTTGCCGAGGAACTCGTCGCCCTGGTGGAGGAGACGTACTGGACCTGCAGGCTGGCGAAACGCCATGTCGAGATCTTCATCGATGCCGTCAAGGTGGCGGAGGATCGGGTACAAGCCACCGAACAGCGGATTGCCGCAGGAACGCTCGGCGAAACCGAGCGCGTGGCAGCCAAGGCAGCCGTGGCCCAACGTGAAGAGGAACTGATTGACGCCAGGAGCGAGTATGACACGGCGCACCTGTTGCTGCTGAAGTTGCTGAACCTGCCCGGCGGCGACCTCTGGACCCGCGAACTTGACTTGCTGGATTGGCCCCACGTACCCAGCGAGCGCTTGAAAGACGTGGACGTTTACGTGCGGACGGCCCTGCGGATGAGACCCGACCTGAACGAGGCTCGGCTTGCGGTCAAGCGGGGCGATCTGGAAGTCGTAAGGACACGCAACGGCCTGCTGCCACAGTTGGATCTGTTCGTGACGCTTGGCAAGAGCGGCTATGCCGATTCGGTCGCCGGCTCGTGGCGCAATCTGGACGGCGACGGGCATGACCTGATGGTCGGTCTGACGGCCTCGTACCCGGTGCGGAACCGCAGCGCGCGCGCCCAACACACGCGGGCGCGGGTCACCCGGCGTCAAGCCGAGCAAGCCGTCAAGAACATGGAGCAACTCGTCCAGTGGGACGTGCGAACGGCCTACGTTGAGGTTCAGCGCGCCACAGACCAGATCAAGGCGGCCAAGGCCGCCCGAGATTTCTTTGAGGAAGTGTGGCGGGCGGAGGACATCAAACTGGGACTCGGCCGCTCTACCAACCTCCAGGTCGCGAGGGCCGATCGCGACAGGGTACGGAGCCATGCGGCCGTGGCGGAGGCCGCCGCCGATTATCTCAGGGCCCTCGTTAACCTATACCGCCTCGCTGGCAATCTGTTGAACCGCCGCGGCATAGAAGCCCCTGGCGCCGAACAGGCTGACCTCGAATCGGCTGGGCGGTGAGGCGGAGCCTTTACGGCCAATATGATGGGGGTCTCCGGCATCAATACCTCTAGGCCTTGGGGGGCAGGTTTCTTGTGTCTGTCCGGTCGGATGCGAATCAGTGTTTTCGATCCGAAAAGGCCAATTTGGTCTTGCTCTCAGGCGGCCGTTATCGAAAGGCAAATGTTTGCGATTGTGCGCGATAGGGCATTGCCAAGACCCGTTTTTACGGTATAATTTAGTGGTTTCCCAATGATGGGAAAACCATCGTTGCCGGCAGCGACATATCAGGAGAGTCGCACCGTGGGGGGGAGGGGCAGAAACCGGTGCGTTTGCTCTTGTTGAGGTGGTACAATAAGGTTGGAGAGTCTCTCTTGTGGGGGCTCTCCCCCAGGGATATGCTCTTTGGGGGCAAGGGGGTGTTGCCTGCCGGGGCACAGAAGGGCGCGGACGGATGCCTTACACGCATCGACTTCAGGGAAGCCGGTTCGAACTGAAGTTCATCATCCCTGAATCGACTGCGCGCGGGGTCCGGGACTTCGTCCTGAGTTACCTGGAGCCGGACTCGCACGCCGACCCGGCCCGGAACTGCGAATATCCGGTTCACAGCCTCTACCTGGACAGCCCGAACCTGACCCTGTGCCGCGCTACCCTCTGGGGCCTCAAAAACCGGTACAAACTGCGGATCCGTTTCTACGACCAGGCACCGGAGAGCCCTGCCTTCCTGGAGATCAAGCGGCGCGAAAACGACGTCATCCAGAAGCAGCGTGTGCCGGTGCGGCGGTCTGCGGCGGCCATGATCCTGGGCGGCCATTGGCCCCGGCCGGAAGACGTCATGGACGTGGGCCCGCGGGGCACGTCGGCCCTGTCGGAGTTCACACGCCTCCGCGACATGATCCAGGCCGACGGAAAGGTGTTCGTCTCCTACATGCGGGAAGCCTACGTCACGCCGGCTGACGACAGCGTCCGGGTGACGTTCGACCGGCGGGTCCGCGCCGTCCGCTACGGCGGTCGCGGGTCCCTCGACGTGAAGGGCCAAAAGGTCTATCCGGGCGTCGACGGGGTGATACTGGAGATCAAGTTCACGGACCGTTTCCCCGTCTGGATGCGCGACTTGGCCCGCAGTTTCGACCTGTACCGGCAGAACATGGCCAAGTACGTGGCGTGCATGATCGTGCTGCACCCGCCGCAACTCGAACTGCTGGGACACCGGGACGTCACAGAGTGGCGGAATGCGGGGTATCAGGAGGTGGGAGTATGAACGACGTGCTGGAGTTGGTTCTGAGCGGCGACCTTGCCACCACGCTCGGCGGGACCGAGACCGTGGTGCTCGTGGCGCTGCTGGCCTTCGTCATCGGCCACGTCATCGGATGGGTCTACATGTGGACCCACACAACCCTGTCGTACTCGAAGATGTTCGTGGCGTCGTTGGTGGTCATGCCCGTTCTGGTGGCCCTGGTGATGACGCTGATGCACGGGAACCTCGTCATCGCCTTCGGATTGCTTGCGGTGTTCGCCGTGGTCCGCTTCAGAAACGTCCTGAAGGACACGCGCGACACCACGTTCATTCTGTGGTCAATCGTCATGGGCCTGGCGGTGGGCACCCTGCGGTTCAGCACGGCCCTGATCGGGTGCGCCTGCGTGGCGGCGATCTTCCTGTACCTGCGGATGACGTCGTTCGGCAGCCGACATCGCTATGACGTCATCCTGAACCTGCACTGGACGGGCCCGGGCGCGGCGTCGGCGGCATTGAAGTCCGTTCTTCGCCGGCACAGCCTGCAAGCGCATCTGGCGAGCGAGCGGACTGCGGCCGACGAAGGCATGGACGTCTCGTATAGGCTCCTGCTGCGCAACCCCGCCCGCAGCCGCGAACTCTTGGATGAACTGGAAGCAGCGGACGGCGTCGCGTACGTTTCGCTGAGTCAACGCGAAGTGGACGAATCCGAGATATAAAACGGAGACATAAACCGTGTCCAAAACCCCTCGTATTCGAACGCCGTGGCGTCAGAGATGGCGCCGAATTCGGTACCAGTTGCTGCCGCTGGTGGTCTTCGTGGCGACCGCCGCCGGCGCCATCTGGCTCTGGGGCCGGCACGTCGGCCTGCCCAACGCCTTGGGCGAGGTCCATGCCGTCCGCGCCGACGCCGTCAGCCTCATTGCCGGACGACTGGCCAGCATGGAAGGCGAGGTGTTCACCGAAGTCGCGAAAGACCAGGTGGTTGCCGAACTCGACCCCGGCCTGTTGAAAGCCATGCGGGCGACCTATGTGGAGGAACAGAAGCAAGCGGCCGACCAACTGGATGCTTCCCGGGAGGAGTTCACCCAGCAGTGGGAGGCCCGGCACAAGGCGGAAGTCGCGGAGAAGCGGCGCCTGGAGCAGGCCATCGAACGCCTACGCCAGGATATCCTTGACCGCGAGAACATCATCGAGACCGACAAGGTCGAACTGGCGCGCAAAGAGATCCAGTTGGAGGCGATCTCGGAGTTGGTCCAGTCGGGCGTGGAAGCGCGGTGGAGGGAGGTGGAGATCCGATCCGAACGCGACGTGATCGAGAAGCGTATCACGGGAAATCTAAAGGCACTCAAGGAAGCCAAGGACCAGAAAACGGTCAGTGAGGAACGCCTCCGCGAGTATGTCCTGACGCAGCAGGCCGATCTGGCCAAGTTGCTCGCCCCGGTTCAGGCGGCCATCGACACGCAGGCAAAACGCATCGAGGAACTCAACCTCCAGATTGAAGCACTGAAAATCCGGGCGCCCATCGCCGGCACCATCACCGCCGTCTACCAATCGCCCGGTCAGAATGTTCAGGCGGGCATTCCGATCATGACCATCGCCGCTGCCGACAGCCGGTATATCGTCAGTTACGTCCGCCAGGAGACACGCATCCGGCCGGTCGTCGGGATGGACGTGGACGTCAACGTACGCTCCCTTCCGCGGCTGACGGCCGGGGCCACGGTTGAAGAAGTCGGACCGCAAGTCGAACTCATTCCACCGCATCAACTCCGCGATCCGAACGTGCCGGAATGGGGACTTCCTGTCCGCATCTCGGTGCCGGCGAAACTGGGCCTGCGGCCGGGCGAACTGGTGGACGTAACGTTCAAGCCCGCCGTCACCTTCGCGTTCACCGCCCGCGGGCGCGACGAGACGAAGGCCGTCGGCGAGGTCCAGGTGGCCGACGGCGCGCCGCAAGCCGGACGGACGGACTAATCGCCCACGCTTCCCGGCGGGGCACGTGTTGTGGGGCTGAAGGGGCAAGAGAAGCGGCCGCAGCGAGGGCACAGCTGCTTGTAGGCGAGGCTGAGGCCGTTTGAGGTCACGGGAAAAATGCGGTGTGGTTGCCTATGGGTGACACTAGGTGCCACTCGCAGGGGACGCAACCACGAGGGGAGATGGCCATGTCGCATCGTCCGTCCGCACACCGCCGATCAGTTCCTGCCTTCGAGCCGATGGAACCCCGCCTGCTGCTCGATGGCACGCCGCTCATCACCGAGTTCCTGGCCGACAACAGCGTGCCGGTGTACGACACCAATTTGGAGTCGAACTGGGATTGGATCGAGATCCACAACCCGACCACAGATGCCGTCAACCTGGAAGGCTGGTACCTGACCGACAATCCCGGCGACCTGAGACAGTGGGACTTCCCCTCAGGCGTTACGCTGGAGCCGGGGGCGTACCTGACCGTCTTCGCATCGGGCCTCACGGGCGACGACGATCATCCCGGCGACCTGCACGTGCCGTTCGGCCTCAGCCGGAACGGTGAGTACCTGGCCCTCGTCGCCCCCGGCGGTGAACAGGAGGATATCGTCTCCGAGTACGACTTCCCCGCGCAGCAAGAGAACGTCTCTTACGGGCTATATGAGGACGTTCTGGTCACGCCGCTGGCGCCCGGCCAAAGCACGGCGTACACGCTCATTCCCGACGGGGAGGCGCCGGGCTGGACGGGCATCGATTTCGACATCTCGGGCTGGATTCAGGGCCAGACCGGCGTCGGCTTTGAGACGACCATCTCCGGCTTTGCCGTCACGCTTTACAAGGCGAGCGGCTCGGTCGGCAACCTGAGTACGGCCGAGACCGTCATCAACAATCCGTCGCAGCAGGATGCCGTGTTTGTCGAGAACGTCGAGTACATCAATTACTACAACACGGGCGGCCACGGCCGTGATGACACCGGCGAGAACAGTTTCCCCGGCCTGACGATCGACCAGGACACGGACGACTTCGTCGTCGATGCCACCGCCGCCCTCACCATCCCGTCGGCGGGCCCGTGGACGTTCGTCGTCAACAGCGACGACGGGTTCAGCCTGGCTCTGGAGGGCGACACGGACAGTTTCTCCATCGAGTATCCCGATATGCGCGGTCCGGGCGATACGCTGGGCGTCTTCAACGTGACGACGCCCGGCCAGTACGACCTGCGTCTGATTATGTTCGAGCGCGCCGCCGGCTCGGAGGTCGAACTCTGGGCCGCCGAGGGCGACTACGGCTCCTGGAATGCCGCCGATTTCCATCTCGTCGGCGACACCGCCGGCGGCGGCCTCGCCGTCGAGGGCGATGTGGTCACCGGGTCCGAAAACTCCTACGGCAGCCTGATCGAGACCGACGTCGAGGCCGAGATGGCCGATCAGAACGCCTCGGCTTTTATCCGCGTTCCGTTCAACGTGGCCGACCCGAACGACTACGATACGCTCTACCTTCGCATGAAGTACGACGATGGCTTCGTGGCCTATCTGAACGGCACCGAGATTGCACGCCGCAACGCGCCCGCCGGAACACCGGCCTACAGCGCTGCGGCCACCGGCGCGCATTCCAGCGCTTCGGCCATGCAGTACGAAGACATCAACATCTCGAACCACCTTGGGCTATTGCAGGCCGGCACGAACGTCCTGGCGATTCACGGACTGAATTACGGGGCCGACGACAACGACTTCCTCATCCTGCCGGAACTGGCCGCCATCCAACAACTCGGCCTGACGCCGCACTACTTTATCACGCCGAGCCCGGGACTGCCCAACCTCGACGCCTTCATCGCTTTCGTGGGCGACACGAACTTCGACCACGATCGCGGCTTCTACGACGCGCCGTTCGCCGTCACCATCACCTGCCAGACACCCGACGCCACCATCTACTACACGACCGACGCCAGCAGTCCCCTCCTGCCCGACAAGACCGTCTCGCCCGACGCCGACGAATACACCGGGGCGGTCCCGGTCACCACGACCACGACCCTGCGAGCCGTCGCCGTCAGGGAGGGGTGGGAACCTTCCAACGTCGATACCCAGACCTACGTCTTCCTCGACGACGTCGTTCACCAGCCGAGCAACCCCGCCGGTTTCCCCACCTCGTGGGGCGGAACGAGCGCCGACTACCAGATGGACCCGGACATCATCAATAACCCGCTTTACCGCGACACCCTCAAAGACGACCTCCTGTCCATCCCGACGATGTCGCTCGTGATGGACATGGACGATGTCTTCGGGCCCAACGGCATCTACGCCAAGCCAACCCTGCAGGGCGTCGAGTGGGAGCGGCCCGGGTCGATCGAACTGTTCTACCCCGAGGGCTATGAGGCCACGGACGACGGGTTCCAGGTGGACTGCGGCGTGCGTATCTACGGCGGCGTCGGCCGCCGGGCCGATTTCAGGAAGCACTCGTTCCGTCTGCTCTTCAAGGGCGACTACGGACCGACGAAACTGGCGTACCCGCTGTTCGGCGAGGATGCGACCGACCGGTTCGACACCGTCATCCTCCGCCACAACTTCAACGACGGCTACGTCTGGGGAGGCGCCGACTCGCAATACATCCGCGACGAGTACGTGCGCCAACTGCAACTGGCCCTCGGCGGCGCCTCGGCGCACGGCAACTTCGTCCACCTGTACGTCAACGGCCTGTACTGGGGGCTCTACAACCCCTGCGAGCGACCCGACCAGGCCTTCGGCGCCGCCTATTTCGGCGGCAACAAAGACGATTGGGATGCGGTTAACTCCAACAACCCCACCGGCGAGAGCGACCTCACCGAGTGGAACGCGATGCTCAGCCTGTGCGGCGCCGGCATGACAACCACCGAACAGTACCAGCGCCTCCAGGGCAACAACCCGGACGGCACCGACAACCCCAATTACCCGAACTACCTCGACGTCAGCAACTACGCCATCTACATGCTCACCAACTTCTTCGTCGGGAACCGCGACTGGCCCGGACACAACTGGTACGCCGCCAGGGCCGAGGACCCCGGAAGCACCGGCTTCAAGTCCTTCGCCTGGGACTCCGAGTGGGTCATCGGCATGCGCTCGGACCTGAACGTGAACGTGACGGGCGTGGGCAACAGCCTGGCCGTCCCCTATTCCCACCTCCGCAACAACGCCGAGTGGCGCGTCCTGTTCGGCGACATCGCCCACAAGGCGTTCTTCAACGGCGGGCCGCTCTACGTTGACCTGAGCCATTCCCAGTGGGACCCGCTCCATCCGGAGCGGAACCAGCCGGCGGCCCTGTACGCCGCACTGGCCGACGAGGTCGAACGCGCCATGGTCGGCGAGTCGGCCCGGTGGGGCGATGTGAAAAGTGCCTCGCCCTATAACCTCGTGCAGTGGCAGAGCGAGCGCGACTGGATCCTCGATACGTACATGAAGGACCGGGCCGGCATCGTTCTCGAGCAACTCAAGAACATCGGTCTTTATCCGAGCATCACGGCGCCGACGTTCAGCATCGACGGCACCTACCAGCACGGCGGGACCGTCTCGGAAGGGGACCTGCTGACCCTCTCCGCACCCTCCGGCACCATCTACTACACCCTCGACGGTTCGGACCCGCGTCTGCCCGGCGGAGGCGTTTTGACCGGCGCACTCGTCTTCAACCCAGGCAGTCCCGTCGCGCTCGATACCAGCGTCCACGTCAAGGCGCGGGCCTACAGCGGCGGCGCCTGGAGCGCCCTGAACGAAGCGACGTTCATGCAGGAGATCACCCCGCCGCTTCGCGTGACCGAGATTATGTACAACCCGCCGGTCCCCACGACCGCCGAGCAGGCCCTGGGCTACATGGATAACGAGGTGTTCGAGTACGTCGAACTCCAGAACGTCAGCGACGAGCCGCTCGACCTCGGAGGCATGCGGTTCTCCGACGGCGTCGATTTCACCTTCCCCGCCATGACCCTTGGCGCGGGCGAGTACGTCCTGGTCGTCAGGAACCAGGAGGCCTTCAACGCACGCTACGATCCCGAGGGCACCATCGGCTATAACATCGCCGGCGAGTTCGAGAATGAAACACGTCTCGACAACGCCGGCGAGGACCTCTTCGTCCAATGCGCCGTCGGCGCCATGATCCACGACTTCGATTACGAGGACGACTGGTACGACCTGACCGACGGTGAGGGGTTCTCGCTCGTCGTCCGCGACCCCGCCGCAGACCTGCAGGCATGGAACACCAAGGACGGCTGGCGCGCCAGTTGGCAGGCGGGCGGCAACCCCGGTGCGGCCGACGCCGGTTACGACCCCGCCTCCATCGTCATCAACGAACTCCTCGCACACTCCGACGGCGGCGTGGAGGACTGGATCGAACTGGCCAACACCACCGAGGGCCAGACGATCAACATCACCGGATGGTTCCTCAGCGACGACCCGACGCACCTCGACGCATACACCATCCCCGACACGACGCTCGGGCCCGGCGAGTACGTCGTTTTCAACCAGGTCGAACACTTCGGCGGCGCCTTCGCTCTGAGCGAACTCGGAGAGGCCGTGTTCCTCACTTCCCGCGCGCCCGATGGCACGCCCGGCGGGTACCGTGAGGACGAGTTCTTCGGCGCCTCCGAGGGCGGCGTCACCTTCGGCCGACACGTCAAGTCCAACGATGGCAAGGACTTCGTGGCGATGACCGACCCGACGTACGGAACGGCCAACGCCGATCCGCTGATCCCCAACGTCGTCATCAACGAGATTATGTACAACCCCGAAGACCTCGACGCACCGGAATGGATCGAACTTCATAACCCCACCGGCACCGATGTGCCGCTCTACGACGTGAATCACCCCGAGAACACCTGGAAGTTCACCGACGGCATCGTCTTCACCTTCCCCACCGGCGCCAGCGTTCCTGCCGGCGGCTACGTCCTCGTGGTCGAGAACGCTCCGGCCGAGTTCCTGGCCAGCCACGACGTTCCGCCCGGGGTGTCTGTCTACGGCCCCTTCGAGGCGCCGCCGGACGATCCCGACAACCCAAGCAATCTCGCCAACGACGGTGAGCGGATCATCCTGTCGTTTCCCGGCGACCCGGAGTGGGACGACCCGCCCGCGGGCGAGCCGGTCCCCTACATCCCCTACATCCAGGTCGAGAAAATCAACTACGGAGACCGCAACCCGTGGCCGAACCGACCCGACGGCCAGGGGGCCGCCCTCTCGCGCACCTCGCCGGACGAGTACGGCAACGACCCGGCGAATTGGGTCTCCAGTACCATCGGTGGCACGCCGGGCGACTTGAACCAGGGCATCGACGACACGCCGCCCACCGAGCCGACCGACCTGGCCGGCGCCGTCATCAGCGACACCGAACTCCACTTGACCTGGACCGCCTCAACAGACCCCCAAAGCGGCGTCGCTTACTACCGCGTCTATCGGGATAACCTCGTCATCGGCGAGCCGGCAGACACCTCCTTCAACGACACGGAAGTGGACCCGGCATGGACGTACTCCTATGAGGTCTCGGCCGTCAACCTCGACGACATCGAGGGGACCAGGAGCGAGCCGCTGGAGATCCGCATCCTCACCATTGACGCCGTCGCCACCCCGGACCCAACGACGGTGAGCATTGCGTTTACCGAGACGGTGACGGACGCAACGGCCAGCGACGCCGCCAACTATGAAGTCACCTATGACGGCGGCGATCAGGAAATCGACGTCGTCACCGCCGTGCTTCAGGGCGATGACCGCACCGTTCTCCTCACGCTGGATCAGGACCTGGCCAGCGGCACGACCTACACCCTGGCGGTCACCGGCATCGTAGCCGAGTCGGGCATCGAGATCGTTCCCGGCAGTGCGATCGAGTTTCTCTTCTACGTGCCGGGCTCGGGCACCATCCTGCGCGAGTACTGGACGAACATCACCGGAAACTCGGTTGCGAACCTCACGGGCAACATCAACTACCCCCACATCCCTTCGGGCGCCTACGAGATACCCAGTTTCGAGGCCCCGGTCAACTGGTCGGACAATTACGGCACGCGGATGCGGGGTTACCTCCACCCGCCGGCCACCGGCTACTACACCTTCTACATCGCCAGCGACGACTACTCCGAACTCTGGCTCAGCACCGACGAGGACCCCGCCAACGCTGTTCGCATCTGCCAACTCAACGGATCGGTCGGCAGTCGCGACTGGCACAACCCCGTCCATCCGGAACAGCAGTCCGCGCCCATCCATCTTGAGGTCGGCCGGCGCTACTACGTCGAGGTCCTCCACAAAGAAGGCACCGGCAACGATAATCTGTCCGTCGCCTGGGACTTGCCCGACGAGGCCTTTGAGGGCCCCATACCCTCCCAGCGTCTGTCGCCGTTTGTGGTCGAACCGCCCGACGTGACGGTGAGCATTGAGGCCACGGACCCGGACGCGGCGGAGGAGGAGGCGGATCCGGGAACCTTTACGATCAGCCGCGAAGGCAACACGACAGAGGCCCTGATGGTGTATTACACGGCCAGCGGGACGGCGGCCAACTGGGACTACGCGGAGTCCCTGAGCGGCCAGGTGGAGTTGCCGGCCGGCGAGGACTCCGTCACCATCACCATTACGCCGAACGACGACGACGAAGAGGAATCTGACGAAACGGTGATTCTGACACTGAAGCCGGACCCGAATTACCTCATCGACACCGCCCAGGACACCGTCACGATCGCCGACAACGACGAGCCCAC
>CAZIJC010000099.1:11996-17417 GCA_964539385.1 uncultured Anaerolineales bacterium | reverse complement strand
ACACCGACGAGTTCCCCCTGACCGTCATGGACCGGCCCATCGAGTCGGAGACCACGAAGATCGTCGAGAACTCATACCGGGCGACGATCCTGGCGTTCCTCCATGAGTGGAGCCTCTTCGCCGAACGCAACGGCGTGGACCTCATCAAGGTGTACAAGGCGATCAAGGTGCGGCCGACGCACTCGAACATCATCTTTCCCGGCCCGGGCATCGGCGGGTACTGCCTGCCGAAGGACGGCGGCCTGGGGTACTGGGCGTACAAGCACGTCCTGGGATTCGAGGACCAGGACCGCGTGTTCAAGATCACCCCCACCGCCATCGACGTCAACGACACGCGTGCCCTGCACGCGGCCGAACTGGTGCGCGACGCCCTGCGGAACATGGGCCGATACATCGCCGGCGCCCGCGTTCTCCTCCTGGGCGCCAGTTACCGCGAGGACGTCGGCGACACACGCTACTCCGGCTCCGAACTCGTCGTGCGGAAACTCACCGAAATGGGCGCCGAGATGCACGTCCACGACCCGTACGTGGACCACTGGTATGAACTGGAGAAGCAGGACACCTACCCGGCGCCGGGCCACTCGCTGGCACGCTTCTTCCGGAACCAGGACGGCCTGGTGAAGCTGCGCGTCGAGAAAGACCTGAAGGCCGCCATCGAAGACGCCGAGGCCGTCGTCCTGGCCGTCCGCCACGCTCCGTACCTGGACCTGGCGCCGGACGACGTGGTCGCGTGGGCCGGCGGGCCCCTGGCCGTCGTCGATTGCTTCGGTATCCTGTCGGACGAGGCCATCCGCCGGTACTTTGAACTGGGGTGCGAGGTCAAGGCCCTCGGCCGCGGTCACATCCAGCGGATCAAGGAAGAGGTGCGGCAGACCAGGGAGTAGGCCATTGCACGTCGCCGCAGGCGGCGACGGCTAAACGGGCAGCACATCAGGGCGATTCCTTGACGAGTTTCAGCGCCCAATCGTTCTTCGACTTCCCGGCAACGTCGAGGAAGGCGGGGAGGGCGACACGACCGTCTCCGTCGGCCTTCAGTTTGCCGCCGCCCGCGTCGGACCACGTGCCGGAGCGCGGGTTGAACCACTGGGCGCGGTACGTCGCGCCGGGCGCTGCGCCGCCGAGTGTCGCGCGCGGACAGTCCTTCTCGAAGTAGACCATGAAGAGGCCTTTGTCCTCGGTCCGGGCGCAGTAGGCCCAGGCCGTGCAGGTCTTGGGCTTGCCCGAACGGTTCGGCGAGACGAGTTCCGCGCGGGGCACGAGGTCCTGGTACGTGCGGCCTTCGGAGAGGACGAAGTGCTTCAGGTGCCGCATCTGGTCGGCCGACGGCCACCGGATGACCTCCCAGATGGGCCACTTGGATTCGGTTTCGACCTCGCCGCTCCACATGCCTCCCTGCCAGCCCCCCGCCCCGTAGATGTGCCCGCCGAGGCCGCCCGAGAGGACGCTGCCGTACATGGCCGAGCGGCAGTAGAGGGCGGCGTCGGCGCTACCGGGCTCCAGTTTCTCCATGCCGTCGTAGTACGGTTCACCGTTGATGCCGGGCACGGGCGGCTTGGCACCGAAGATTTCGGTCAGGCACTCGTACACGTCGTGGGTGCGGCGGTTGCCGATCTGGTGGAAGCCCAGCCACCGTGCCACGTCCGTGTGTCCCCAGTTCCGCAGCGACGACGGGTTGGAGTTCGTCCCGCACAGCGTGCCGAAGGGGGGTGGCCCGTACGCGTCGAGGACACCGTTGGCGGCCGCGTTCCACGCCTCGGCCGGGATGCTCTGGGCGGGCGTGTCGAAGTGGATGGGACTGAAGAGGCACGCGTTGGCCTGGTACCGGCTCCACACGTACTGGATGTAGCGGGTGTAGGAGCCGGGCCACGGGTAGTACTTCTTCCAGACCTGGCCGATGTCGCGGCGGGCGACTTCGATGAACGGCACCATGCCCCGGGCGTTCAGGTAGTCGATCTTGCGGTCCATGCCCTGGAAGTAGGCCGGGTTGATGCGCTGAAGGTCCGGCACTATGCTTTCGTAGCCGGGCACCTTGCCGGGGAAGTGGAACGGCCGGCGGCCGGCCTCGTCGGTCATGGTCTTGGCGCTCTTGGTGCCGGCTTGTCCCCAGGCACTGCGGACGATGGTGCCGTCGGCCATCTTCAGGCCCCGGGCCTTGCCGTCGTTGTGCCAGTGCGGGAAGGCGGCGATCATGGCAATGCAGTTGAACTCCTGCTTCCGGCGGAACCGGACGTAGTCCTTGAACCCCGCCTTCGGACCGAGGGGGCGCGGCTTCCCGCCCTCGAACCACGGGTATCGGAGGGTGGGCGTGGCCCACCACGTGTCGCCCACCAGGAAGAACGGCGTGCCGTCGGCGTGCTGGAAGGCGTGGCCGTTGGCCGTGGCGCGGAGAAAGCCGCGCCGCAGGGGGTTCTCGCCCTTTTCCTGCTGCGACCACTCGGCGGCCGTGAAACGACCGGAGTGACCCCCCAGGCCCGGGTCGATCGGCTCGGAGCCGCTCGTCCATCCCCACTCGCCGGGCGTCGTCGCCGTCACGCGGACGCGCCACGTCTTGCCGCCGTCCCAGAAACCGTAGCACCGCTTCTTGAGGCCCGGCCCTTCCAAGTCCGCCCACACGGTGACGTCGGTGTAGGGGTTCGCGTAGGTCTTGTCGGCAGTGAGGGTGATCTCGACCTTCTCCCAGACGTGCGCCGTCTCGGCGCCGGTCATGGCGGGGATTCCTCCGAGGGCGGCGAGAACCACGGCAAGGGCCAGCGCGCGAGGCGCGGCGGGTTTCCGCACGTGCCGCGCATAAACCATTTGACGCCGCTTGGCGCCGCGACGGCGCGACCGCCAATCTGCAATCCGGCATCTCAAATCTGAAATCCTACTCATCCTCCGTCTCCATCGCGATGAAGTACACCAGGCCCGTCGCCTCGTCGTGCACGAGGAGCGATTCGAACGTTGTGTCCGTGATGTCCTTGTACACGCGCTGGTAACACGGCTTGCCGCGCATCAACGAGATGTCCCAGAACCCCAGGCCGGCGTCCCAGTCGCGCGGCGGCATGAGCCGGTCGCGCACGAGGTCCCAGTGGACCTCCTTGAAATGGGGGATCAAGAGTTCCTTGAAGCCCCGGGGCACGCGGAACTTCAGGTAGTACGTGTCGCGCCAGTAGGTCGCCCGGTAGCCGCCGATGTACTCGGTCTCGGCCGGCAGCGTCACGCCCGTGGACCACCGGAACCACTTGAACATCTTCTCCTCGGACCCCTCGGAGATGGCGGCGACCTCTTCGGCCACCTCCCTGCCCGTCGCGTACACGAGATACGCGGCGAGCGACCCGCCTCCCGCGACGAGCAGGATGGGCACCACCAGCCCCACAAGGCCCGTGATCCAAAGTGCCTTCCGCCTCTTCACAAGACCCACGATGATGAGCACGACGCAGGTTATCCCGAGCAGGACGGCCAGCACCACCAGCAGGATCAGGATTGTCATGATTGCGCCTCCTGTATCGTCGCCGCCAGGCCTTCATGTGCGCCAGCGGTCGAGTTCGATGAACTTCTCGAGCATGAACCGCTTGACCTCCGGGTCGGCGCCGATGGCTTCGTGGTCGCCGTAGTCGCCGAGGAGAAAGCCGCCGTCGGTCGTGCCCCAGGCGTTCATCAGATGCTCGGCCTCGGCGGTGATCTCGTCGCGGTTCCCCGCGGGAAGGGTCTTCTGGATGTCGCAGAGCGTCTCGAACGAGATGCGGCCGGCGAACTCGCGGCCGACCGCGTCGATGCCGTTGGTTCGCGGCTGCTGCATGTTGATGACGTCGCACCCCGCCTCGATGAGGCCCGGCAGGTACTGGTTGATCTTGCCGCACGAGTGCATCCACACGTGCCACCCGCAATCGTGAATCGCCCCGAACAGTTTCTTGTACCGCGGGAAGAAGAACCGCCGCCACAGGTCCGGCGAGATATGTACGTCGAGTTCGGTGCCCCAGTCCTCGGTGAACGCGAAGCCCTGGATCCGCGAACCCGCGATGCGGTGCATGTTCCGCACGACCGCCAGGTCGAACTCGAGGATGCGGTCGGCCACCGCGTGAATCCGGGGCGTATCGTCCATGAGAGAGATCATACAATTCTCGAAGCCGTGGAGGCTGTGCATCCGTTCCCAGAGGATCATGAAGATGCTCGTGGTGACGTACTTGTCGCGCCGAGCGGGATCGGCTTCGAGGTCCGCCAGGCGCCGCGGCACCTCGGTGTAGCGGCGGGGATCGTCGCCGTCGGGCCACGGGAAGCGCCCGAGGCGCGAGAGGTCTTCGAGCGGGTGCCCCTTGACCTGGCCCATGTTCCTGGCGTCGGTGTGGTCCCAGCGGCAGAGCCACTGGTCGGTGTTCTCGTCGCCCTCGGCTTCGGGCGGCTTGACCGCATCGTGAGCGATGGAGGCCACGTCGCTCGCCTCGCCGTATCCGTTGATCGGCAGCCGCGACGGGCGACGGAACTCGATGGCTCGCGTGACGATTTCGCGCGGGGTCATGCGATTGCACCTCGACAGCAATTCAGCCTGTTACTGAGCCAAGCAAAACTAATGTCCTCCCGAGCGCGAACCGCGGAAGGCCGGAAAACTGCCGAATTGGCAGGGAATCGGGCCCTTTGCGACCTTCGGTTGTCAATCTTCATAGGACATTACTAATACTGGACTCAGTAGCCGCGGGGCTTGCCCCGCGCGTTGCCTAAACGCGCCGCGCAAGCGCGGCGGCTAACGTGGCGCGGCGCTAAGCGATGGGCTCGGCGGGCTCAACCCGATGGGCGCCGCGCAGCAGCCTACCGGCCCGACCGCCGCGCGGCAAGGACTCTTCGGCCCTAATGGGGGTAGCGCGGTGGGCAATCTGGCCCACCGCGCGGCGGCCAAGATTGACCGCCGCGCTATCACTTGCCTGCATCGGCGGGAAGTTGACAAAGTAGCACAAAAAGGGGTCAGGAACCGCCTCTCTCGAAGGCTCCTGACCCCTGGTTGCATCACCGTTGCTGCCGGCTCGGTCTGCTACGGACCCGGCGCCGCAGTGGCTGAGAACACGTAGATAAACGCCAGACCGGCCAGCGCCAGGACAATAAGCGCGGCCCGGAACAACCGGGCAACGGTCATCCGTGCTCTCCTTTGCGATCTGTGCACCCCGGCAGCGCCCGCATACGGCCGTTCGAGACGAGCGCCGGCGCAGGCTGTATCGACACACACCCGGCCGACGGTTTGCCCTTTTTCGGTTCCCGCGCCGGCATGACCGGGCGCTTTGCCAAAAAAACGGGGCGGCGACAAAAGGGGGAGAACCACCGTCCGGCCGCAGCACAGGAGGATTACAATTTTGTTGACACCCTTTGGGGGGCATCTATAGAATCGCGCCCTGCATTTACCCCAGGCGGTGCGGGACCCTGTGCCGCGCGCCGGGCTAAGGGGGGAGTGTCTTG
>CAZIJC010000099.1:0-11986 GCA_964539385.1 uncultured Anaerolineales bacterium | reverse complement strand
GCCGCAACCTTTCCGTTCTGACGACCCTGCTCGCAGTCTCGATGCTTGCGGTCGCTCCGGCCGGCGCCCAGGAAGCCACGGCACCGGCCGCCGCACCTGCCGCGGCGCCTGCCGAAGCGCCGGCTGCGGCGCCTCCCGCGGCAACCGAGGCGCCTGCTGCGGCACCTGCGGCCGCAACCGAGGCGCCTGCTGCGGCGTCTGCGGCCCCGACGACGCCCGCCGGCGAAGAAGCCGCCGCCACCGGCTACGGTGCTGCCGGCCTGCCCGTCTCGCTGGTCCCCGCCGGCCTCCAGAACGACTGGCGGATGATGGTCCACTATTTCAAACTCGCCCGCTTCGACCTGGCCAAGACTCAGGCCGAGAAGGTTCTGGCGGCCAGCCCGACGGCGGCGGCCACACTCGCACTGGCCGAGTCGGCCTCCACCGGATACGACCTCATCGTCAAGATGATCCGTATCGAGGAACTTCAGGAAGCGGCAGCCAAGATCCTGGTCCTGGCCGACGAAGGCGCCCGCGCCAAGAAGACCGACGCCACCCGAATCCAGGCCAACCTCCTGCGCCTGGGCGAAGGCCCGCGGCCGTATTTCCTGGCGATGGACGAACTGCGGGACAGCGGCCCGTACGTCGTGCCGCACGCCCTGGCCATTCTCCAGGATCCCGGCCGCAAGGACCTCGCGGCGCTCGTGCGCCGGGCGGTGACGGAACTCGGCCGACCGGTCGTCCGCCCGCTGGTACGGTCGCTGCGGACGCCCAACGCGAAACTCAAAGAAACCCTTATCGACATCCTCGGCGACATCAAGTACCCCTACGCCCTGCCCGCGCTGAAGGCCATCGTTGAGAACCCCAAGGCGACCGACGGCCTGAAGGCGGCCGCCACCCGGGCCATCCTCAAAACGTCCGATGAGGCCATGCTCAAGACACCCGCCAAGACCCTCTACCTTGACCTGGCCAACAAACACTACTATGGCAAGATCGCGTCCGGCGACCCGCGGCGGGCAACCACCGACATCTTCGATTGGGTCGAGGGGACCGGCCTCTTGTACCGGGCCGCACCCTCGAAGGCCGTCAACGAGATCCTGGCGTCGCGAGCCTGCTCCGACGCCCTCAAGGCCGATCCGGGCGCGCTCGAGGCCGTCGCCCTGTGGGTCTCGTCGGTCATGCAGATGGAGGCCGAGTTGGGCGACAAGACCGCCCGCGAGGCCGACCCGTTCCTGCCCGATACGATGCCGTCGGTCGATTTCTTCGCCCGCGCGGTCGGCCAGCAGCACCTGTACAACGTGCTCGACCGGGCGCTCAGGGACCACAACACCCCGGTTGCCGTCCGGGCGTGCAGGGCCCTCGAGGACGTGGCGAACCAGGAGTTCCTGACGCTCTACGGCCAGGCCGACGCCGGGTCGCCGCTCGTCATGGCCCTCACCTACCCGGACCAGCGTGTCCGGTTCGCGGCGGCGTTCGCGCTGGCGGCCGTCCGTCCGAAGAAACCGTTCACGGGCGCCGGCAACGTGGTGCCGGTCCTGACCGAGGCGCTGAACCTCGAGGCCGGCAAGAGCATTCTCCTGGTCGAGGCGGATGCCAACAACCGCAACCGGCTCCAGGCCGCACTCAAGGAAAGCAAGTGCAACGTTGTCGCCGCGCTCACCGGGAACCAGGCGATCTCCGCCGCCCGCGCCATGCCGCGCGTTGACGCCGTCCTGGTCTCCTCGAAGACCAAGCACGTCAGCCACGCCGACGTCGTCAGCCTCCTGAGGAGCGATTACACGACGGCCATGACGCCGATTATCGTCCTCTCCTGGCCGGACGACCCCGTGAAGGCCTCGTGGATCGAGTCGAAGATCCCGTACGTGAAATCCGTGGACCAGACCATCGAGGTCGATGCGCTCGCCACCGAGATCGACAGCCTGAAGAAGGCGGCCGGGTCGCTCGTGCTCGACGCCGACGCCTCGCGGGCCGCCAGCCTCCATGCCTCGCAGGTTCTGAAGGCCATCGCGGTCTCCAGCGAGGTGTACTCGGCGAAGCGTGCGCGGCAGTCGTTGATTGAGAGCCTCGTGAACCGGCCCGACGCGCTGGTGATCAGCGTCCTCGGGGCGCTGGCCGAGATTCCCGACGGCGAGATCACCCGCGCCATGGCCGGCGTCGGCACCGATGCCGGGCGGACGAAGCCCGTCCGTGTGGCGGCCCTCCAGGCGCTGGCGCGGGCGGCACGGTTCGTCGGCAACCAACTCGAAAAGAAGCAGGTTGACGCGGTCCAGGCGATGGCCGGCGAAGAGGACGACCAACTCCGCGACGCCGCCGGCGAAGCCCTCGGCGCGCTCGACCTCGACGCCGCCGACGGCGCCAAACTCATCCTCAAACACGCTGCAAATTAGCGACAGCGCATATGAGAACAATTGGCGCGGTGGTTCTCCCGAACCACCGCGCTTTCCTTCTTGGTTCTGTGTAGTCCGGTGCGTCTTTCGCCCCCTTTGGGGGCTCGGTATGTCGTTCGACATTTCCTTCCCACGGCTTCCGCCGTGGGCTATCATCTGGCCCCGTTGCGACGCTTGGGGCGCTACCAACGTATAAGCCGCGCAAAGAGCGAAAGAACAGGGCCTTCATGCCGCGCTTTGTGGTCCAACAGCATTTTCGGGACAGCGACGATTACCACTTCGACTTCATGCTCGAAGCGGGAGAGGCGCTGATTACATTCTCCTGCGGCGCGCCGCCGGAGGATACGAAGCAGTTGCCGTGCCTGGTGCGGCAGATTCAGGATCACCGTGTCGAGTACCTCTCGCAGGAGGGCGAAATCAGCGGCGGGCGCGGATGGTGCGAGATCCACGACCGCGGCACGTTCGAGTGGGTCGAACCCGAAACGGTCGCCCATGCCGCCGACGCCTCGCTGCTCGACCGTCTCGTCATCCGTCTCGATGGCCGGAAAGCGTGCGGCACGTATCGCCTGGCGCGCGAGACGACGTCGGGGGCGGATTACTGGCGGATGAGTATCGCTCACAGCGACGACTGACCAGCCCCCTGTGGTAACAGGGGGTGCACGCCCCCCTATTACGCTTGGGGGTTAGTTGACACCCGCCCGACGCACCCTATAATCACCGTTCCGGCCGCCGCACGATGGCCGTAGGGGTGAGGTCTGCGCGATGGACAGCGAACTGAAGGAGAAGTGGGAGGCCCTAAGCGAGCGTCTTCAGGCGCTCCGGGACTCTCTTTGACGTCGCCGGCAAGCAAAAGGACCTCGCCCGCGTCGAGAAGCAGATGGCGGCGCCCGGGTTCTGGCTCGACCAGGAAACCGCCCAGCGAACGGTCCGAGACCTGAAGGGCCTCAAGGAGATCGTCGAACCGGCAACCGCCATCGAGCAGGCGCTCGAAGACGCGCAGGTGCTCTCGGAACTGGCCGCCGAGGAAGACGACGCGTCGGCCCTCGAAGGCCTGGTGAGCGACCTGGCCGAAGCCGAGCGGGCGCTGGACCGGCTCGAGTTCCTCGCCCTGCTGTCCCGACCCGACGATCCGAAGAACTGCTACCTCGCGATCCACGCGGGGGCGGGCGGCACGGAATCGTGTGACTGGGCGTCGATGCTGCTTCGCATGTACATCCGGTACGTCGAGCGGCGCGGCTGGAAGATGGACATCGTGGACAGCGTCGAGGGCGAGGAGGCCGGCCTGCGGAGCGTGACGGTCCGCGTCACGGGCTCCCACGCGTACGGGTACCTCTCGGCCGAGGTGGGCGTCCACCGTCTGGTGCGGATCAGCCCGTTCGACGCGGCGGCGCGGCGGCACACGTCGTTCGCCAGCGTGGACGTGTTGCCGGAGATTGAGGACGCCGGCGAGATCGAGATCGACGAGAAGGACCTGCGGATGGATTTTTTCCGCGCGGGCGGCGCGGGCGGCCAGCACGTCAACAAGACGAGTTCGGCGGTCCGGATCACGCATACCCCGACCGGCATCGTCGTCCAGTGCCAGAACGAGCGGTCGCAGCACCAGAACCGCCGCGTCGCCATGGAGATTCTGCGGGCCCGACTGAAACGCCTCGAGGAACACGAGCGCGACAAGGAACTGGCGAAACTTTACGGCCAGAAGGGCGAGATCGCCTGGGGCAACCAGATCCGATCCTACGTCCTTCAGCCGTACACCATGGTCAAGGACCACCGGACCCGGCGCGAGACGGGCAAGGTCCAGGACGTGCTCGACGGCGATCTGGAATCGTTCATCGAGGCGGAACTGCACCGCCGCGCCGCCGCCCGGTCGGAGGCCACGTAGATGCGCGCGAGCCGGCCCGTGGCGATGCTGGCGTGTGTGGCCCTGGCGGCGGCGGTCGGCTGCACCGGCGAACCGCCGGAGGCCGCTCGCGGCCGCGACGTCGTGCGGCCGGCGCTCGGTTTTGCCATCGACGTGCCCGACGGCTGGATGTGGAACGACGTGGCGGGCGACGTGGTGCTGGAGATCGTTCGTCGGCCTTCCGGCGCGAAGGACGAAGGCCAAGCGCCCGACGGCGGCCCGCGCCCGAAACGGTCGGGCCCCGTCGTCCACGTGGTCGTGGTGGACCGCGAGGGCACGACGCTCGACGGGTGGGCCGACAAGGCGATCGCCAGCAGCAAGGAACTCCAGTCGGACCTCGAGGTCGCCGGCCGGGTGGCTGCGAAACTGGCCGACGGGCGAGAGGCCCTGGCCCTGACGCTCAGAAGCGAGCGGGGCCTCGAGCCGCTCCTCCAGCAACTGCTCCTGACGGTAACCGAGGCGCGGGCCTACGCGGTTCTGGCCACCGCGCCCGAGAACGGCGCAGCGGAAGCCGAGCCGGCATTCAAAAAATGCTTCGACTCGTTCGTCGTATGGTAAGCCGCGCGCAGGTCGAGCGGCGTGGCATGAGACTCAAGCGGACCCGAGAACCGTCGCACGACGGCAGCAGAAGAGGAACGGATGAACTTCGACGCCCTGAAACAGGATGACCCGCTGCTGGCCGAACTGCTCGCCTCCGAGCGCGAGCGCCGGCAGGAAACCCTCGACCTTATTGCCAGCGAGAACCTCTGCCCGAAGGGCGTCCGCGAGGCGGTCGGCAGCATCCTGACCGACAAGTACGCCGAAGGCTACCCCGGCGACCGCTGGTACGGCGGATGCAGCGTCATCGACACGGTGGAGCGACTCGCGATCGACCGCGGCAAACAGTTGTTCGGCTGCGACCACATCAACGTCCAGCCGCACAGTGGCAGCCAGGCCAACATGGCCGTCTACTTCGCGGTGCTCGAACCCGGCGCGACGATCCTCTCAATGGACCTCGCGCACGGGGGGCACCTGACGCACGGCAAGAAGGCGAACTTCAGCGGACGCCTCTTTCACATCGCGCATTACGGCGTGAGCGCCGAAACGGAGCAGATCGACTACGACGCCGTGGCCGAACAGGCCCGGGAGGTGAAGCCTGCGCTGATCATCGGCGGCGCGAGTTCGTACCCGCGGCGGATCGAGGCGGCGCGGCTGGCGGAGATTGCAGGGGACATCGGCGCGCTGCTGATGATCGACATGGCCCACTTCGCGGGGCTCGTGGCGGGGGGCGTGCATCCCGATCCGGTGCCCGTGTCGGACTTCGTGACGGGGACCACGCACAAGACGCTGCGCGGTCCGCGCGGCGGGTTCGTCCTCTGTAAACAGGAGTACGCCGAAGCGATCGACCACACGGTCTTTCCGGGCCTTCAGGGCGGGCCGCTCATGCACGCCATCGCCGGCAAGGCCGCCGCGTTCGCTCTGGCAATGACCGACGACTTCAAGGCCTACCAGGCACAGATCGTTGCCAATGCCCGGGCCATGGCCGACGAGATGGCGTCGCTGGCGTACCGGGTCGTTTCGGGCGGCACGGACACGCACCTGTTTCTGGTGGACCTGACGCCACTCGGCCTGACGGGCGGGCAGGTGCAGCAGTGGCTCGGCGCGGCGGGGATCGTCCTGAACAAGAACGTGATTCCGTTCGACAAGCGGCCGCCGACCGATCCGTCCGGCATTCGCATCGGTACGCCGTCGATCACGACGCGCGGCGTCGTCGAAGACGGTGTGCGGCAGGTGGCGCGGTGGATCGACCAGGTGCTGAAGGCCGAGGCGCCGGCCCGAGCGGCCGAAGGGCTGCGCGCCGAGGTGCTCGAGTTCTGCCGCTCGCATCCGATACCCGATTGAGACATTTTGGGCGCGCTCCTCTACAGGTCGCGGCCACAAGCGCCCTTGCAAAAGCGCCCTTGCCGGATGAGCCGCGCGACACCGAGGACCGATTCGTCATCGGTTACGGTGTGGATCACAACGGTCTGTACCGCAATTTGCCGTACCTCTCGGCGCTGCGGCAGGCCTGCGAATTCCTGTCAAGTGTCCCCCACCCAGAGCCGATAAATCTATTGCGAGCATCGCCGTCGAACACGTCGCCGGGAGGCAAGCCGTGAGCACTACCGCAGTCGCAACCGACGCGCTCAGGCAGGAACTCGAAGAGGCACGCCGGCGCCAGAGTGGCCTCGAACAGACGCTGGAGGAACGCGGGGCCGACATCGCCAGGCTCACTCAGGAGTTGGACGAGGCACGTCGGCAGGCGGCGCACCTGGAAGACGCGCTGAACGGCAGCCGCACCCAGACCCGCGCGCTCAGGGAGGAACTGACGCCGGCGACCGAGCGCGCGGCCCGGCTGGAGCAATCGCTCATCGGTGCCCAGCGTCTGACCACCATCGGCAAGATCGCCGCCCAGATGGCACACGAGTTCAAGAACATCCTGATGATCATCATGGGCCGCGCCGAGTGGGCTCTCAGCGAGGATGACCCCGAACTGGCGGACAAGGCCCTCCACACGGCGGTGGCCTCCAGCCAGCGGGGCGCCGACATCGTCAAGGGGCTGCTCTCGTACGCCAAGGGCCGGCAGATGGAAAGCAAACTCATCCGCGCCGATAAACTCCTGGACCGCGCCGTCGATCTCATCGCATGGTCGCTGCCGAAGTGCCACGTCCAACTCGTCCGCGACTACGACGGGAGCGGCGTCCGCGTCCGCGTGGTGCCCGTGCGGATGGACCAGGTGTTCCTGAACCTGATCCTGAACGCGCGCAACGCCATGGACCCGGGCGGCGGCCGGCTGATCGTGGCGGTCCGCCCGGCCGAGACCGAAGGGTATGTCGCCTTCTCGGTTCAGGATACAGGCTGCGGCATTCCGAACGAACACCTGGAGCAGATCTTCGACCCGTTCTTCAGCACGCGTCCCCGGCCGCAGGGCGACGGCAGCGCGGATTGGGGGACGGGCCTGGGGCTGCCGGTCTCGCGCGACCTTGTGCGGCAGGCGGGTGGAGAGATCCACGTGGAATCAACGCCGGGCGAGGGCTCGACCTTCACGGTTCTCTTGCCCATCGTTGAGAGGAAGTCATAGAACGTCGCCCGGCACGCCGGGTCTTGAAACAGTTTCTTATCTCTTCTTGTCTCCTGCGGTCTTGGCTTTCTGCCGCTCGCGTTTCGCCTTGCCGGTCCTCGGCTTTCATTGCACTGGCGTTCTGCGTTAGGCAGACGATGCGCGTCCGCCGAAGGCTCACGTCCGTCTGCGGCGGACGAGGGCCCCCAACCCGCCAAGGACCACGAGCGCCAGCGTGGCAGGCTCGGGGACGACGGAGAGTTCGCCCAGTTTCTTCGTGTTGGCGGCGGCCTTCTTCGTTTTCTTGGCGGCGGTATAGATGCCGCCTTTGCCTTCCTTGACCTTCTTTGAGTCGAAACCGAGGTCCTTGAGCAGTTCTTCGCACGTGCCGTTCAGAACGATGAGGTGCTCCTTCTTGGTTGCCCAGACCGGGAAATCCACGTCCAACTTTTTGCCGCTCTCGTCGGCTTTGAGTCTGGCCTTCATGCGCTTGCCGTTGATATCCTCCAGGATGATCCAGATCTCCTTGCCCTTATCGATCTCGGCCTTCTTCAGAAGGACCTTCTTCTTCGAGAGGTCGGGGTCCTCGGCGTAGTTGTAGGAGAGGCCGTAGATCTCGTCGTCTCCCTCGGGCTCGGCGCCCGGGAACTCCATGACGAGTTCGTCGGCGACTGCAGAGATCAGCGGCTCGACCAGCAGGGCCGGGGGATCCGCGAAGAGGTCGCCGAGGCCGTAGTCCGTCCAGGAATCGACCACCGTGAGTCTCGCTTCATCGAGCGCGCTCTGCCACTCGGGCGTCAGATCCAGCGTGAACTCGGCGTCCAAAGGCGAGCCTTGGGCGGCAGATGCACCAAGGCCAACAACCAAGAGCGCCAGACATCCCATCCTTTGCATCGTATTCATCAACCGTCTCCTGTTCTGTCGGACCGCCTGTGCCGAGTCCGGTCGGCACCAAGAAGGGGCCGGCCTCCGGGAGCATGGCCCGAGACCGGCCCCTTGCGAGCAGCCAATGAAAACGGGCCGGCCTCCGTCTCCGGAGTCCAGCCCCGCAACACACAGCCTGTTCCGCTACAACACCCTCCAGCGGCACCGTAAGCATAACCCCAAATACGGGTTTGTCAAGTAAAAGCCGCCCGGGAATTCGCCTGTGCCCGCTCGCCCGGCACCGCATCGTTTTCCATTTTCTGAAACCTTCCTGTGGCCGGCGCATTAGAATAGGCGAGGAATCCAGGCGGTTCGAAAGGCCGAACATGGCGCAAGCCCTCGCTTGGGACATCGTGAGACGGGCCGCACAAGGCGATGTGAATGCACGCCGCGACCTGGTCGAGGCAACCATCGACGGTCTCTGGCGCGTGGCCATGCGGCTGACCCGCCGACAGGACGATGCCGAGATGATCGTGCAGGAAACCTACACGCGCGTCTTCGCAGCCCTCGATCGCCTGGAGCCCACGGGCAGGTTCGAGGGGTACCTGGCACGCACCGCCACCAACCTGGTCCTGGAGCGCTGGCGGCGCGACCGACCCACGACTCCCGTCGCCGACACGCTCACGTCCGACGCGCTCGAGCCGTGGCAGACCGTGGCCGACGCCGAAGACGACCGGCGGCGCCTTGCGGCCGTCTGGGCCGCCGTCCAGGAACTGGAGCCGAAGCCGCGCGCGGCCGTGCTCCTGTTCTACGCACAGAACGAATCGTGTGAGGCCGTCGGCCGGATCCTCGACGTACCCGTCGGGACCGTCAAGACGTGGCTCCATCGAAGCCGAAACCACGTACGACAGAGGGCGGAGACTCTCCTTCGGAGCCAGCCCGCCCTCGGTTCCACACAGATCGGAGAAACGAGATGAACGGTGAACGCGAACAGACCGCCGAAGACCTGCGCGAGCCCATGTTCGACGGGCTCGGGGAGGCTGCGGGACTCGATCCCGCCCGGCGCGCAGCGCTTCTTGAGCGAATCGTCCCGGCGCGAGCCGAGGCGCCGCGGTCCCGCGCCCGTATCCTGCACCTGTCGTGGGGTGCGCTGGCGGCTGCGGCGGCCGTCATCGTGGCGGTCCTCGTCCTCTGGCCCGAGCACCGCGAGCCCATCCCGCCGACCGAGATCTTCGCCTACCTGCTGGGGCCACTGACTGAAATGACGGTAACCGGCGCAAGCGCCGTCGCGCCGGCCCTGGAAGACGCCTCGCCGACGGACGCCGTGGTCTCGGCGTTCTGGTCCGACCTGGAAGGTCCCCTGGCCATCGGCATGGACGCCCTTGAAGCGCCGCAGGCGCTCGCGTCCGTTGAACCTGTCGGAAAGAAAGCATCCGCCAACCATCCTCCGGAAAGAAAGGAGAACTAGAATGAGAACGCTCCGAACACTGATGACAACCGTTGCACTGCTGGGGACGCTGGCCGCCTGCGTCCCGGCCGAAACCGTGGAGATGGCCGGTCTCGTTCCCGCCAACGCCAAGGTCCTCATCGAGATGGTCGATGCGGCGGGCCTCAGGCAGATGCTGCTCGAATCGAAGTTCTGGGCGGCCCTGGAGGAAACCGAGGCCTTCTGCCGGTGGCGCGCCAGCGAGCGCTACGACGAAGCGCAGAAGCGGATCGACCTGCTCCTGGCGGAACTCGAAATGGAGCGGGACCAAGCCCTCGATACGTACCTCGGCGGCCGAAGCGCTTTGGTGCTGCTGCCCTCGGGCCAGGAGAAGCCTTACGGCGTCTTCCTGACCGAGGCGACCAACGAGATGGCCGAGAAACTCGCCGAGGCTGTCGGCGGCCAGGAAGTCACGCGATACCGCGACGTCGCCATCTGGGAGGTCGTCAAGGAGAAACGCGTGGACCGGATGGCCTGGGCCGGCGGCGTGCTCCTGATCTCCGGCACCCGGGCCGACGAACTCGAACAGGTCCTCGACGTGGTGGTCGGCGGCAGCGGCTCGCTCGGCGCAGGAGGCGAGTTCCGCCAGGCCACCGACGGTCTGCCCAGCGGATGGCGAACCAGGGTCTATGCGGCCGAGGCCAGGCCACGCAAGAGCCCCGGCGCCGTGGCCATGTACCCCGAGGGCGAGGGCCGCGTCCATTTCGAGTGGCGGCTCGTCAGCGGCCCCGAAGACATCAGCCTGACCCGGCCGACCGTTCTGACCGGCCCGAACGCCCTGCCGGCGACCGCCGTGGCTGCCGTCGCGTCGTCTTTTTATCCGGCGGCTATCTGGAACAAGGTGCAGGCCAAGGTCGCGGACGAGGCGGACGGGCCGCAGAAGATCCAGAAGGCCCAGATGTTCGTTCGCGGCTGGTTCCCCGGCCATTCGATGGAGTCGATCGTCGGCGGGTTCGGCCCGGAGGCGGCGGCGGCGCTCGTCAAGGGTGATGCCGGCGGTGCACCGGGCCTCGTGGGCCTGGTCCGTCTGACGCCGAGCGGCGCGCCGGTGGCCCAGGCGTTCAAGAACGGCCTGGCCGCCAAGGCGATGATCCTGGGGGCCCTGAGCCAGAACCAGCAGGATCCTGAGAAACGCGTCAACCTGAACGTGCGCGAAGAGGCGTACGGCAACGCGTCGCTGCTGGTGATTGAGGCGCCGAAGGTTCTCGAGAAGGTCCTCGGCGATTGGGCGGGCGACATCGGCCTGACGGTGGCCGTGACGAACGACTGGCTCATCGTCGGCACGACGCCATCGGGCGTGAAGAAGACCATCGACACCGCCGCCGGCAACGGTGCAAGCCTTGCCGCCGACCTGACCCGCGCCGGTGAGAAGGTGCCCGCCGAGCCGACAACGCGGTGGGGCGTGATTCGTCCCGCCTCGGGGGCCGACATCGTCCTGGCGTGGGCCGAGAAACTCGCCGGAAAGCAGCGCGTTGAGAAGGCCAAGAAGGCGGTGAACCTCGCCGAACTGATGAAACTCGTCAAGCGCATGATCTGGCAGCGGACCGACGAGGCGGAGGTCATCCGCGGCACCGCCGATATCCAGGCCATCGACTAGACGCGCTGTGTGTGGGAACGTTGCCGCAAGAAAGCGTTGCTGCAATAAAGCGCGGTGGGTCTCCCGACCCACCGCGCTCTTTTGGCACGGCAACCGCGCTTCAGCCTACTCGTCGCAGCACGGATGCTCCTCGACGTCGCCGTGGCACTCCTCGATCTGCTCGGGCGTGCACTCTTCGGGTTTCTCAACCGGCTCATCCGGTTTCTGGCAACCGCATTCTTCGCACATGGTCCTCTCCTTTAATTCTCAGAGCCTGTCATCAGGCGGCGGAGGATCGTCCTCATCGTCTTCCTCGCCGTGTTTCCAACTGTCGGCGTCGTCCATCTCGTCCATCTCGCGGCTCATGCGGCGGTAGAGTTTCTCCTGGATCGGGGCGATCTTCTTGTACTCGGCGATGGTGGCCATGTAGGCCCGCGTCATCAGGTCGAGCCGCAGCAGTTGCCACTTCAGCAGGCACTCCGGCTCCTTGATGTTGATGAACGGGTTGCACTTCAGTTGGACGTTCCCCTTGTCGTCCACCTCGCCGAATTCGCATTCCTTGCACTGGATCATCGCTCAACTCCGCGACCATTATACCGCGAATCGCTCGCAAAGTGAAGGCAAAGACCCCGCGATGGCGCGAAAAGGCGTGGCAACGATTTGTGGCATGGGACGATTTCCTGCGGCTTGGCGGTAGCGCCGGGGTTTATCCCCGGCG
>CAZIJC010000098.1:0-17500 GCA_964539385.1 uncultured Anaerolineales bacterium | reverse complement strand
AGCTATCGCCCCACAAGACCACAACCCGAATTTACACAAACTTCTTGACGGCGCCCCGGCGCGCACGCGCTTGCGGCCTACCCCTTTTTCACGTATAATGGTGGGGTTCGCGTGACTCATGTCGGAACCGGCCAAGGAGACCTCCATGCGGGGCCGCCTGTTGATGATCGCCGCCGCCGTTCTGTCGGCCGCCGGATGGCTTGTGGCCGCTGAGGTTGCGGCCAAGAAACCCGCGGCGCCTGCCGCCAAGGCCGAAGCGGCCCAGGCGTCGAGCGACGCCGCGTTTTTCGGCGAACTGGGGTACAAAGACGTCGCCACGGCCGCCGATACGGCCCGTGCCCTGGCGATTCTCATCAGCGAAGGCAAGGAGACGGGCGCGGACTTCAAGGCCTCGAAAGCCTGCCTGACGAAGCGCGGGGTGCTGCCGGACGGCTGGCTCGATAGGGTCGAGCCCGCCGCGCCGACCACCAAAGGCCGCCTGGCGGTCCTCATCTGCAAGGCGCTCGGCGTCAAGGGAGGGCTCTGGATGCGGCTGTTCGGCCCGCTGCCCCGGCTGGCCCTGAATGAATGTGCTTATCTGGAAGTCATGGCGGCAGGGTGCGACTACGGGCACGTCACGGGCGGTGAACTGGTCGGCGTCATCGACCGGACCGACCGGTTGCGTTCGATCGGCACGACGCACGAAGTGCCCGACTTGGAAGGCGAGCCCAGCGGGGCGGGAGGGGTGGCCAAATGACCCGGCTCAAGCGACTGGTTCTGGTGTGCATGATTCTGGTGGCGGCAACCGCCGCCGCGCTCGGCGCCGAGAAAGCCGCCGCCGAAAAGCCGGCCGCAGCGAAGGCCGGCAAGGCAACGCTTGTCGCCGTTGTCAAGGCCGTCAAAGGGACGGTTGAGACGCGGTCCGCCAAAGGCAAGCCCTGGACGCCCGTCAAGGCAGGCATGACGTTGGCCGAGGGCGCCGACATCCGTACGGGCTTCCGCGCCCGGTGTGTGCTGGACATGACCGACAGTCTGGTGCAGATCGATCCGCTGACAGTCATGCGGATCGGCCAACTCCGCACGGAGGGCAAGAAGGTCCGCACGCGGCTGTACATGAAGCACGGCAACACGCAGGCGGTGGTCGAGAAGGGGAAGATCGAGAGCGATTTCGCCATCGTCACGCCGTCGGCCACGCTGTCGGTCCGCGGGACGCAAGGCATCAAGGCCGGTTTCTTTCCGGTGCTGGGCGGCAGTTTCGGCCTGGCGGGGTCGGGCCTGATCGCCGTCCGCGATGCCATGCTTGGCCGCGAGACGACCTGCCTCACAGGGGAGAGCACCGACGAGGCCGCCACGAACCCCGTCATGAAACTCGCCCAACTCTATCTGCCGATCATTCTCGACACCAAGGCCTACGATCCGGACGAGCAGAACGCCGCCGGCCGTTGGCACACGTCAACGCCGACCCCGGGCGGGCTCCAGGGCAACTCGCCGCCAAACACCGGTGCCCAGACGGGCGGCCAGCAGACGGATCCCGACGATAGTAGCCAGCCGGGCGACAAGCCCTACCGGGGCGACATCACCGACCCTCCGCCTCCGGCCGGAGGCGGACCGGGATAGAGGGGCCGACTGACAGCGGGTCAACTGCGTGAGCCTGGGGTCAGCCCTTGGCCAAACCTGCCCGTGCCAAACCGCAGGCGTTTCGCCGCGCGCGTCTTTGGGTGGCCTCCCTCATCGCCCTGACGCTGGGCTGCGGCGCTGCCACCTTCATCGGCTTCACCGACGCCGGCCGCACCCTTGAACTGACGGTTTCAGACACGCTGCGGACGGCCAACGCCCTGCCCGAGGTGGCGGAAACCGCCCAGGTCTCCATCATCGAGATCGACGACGGCGCCATCGCGCACGGGCATGGCGGGCGGTGGCCCTGGCCGCGAATCAAACAGGCCATGATCGTCGATGCGCTCGCCTCGCTCGGGCCGCGCCTGATCGTTCTGGACATCGAGTATTCGGAGGCACAGACGTCCTGCGTGGCCCAACGCCCTGAAGCCGATCCCACAGGGTTCGAGGAATACGTCCTCGCGAAACCCGATCGGATCTTCCGCGAGAGCCTTCAGCGGGCGGGCAACGTGGTCGTCCCGTTCAGCCTGTATTACAAGGTTCGACATGGGGGCGACCGCGGGACGGACAACACTGAAGCGCCCGATGAGGTCGAGGTGAAGCCGTACCTTCGCCGTCACGCCATCGACGTGCCGTCCGAGACGGCTCGACGCCTGCTGGCGGCCGAGGCCGTCAACCCGATGATCCCGGAGTTGGGCGCCGTCGCCGCCGGGTCGGGCTACACAAGCCTTCTGAAGGACGCGGATCAGTCGGTGCGGCGGGTGCCGCTGCTGGCGCGCGCCGGCCGTTACGTCTTTCCGCACCTGGGGGTCGAGATGGCCGGGCTGTGGCAGTACGGCCCCGGCTATCGCGTCCGTCTCGACAAGGGGCGGTTTGTCCTCCTGTCGCCGGACAGCACCGAGTCGGTCGGCGTGCCGATCGATGCCAAGGCGCAGATGAGCCTTCGCTGGCCGCGCAGCATCACGGTCGCGGATCGGGACGTCATCTCCGCCGGGCCTGTCCTCGACCTCGTTTACAACCGGAAGGCCCTGGAGAACCTCCGCGAGCGGTGGCGCCTGGTGATGGGAAAGATCGGCGGATTGCTCTCCGACCGCACGTGGGCCGAGACCCGGGCGGCGCTGGAGCAGGCCGAGGGCGAAGCCAAAGCGTCGCCCGGCGATGCCGCGCTGAAGGCCGGGGTGACCCAACGCCGCGAGGCGCTCCAGAAGGTCGAAGAGCGCCTCATCATGGCCCTCATGGAACACGCCGCACGCGCACGCGACGGCGCCGAAGATAACCTCGCCAAGGACTGCGCCGCGGCTGTCGAGCGGTTCGGCCCGTTCATCGGCATCTACCATGAGAAGCAGGACGAGTTCGTCGCGGACGTGGCGAAGAGCGCCGCCCGCCTGCGGCCGCACGTCGAAGGACGCCTCTGCGTCCTGGGGCTGAACATCACGGCCGGCACCGACCAGCACAAGACACCCATCAGCCGCAGCCAGCCGGGGGTGACCGTCTATCCGTCCGTCATGCGGACGATCCTGTCGGGCGTGGCGTTTCAGCACATGGCGACTTGGCAGGACTGGCTGATCGCGGTGCTTGCAGCGTGGCTGGTGGGGATCCTTGGGTGGCGGCTACCCACCGGCTGGGGCATTGCGGCAACGGTGTGGCTTTCGACGGCGGTCGTGGTTATCGGCTACGTCGCCTCCGCGACGGTCGCCGTCCTGCCGCCCGTGGCGGGCCCCGTGTCGGCCATCGTGCTGGCGTTCGCGGGCGTGTCGGGTTACCGGCAACTGACCGAGGCGAGCAGCCGCCGGTGGATCACCCGCGTCTTCCAGCAATACACCTCGGCCGCCCACGTGGACGAGATCATGAGGGACCCGGAGGCGCTGCGTCTGGGCGGCGAGCGGCGCGACATCACCGTCATCTTCAGCGACATCGCCGGCTTCACGCCACTTTCGGAGAGGATGAATCCCGAACAACTCGTCTCTCTGCTCAACCGTTACCTCGGCGCGATGACCGGGCTGCTCATGGCCGAAGGGGCCACGCTCGACAAGTACGAAGGCGACGGCATCCTGGCCTTCATCGGGGCGCCCGTCCAGGTGTATGACCACGCCCTTCGGGCCGTGCGGGCCGCCCTGGCGATGCAAGACGCCCTGCCGAAGATCAGCGACGACCTGATTCACATGGGGCTGCTGCCCGAGGGAGCGCATCTGAGAATCCGCATCGGCTGCTCGTCCGGGCCGGCAAGCGTCGGCAACTTCGGGTCACAGCAGCGGTTCGACTACACCGCCATGGGCGACACGGTGAACCTTGGCGGACGGCTCGAGGAGGCCAACCGCTGGCTCAATACGAAGATCCTCGTTTCGCAGGCCACGCGCGACGGCTGCAACGAGGCCGTCCTGTTCCGCAGGCTCGGAGCGGCCAGTATCCGCGGCAAGGCCCAGCCGATGCCGCTCTACGAGCCGCTGGCCCTTGAGCCGGCCACGGAGAAGACCAAGGCCGTCGCACAGGCGTTCGGCCGGGCCATCGACGCCCTGGAGGCGGGGCAGGTGGAGGCGGCCGAGGCGGCCGTGGCCGACCTGGTCGCCATCGACCCGGACGACGGCCCCGCCGCGGCCCTCGGGCGGCGGATCCAGGCCGTCCGGGCGGGCGAGATGAGGCCCGAGGATCCCTGGAACCTGGCCCGGCCCAAGGAGTAGGCCGCCCCCGCCGACGCACAATGATTTCTATTTTCCTCTTGACAAGAGGCCGTTTTGGCGCCATAAATACAGTCGCTGGGAAGATGCACTTCTCGTCGCTTTGCCGGTGGGCGTGCGACTGGCTGTAGGACGCCGGCAGATTAATGGCTGACGCGCCGTTCAGACTCTGTGACAGACAATTGGAAGAGAAGGCGGCCGAGAGGCCGTCTTTGAAAGCGGCAGCGGCTTCCTACCCCTCGGTCGCTGCCGCGATTTTGGGTCTGCCCAGCCGCTTGCGCGGTGGACAGTCTTGCCCACCGCGCCCCAGCCCAACCCGCCGCGCGGCAGCCCTCTGGCGACCCGCCGCGCTTGGCCGCGCGAATCTCAAGTTCGAACGTCGCGTCTTTGCCGGGCAGCGCCTCGCGCGATGCGTAGCAGGCACGCACGTACGGCTCCGGGTCACGATCCTCGGGCACCCAGTACACGATGGCGCTGGCGTCCCGGACGTTGGTCGTGGCGAGGCTGCCCGAGAGTTCGGTCAGCAGGATGCTGTCCGTGCCGTCGCCGATGCGCTGCGGGCCGACGTAGACCCACCGGCCGGCGCCGAGCGGCGTGCCGTCGGATTTCGAGGCGAGCAGTCGTGCGGCCGGGATGCGTTTCTCTTTGCCGCCGGCGGTTTTGAAGATGAGGTGGATCTCAAGGGCCCGTCCCGATGGCGGGCCGACGCGGTCGGCGCCGAGGCGGCGCGGGTGCACGCCGGCCTCGAAACCCGCCTTCGCAAACGCCGCCGACACCTCCGCCGCCGCTCGCGCCGTCACCAGCACCGAGGTCGCCGGGTGCTTGCCGCACACCGTCAGAAGCCACTCCACGGCGCCACGCGTCCGGGTCGGCGCGACGGGAATGCGGACGGTGCGGGTCTTGGCGTCTACCTGGATTTTGGCGGCGGGCTTTGCGGCGTCGCCGTCGCCGGTCTTCTCGACCTTGCGGATGGTGCGGAGGTCGTCGGTCTCCAGGATGAGCGGCTTGAAACGGTCGAGGCGGGTGCGCGGCTCCTTGGGGCGCGTTTCGCCCGCCGTGGCGCCTGCGGCCAGACAGGAGGCAAGCATCACGAGCGCCGCCACCGTAAAGCGAGACATACGCATCCTCCTGGTCCGGAAATCCGGGATGCATTCTAAGGCGAGGCCGGGGGGTGTCAACCACTTCGTCTGCATGCAGGCTGACGGAGACTTGCTCATAGACGGGGCGTGCCCCGGCGCCCGGCCTCGATCAGGTGTGTCCCACGTCTTGGATAAGCGTCACCATAGGTGCGAACAGGCCGAGGACAAGAAGGGTCTCGGTCACAAAGACCAGGACCAGCGAGACGACCCCAAACGCTACGGACAACCACACGGGCCACCGCGTCCTGGCCACAACCGACGCGATCGCCAGCAGCGCAATTGCCGCCGCCCAGAGGGCCGCGAACAGGTACCAGTAACGCGCAAACGCAGAGGACACAGCCAGGGTCGCTTGAGTCATAGGAGGCAACCCGCCTTTTATGTCGAACTTGGCGAAGATCTCCGCGAACTTCGGGACAATGAACACGAATGTGAAGACCGGCAGCAGCCATGCGAGGCCGCCGACGATCGCCAACACCACGCCCACCGTCCTGGACAACGTGGACGGCCCGTGCCGGGGGGTTGTGGCGGGCTCCGACATGAGACGTGCCTCCTGTCTCGGGATCACGATGCTCCAGCCGGTGAAGTCGAGCGCGATCTTACTGCTACGCCAGAAGTCATGCAACGGTTATCGACGGGCGCGCCGCGGGTCTCCGCCTTGAGGGCCACCCGGACGGGATTGCATAAAGTTTTTTCCCTTGGCCGGCCGATGCAATTAGCGTACGATTAAATGAGAGGCATCGGCCCTCTGCCGTGTCCGTGTTAGGATCCATATTGGAACAACCGATGGAACCTGCTTAGGGAGCCGCATTGGGTCGCCCAGGACATGCCCGCTTCGGCGGGAAGCCCGAAGCGGCCCAGAGGCACCCATTTGACAAGTGGGTTGATTCCAAAAGATCCTTACGGCACAGTGGTGGAAGGCCGAAAACTCAAAGGAAGCCCAGGCACACGCCTGGGTTTCCTTGTCTTATAGGGGCTATGGTCCTTTGTATCCCACGTAGAGGGTGGCGCGCCAGCGGTGGGTCTTTTCTTTCGGCAGCCTCTTGGTGACCCCGCCGCGCGTCTCCTCGACGTGCACGTCGTACGGCACGCCCTTGGCGCGGTAGACGAGGCTGTGGCTGGCCTCGGAGTTAATGAAGCACGGGGCCTGTCCGACCCTCTGGCGGTTCTTATAGAGAAGGCCTCCCAACAGTTCGGTCCGCCCGCCGTCGTAGGTGCCGATGATGCTGCGGTCCTTTTCGGTCTTGATCCCCAGGATCCAGAGGTCGCCGCCGCGGTTCACGATGTGCGGGTTCACGTCGTACGATTCGGTGTTGACGTGGCGGATCCAGACCTTCTGGCGGTCGAAGACGAGCGGCAGGGCGCAGCCGTCTTCCATGAACACCTTGCCGCCGGGCACCGAGTTTCGGTAACTGAAGACGCCCACACAGACGAGCGTCCGCTTGGAGGCGTGCTCGATCCATACGCCGCACCGGCTGCCGTACGTCGAGCCGCCCCGCTCCAGGACAAAGACGGGGCTCTGGCCGTCCTGGAGGCGAAAAAGCGGCTTCTCGCCCGTCCGGGCGGTAATCTGGCCCTGATAGGAGATGAGGCGCTTCAGTTTTCCACGCAGGTGGATCGTGTCGGTAATCAGATAACCGTAACCGGCGGGGATATAGACGGTCTCGGCCCCGGAATCGACCGCCTTCTGGAACGCCTCGGTGCAATCGACCCGGTCCTTCCGGCCGTATGACGGTTTGGCGCCGTAGGCGGCCACGCTGACCCATTTCGCGACGTCGCCGTAGGGCAGGTGCGGCGGCTCCTCGATGGGCAGGCGGAGCGATTCGTGCGGCGAATCGAACAGGCTCAGGACACCGTGGCTGCTGAACTCGTCCACGTCCGGCCCTGCGACCTCCTTGCCGCCCGCCGCGTCGCTCTTGATGGCGGTCCCGTAGCCTCGGCTCTTGATATCGCGTGCGAACAGGCCGCCGTCCCTGGCGTTCTCGATGGCCGCCGCCCCGGCCGCGCCGCCCGTGAGTTCCGCCTCCACGAGGCACACCAGGGCGCTGGCGCCGTGGTTGCGGAGGGCGGGCACGGAGTTGACGCTCCGCAGGTCGCGGATGCTGACCGTGTTGCCGGCGTTCTCGAAGCCCACCGCCCGCTGGCCTTTCAGGATGATGTGCTCGAAGACCATGCTGTACTGGTCGTGCGAGATGAAGACGCCTTTGTCGAAGCCCTCGACGAGCAGGTTCTTCACCAGTCCGGGCCCCGGCGCCCACTGGTCCATGGCCAGCCCGACGGCGCCCCGCCGCTCGGGGTCGCTGGAGCGGATGACGACGTTCCCGCACGTGCCGCCGTTGTTCGTGTGAAAGTGCAGCCCCACCGCCCCCGGGTTGCCGGCGCCGGCGTCAATCGTAACGTCGTGGAACTGGACGCCGAAGTTCTGCGCGCCGTGGACCTTGCCCTTGGTGTCCAGAAGGTACTGCGGCTTGGCGGCGTCCTGAAAGCCCGGGCAGTTGTCCTTGAGGCGGATGACCGTCTTGCCGACGCCGGCGCCCTGGATCCACTTCTTTTTGCCGCCGACGATGAGCGGCCGGCTCACCAGGTACGTGCCGGGCGGCAGATAGATCTCGCGGACGACGCCGAACGTCGGATGCTTCGTGCCGCCCAGTTTCGGGTCCTTGCCGGTGCCGATGACCGACATCAGCGCGTCGGTGTCGTCGGTCCGTCCGTCGCCCTTCGCGCCGCAGTCGGTCTTGACATTGACGAAGCCGTGTTCGGGCGGCATGGGCAGCGGCTCCCACTTGGGGGCGGCCACTGCACGCGCGGAAGCGGTTCTCGGCCGGTAGCCCTCAAAGGCGCCCGCGCCGACCGTGACGGCGGCGCAGGCGGCGATGAGCAGGGCAAGCGTCACGGGAACAACCGTTCGCATAAGTGAGCCCCTTTGGTGCCGATTGTCTGCAAAACCGCCGAAAGGAACCCGTTGCTCCCCCACCCGTACGGGCCGGGCGCGGCGGCTTCGAACGACTGCCGCCTGTCGCCGCACCCACCGCATGCTAAACCGGCGCGCGGGGGAAATCAAACCGCATTGCTCCCACCCCCTGGTCGGGAAGTTCCGCTACGCGCCAAGGCCGGCCGGGTTTATGATAGCGCCTCCGACGGGGAACCACGGTCACCGAGAGAATTCACGATGAGATTCGCACGCGCATGCGCCCGCCTTCTTTCCGTAGTCCTGGCGACCTGTTTTGCGTCCGGCGCCGCACACGCCGCACCCGCGCCGAACATCCATGGTGAAACGCTCGAACAGGTCGCCCAACGCACCGGCTACACGGTCGAGGAGATCAAGGCGTCGTTGCCGGCCATCGAGAAGTGGAACGGGTACGGCCTGGAGCCCCCTCCGGCCGGGATGGCCGACTCGTTCGCGAAGCACCGCTTTCGCCCGGCGCCCAAGCCGGGCGTTCACCCGCGCGTCTACTTCGGGCCGGAGGAGGTGCCGGAGATCCGCCGCCGCCTGAAGGAGACGCACGTCGGGCGGCTGAAGATGGCGGGCATCCGCGGCCGGCTGCTTCAGGTCTCGACCAGGCGTGAAGACTGGGAAGACATCCCCTACGCCGACAAGCCCGAAATCGTCAGGCAGTACGCCGAGAAGGGCATCCACGTCCACCGCCGCATGGGCTACCGCGGCCCGTGGGTCGGCGGGTGGATCAACGACCTGGCGGCCGGACGCGTGCCCGACGACCTCGCCGGCCTGTGGACCGATCGCGACCCCAGGAGCAAGCGGCACTACCTCATGCACCTTTTGCCGTACGAGGCCTTCCGCTGCCTCATCGACAACGATGCCCGAGGCGGCCGGCGCCTCGCCGCCGCTGCCGCCACCCTCGCCCGCGATCTGTGCAGCCACATGGACATCTGGACCGGTACCGACGACTGGCAGCGCGTCTACCAACCCCTGGGCAGCCACAGCCTCGGCCTGACGTACGATTGGGCCCACCAGTGGATGACCGACGACGAGCGCGCCGCCGTCCGCAAGACCCTCTCCGACATCACGCGCGGCAAGCGGTACCTGGGGCTCGACCAGTTGCCCGCCTTTCCGGGCAACACGAGCAACTGGAATATCATCCACGCCAACCTGCTGCCGATGGTCCTTTCGATCGAAGGCGAAGAAGGCTACGACGAGCACGTGTACCGGCGTATCGTCGAGGGCCTGCGCAAGTGGGTGTACGTGGCGGCCGGCCCGCAGGGCGCGCCGTTCGAGGGGCTCAACAAGAGCCACTACGCCCCGAATTGGCTGATTCCCCTGGCCAAGCGCGGCGAGCCGCTGCTCGGCACCCAGTGGTCGAAGAACCACGTCCGCACGTTCCACCTGCACACGATGCTGCCGTGGGGCGGCGAGCACGTCTTCGAGACGGGCATCGGCCCCTCGCGCGACGTCGCGACGTTCAAGTTCGCCCACCCCGCCGACCCGATCGTCGACATCGTCTACGCCTCGACCGCCAGGGAGTTCTTCAAGGAAGACGCCCGCGGCCCCTGGCCGAACATCCGCACCTCCTACGCGCCGAAGTGGTGCGACCTGTTCCAGGCCGAGGACCCGCTCGGCGCAACCGGCGCGACGTACGACTTCGACCGGGCATACGAGAAGGCGCTCACGCTCCTCCGCAAGAACGAGCCGCTCACCTGGTTCAGCGATTACCGCGGCCTGCTGACCACACGCAGCGCGTGGACGCCGGAGGCGGCGTTCCTGTACTTCGAGCCGCGACACGTGCACGGCGGCCACACGCGTGCCTCGCGGGGCGAGTTCGTGTTCGCGGCCCTGGGCCGCGTGTGGGCACACCGGACGGTCGCGGTCGAGAGCAAGTCGCTCGTGCATTCGTTGGTGCTGATCGACGGCCGCGGAGAGGGCCCCTTCCGCTGCGTCCCCGCCCGCACCGTCGCACTGGAAGACGCACCGGAGGCAACCTTCGCCGCCGCCGACCTCAAGTGGCCCTACAGTTACGTGACGTGCGACCCGCGCGACCCGGCGGCGCGGCCCGTCCCGGTTACGCCGAACGCATCGCGGCTGACGCGAAGCCCGCTGCCGTGGATGGACCGGCCGTGGAGTTTTCTGCCCCTCTGGAACACCGGCAACAAACCCATCGTCGATGCAAAAGCCAACTACAGCGGGACCCAACATCATCACTGGAAACCGTACAACCCCGTTGTGTTCGCTTATCGCACAGTTGGCCTCGTGCGAGGGGCGCACCCCTACGCCCTTATCGCCGACGACCTCCGCAAAGATGACGCCGAGCACTCCTACACCTGGCAGATGCAGACGCCGGAGGACCTGAAGGTGGTGCAGACCTCGCCGGGAAAGGCCGGCACAGGGCACGTCGTGGACCTCGTCCTGGCCGAACCGGAAGGCGACCGCAGGCTGCTCGTGCGTGTCTTGGCCGCCGGCGATGGTTCGTCTCAAGCACACGTCACACGGGACGGGGCCAAACTCGAACAGTACGAGACCGTGCACCGCACCAAGAGCACGCGGCGCCGGCGCATCGTCCTGCCGCTGCGGGCGGTCACGGGGACGTATAAGGTTATGCTGCATGCCTTCCGCAAAGGCGGCCCGCTGCCCGAGACGGCGTGGTCGGACGGCGGCAAGCGGTTGACCGTCACGTGGCCCGACGGTAAAGAGGTCTACGACTTCGCGACAGGCGACGACGGCCGCACGCGCTTCGCCCTGAAGCGCGGCGGAATGTAAAAAAGGTACCAGGTACCTTTTTTCTGGAAGAACGACATGTTTCGCGTGAGATTGCGCGTTGGAGTGCTGTGCGTAGGCCTTGCGGCGGCGACGTCGGCCGACGAGGTGCGGGTCTCGCACTGCTTCAGCGGCGACACGGTCGCCTCCATCAACGACGGCGTCGAGCCGAAGACCCCGCGGGAACAGCCTCACCACTCCTTCTGGCCGCACAAGGGCACCCACGAGTGGGCCGAGTACCACTTCGACGCGCCGCGCAAACTCGCCGGCACGCAAATCTACTGGCTCGACGACACGCCGGGCGGCGGATGCCCCGTGCCGGAGTCGTGGCGGCTCTTCTACCGCAAAGGCGACGGATGGGCGCCGGTGAAGAACACCTGCCCCTTCGGCGTGGCGAAGGGCGTCTTCAACCGCGTGACGTTCGAGCCGGTCGAGACGACGGCCCTGCGTATCGAGGTGAAGTCTCAGCCCGGCCACGGCAGCGGCATCATGGAGTGGGACGTCCGCGATGACCCGGCCCGGTTCCGGGCGCGGGAGATGAAGCGGCTGCTCGCGCAGGTGAACGAACTGAAGTTCCAGCCGCACCGAACCGCCCTGCTGGACCTGATGCGCCGGGGCGAGGGACTCTCCCCCGAAGGCCGGCGGTACCTCGCGCGGCTGGCCACCTTCAAGACGCGGCGCGAACGGTTGCTCGCCGACATGGGCGCGGGCAGGATGACCGACGAGGGCCCGATCACGGCGCTGGCGGACGACGTGAAGGCCTTCCTGGCCGATGAGGTCGGGCAGTTGGGACCCATCGCCTTCTTTACGCGGCATCCGCTCAGCCGGCCCAACGCCGCCAACTGCCACATCTGGCAGAGCGTGCCCGAACGGTGGGGATGCAGCATCCACGTCCACGACCCGGCCCGTCCGCAGGCCAACCGCACCATCTTCCGCGACACCGAAGGCTGCATCTTCGACATGAACCTCTCCGCCGATGCCCGGACGCTCTTCTTCTCGTTCAAGAAGAAAGACGAGCGGTGCTGGCAAATCCACGAAATCGGCGTTGACGGAAAGGGCCTGAAGAAGATCAGCCGCAACCCGGCGCATTACGACGTCGGCGCGATCGAACTGCCGGGCGGCGACCTGCTGTTCGTCTCCACGCGCCGCGGGGCGTACACCGTCTGCCAGCCGGGGCCCTGTTCGAACCTGCACGTCATGCGGCGCGACGGCACCCGAGTCCGGTGCGTCAGCCAGAACACCCTCTCGGACTTCTCGCCGCACATCCTGGCCGACGGGCGGGTCCTGTTCACCCGGTGGGAATACATCGACCGCGACCTGACGTACCGGCAGAGCCTCTGGACGCAGAACCCCGACGGCCGCCGCTACCAACTGTTCTTCGGCAACACGATACGCGACGTGGGCACGTTCTGGCAGGCCCGCCCCGTCCCGGGGCACCGCGACCTGGTGGTGGCCACCTTCGCCCCGCATCACGGCTACCCGCACGGCGCCATCGGCCTGATCCAGAACCACCTCGGGCTGGAAGCGCCGCGCGGTTACGGCTTTGCGTGGATCACCCGCGAGTTCCCCCAGATCAGGGACCACTCGTACCGGTGGTCGTACCGCGACCCGTTCCCCGTCAGCGACTACCAGTTTCTCGCGGCGTACGGCAAGGGCGGCCGGTTCGCGATCTGCCTGTTGGACCTTTGCGACAACAAGGCGACCGTGGTTTCGGATCCGGAGCAGGGATGTTGCGGTCCGCTGCCGATACGGCGGCGCGAACGGGCGGCCTTGCTGCCGGCGCTCGCCTCCGGGCCGGCCGGGGCCGAGGAAGGCGTCCGGTGGGGCACGCTCCTGCTGGCAGACGTCTACTACGGCCTGCCTCAGATCGAGCGCGGCCGCGTCAAGTACATCCAGATCATGGAGCAGATGCGCAAGACGCGCGACCTGACCAGCCGCGCCTACGACCAGTCGCCCCTGATGAGTTACGGCACGTACTACGCCAAGAAGTGCTGGGGCCGCGTGCCCGTGGAGGCCGACGGATCGGCCCATTTCATGGTGCCGGCGCTTCAGGAGATCTATCTCCAGGTGCTTGACGCCGAAGGGCGTGAACTGCAGCGGCAGACCTCGGCCGTGCAACTGATGCCGGGCGAAACGCTCGGGTGCATCGGCTGCCACGAGCCCCGCAGCACGTCTCCCGCCGCCGCCTGGCCCGCCGTGCCGATCGCTTTCCGCCGCGCGCCCGACCGGCCCCAACCGCCCGATTGGGGGACCGACGGCGTGGTCGATTTCGTCAAGGTGGTCCAGCCGGTCCTGGACAAATACTGCGTGAAGTGCCACAGCGGCCCCAACCCGAAGGGCGGATACGACTTCTCGGGCGATAAGACCCGCCTGTTCAACATGGCCTACGACAACCTGCTCGGCCGCAGCCGCTCTTACCGGCAGCACAACATGGCCACCGGCGAGATGCTGCCCGCCGAGAAGGCCAAGGGCAAGCCGCTCGTCCATTTCTACTGGCTGCTGCGCACGCCGTCGGCGGTCAACCAACCGCTCTGGACCGGCTCGCACGCCAGCCGCCTCCTGGAACGCATCGACACGGACCACTGCGGCCGCATGATCCCCCTGGAGGACCGGCGGCGGATCTACACCTGGATCGACGCCGACGTTCCGTACTACGCCACCTACGCCAACAGCCGGCCACGCTCCCCCGGCTATCGCGACCTGTGCACCGACGTCGAGAGCGGCCGCCCGTCGAAATGGTTCGCCGAACGGTTCCTCGGCGTTTACAAGAAGCGGTGCAAATCGTGCCACGGCGACGTCCCGAACCCCAACGACCACGGCCGCATCTGGGACGGACGATTGGCGTGGATCAACTTCACGCACCCCGAGTGGTCGGCCGCCCTGACGGCACACCTGGCGAAGAAGGCCGGCGGGCGAGGCCACGGCACCGAGAAAGGAGGCAAGGGGGCGCCGCTGTTCGCAGGCACGCGCGACCCCGACTACGCCGCCATGCTGGCCGCCATCCGCGAAGGACGCCGAAAGATGCTGGCCCATCCCCGAGTCGATATGCCGCCCCGGAGCAAGAAGGTTGCTGCCAGGGAGTAGCGCGGTTTGCGGTTGCGCCGCTTACTTACGTGCGTGCCTGGTTTTCTCACGTGGCTGGTCGGGCGCGAGTGTAACCAGCCGCGAGCGGCGCGGCTGGTTTTCTCACGTGGCTGGTCGGGCGCGAGTGTAACTAGCCGCGAGCGTAAGCGAGCGGGTGCCGTTCTCGGCACAGCAAAAGACTTACGCAAGACCGCATAGTGAACCCGGAGGAAACGGATCGTGTACGCCTGGGACAAGATCTGGCTGAGTGTCGTCGTGGCGTTGGTGGTCTGCTCGCCGGCCCCCGGCGCCGAATCGAGCGCGATGCCCGAGCAAGTTGAGCGGTTCCGGCGCGTCGTCAAGAGCCGCGACGTCGAGACGTTCTCGACGGCGGCCCTAGCCCTGCGCCGCTGGATGATCCGCAGCGACCCGCAGCGGCCCATCTACCACTTCACCGGCCCGGAGAGTTGGATCAACGACCCGAACGGCGTCATCTACCACCAGGGCGCCTACCACCTGTTCTACCAGTTCGACCCCATCGTCGATGGCAAGCGGAGCAAACGCTGCTGGGGCCACGCCGTCAGCCGCGACCTCGTCCACTGGAAAGACTGGCCGGTGGCCATCTGGCCCGACTCCAAGTACGACCGCGGCGGCGTGTACTCCGGCAACATGGTCATCGACGACGACGGCGTCCCCACCGCCCTCTACACCGGCAACGTGGCCGGGCACCGCGAAACCTACGGCATCCTCGCACGCAGCACCGACGGGTTCCGCACCTGGCACAAGACGATGGTCATGCCCAACGACCAGCGTCCGAACCCTCAGTCGCCCGTCCATTGGGACGCCCAAATCTGGAAAGACGGCGACACGTGGCGCCAACTCATCGGCGGCACCACCGGCGGCAAGAACGCCACGGGGGCCGCGTACCTCTGGACCTCCCACGACCTGGCGAACTGGACCCTCCGCAAACCTATCCACTCCGGCCCACCCGGACGCTACTGGGAACTGCCCTACCTGGTGCCCTTTGGCGAGAAGAGTGTCCTGATGATCGGCGTGCGCGGAAACCCGTACACCGTCGGCTCTTACGACGCGGCAACCATGACCTTCACGCCCGACGCCCCCGCGTGGCGGACCTTCGACCCCGGCGATTACTACTCCTTCAACCCGCACATGGTTGACGACAAGGGCCCCGGCGGCTCCCCGAGACGCATCGTGCACGGATGGGTCACCAGCCCGCCGTCCCCCACCAGGAGCGTCCCCTACTGGCAGGGCATGCACTCGATTCCGCGCGTCGCGCGGCTGGGCAATGGGCGGCTCATCCTGGCCCCGATTCCGGAACTTCGGGTCCTGCGCGGCAAGAAGCGGTCTTTCCGCAACCTGGCCGTTGCGCCGGCGGCGCCGACCGCGCTCGAAGACGTCTCGGGCGATGCCCTGGAGATCATCGCCACGTTCCGGCCCGGCGACGCCGCGCGTTTCGGTCTGAAGGTCCGGGCCTCGCCCGATGGCAAGACGGGCCTGCCCGTGTGGTTCAGCGCAGGCACGGGCGAGTTCGGCCTGGCCGGCAAGCGCATGGCCGCCGGCCTCGAGGCGGGCCAGGTTGTCCGGATGCACGTCTTCGTGGACCGCTCGGTCACGGAGGTGTATCTGAACGGCAGCGCCGTCACCAAGGTGGCGTACCTCGACCCGTCGGCCCGCACCGTGTGTGCCTTTGCCGAGGGCGGCGCCTGCACGCTGGAGTCCGTCGAGGTATGGCAGATGAACTCGATGTGGGAATAGGGGAAACGCCTGTGCCGAAACGTGACACGCTTGCTCCATCTGCCGCGCTGAAGCCGGCCGGGCCCGCCTGCTGCACGCCATTCCTGCCGCCATTTTACCCATCTTAACATTCGCGGAGGCGCGAATCAGGGCGCCGGAACGCCGCGCATCGGCCTTCGCGCGGCCGGGAAAGCCCGTCTCCTGCCAATTCGGCCCGCGCCGCGTCAGGGAAAGCGGTCCGCCGCGCCCCGCGGATGGTCGAAAACAGCCCGGTGGCGGCCGATTCAGTGCCACGGGCGGCGTTTTTTCAAGAAATCGCGCTTTTCTGGCCGCCAAAACGGCCGCACGATTTGACTTTTCGCGGATTTGGGTTATACTTTCAAGGTTGTGGAAAGCCGTTCGGAGGGTTTGTGCGGTTCGGTTTTCCCTGCGGGGCAGACGCGGGGGGACGCACGGTGTAGGTGCGTCCGCGCGGAGATGTCAGGTTAGGGTAGTTGGCCCAAAGCAGGGAGGTAAAGGAATGTTCGCTCGCAAACTCGCAGTCGTCGTTGTCCTTCTGGTTGCCACCCCGGCGTTCGGAGACTTCTCGTCCGAACTGTCCATGACGGGTACCGACGACGGGTCGGCACTGCTGAACGGCGGAATCGTGGAGCAAGGGTCGCTCCTCAAGCTGCTCGTCACGGACGAGCAGACTTGGCGCTACCCTACGCCCGATACGGGTGGGACAGGGGGGCGCAACCACATGACCTGGGTCCAGTTGAACTTCGACGCCTCGACCCCGGAACTTCTGCCGACGCTCTTGGCGCCCGCAACCACGTGGGCCTGGGATGCTATGATTGCTGGCACCATGTTTGCTGAGATCGACGATTCGCTGAACTTGCCGTTGCTCGGCGACCCACCCACCACGCCGGACTACATGGTTAAGCGCACCGGCGCCGGCACCTGGCCGCTGTTTGGTATGGACGCGCCGGTCCACGAACTCGGCACACTGACGCTTACGGCGCCGGACTACAACCCGGGCGGCGACAACACCTACACCGTTTCTCTCGCCGGCGGCGAGTATGTTGCGGGGGAGGGCGGGATCGCTACCATCACGCAACTCATCGGCATTGTTCCAGGCGAAGAGAGCGCCGGCAACCCGTGGGGAACCATCACGCTGAATGACTTTGAGTTTACCGTTACGCCCGAGCCGGCGACGCTTGCGCTGCTGGCACTGGGCGGCGCTGCCGTCTTCATCCGCCGCAAGCGGTAAGACGTTCCGAGCGAACTTCCGTATAACATACAAACGGCCGGGCCCGAACGGGCTCGGCCGTTTCTTTAATGCCGTTAGTCCTACGACGCTACCTGGTGCGCGGCGGGTCTCCGTACCCGCCGCGCGGGAAGTGGGGTGCGGGATGCGCTTGGCGCCCACGGCCGCTGCTGCGCCGCTGCCGTGCCACCCCCCTACAGCGACACCGCCAACGCGGGCACAGCCAGCAGATCCACCATGCCGCCGTCGAGGTCCGACACTGCGGCTGCCGTCTCGGACGCCGCCGGCGACCAGGCGGGGGATTGCGGCGCGGCCGCCGCGC
>CAZIJC010000097.1:0-17599 GCA_964539385.1 uncultured Anaerolineales bacterium | reverse complement strand
ACGCCGTCTGTTTCTATCTGGTCGGCGCCGTCGTCGGCCCGTGTGGCGAGATGATTTGCATCCACCTGGGCGCGTGGGAATACGCGAATCCCACCTTCCTGTCGATCCCGCTCTGGCTGCCGCTGGCCTGGGGACTTGTGACCATCCTCATCAAAGGAATCGCCGACACCTGCGCGAAGATCAGAACTGCATGATGTCTCGCCGCACGTGTTCCGTCTCCTTCGCGGGGCACCGGGACTATGGCGCGGCGGTATGGAGGCCTTCACTGCCGGTGCGATTCAGCGCGTGTTGCGTGCCGGCGGGGGAGGTCAGCAGCGTGAGGTGAGCACAGTCTCTCTACACACCGTCAGCGCTCAAGCCAACGCGGGCCGCCGGGACCGATGCTGCTTGGGCCTACGCGCCCAGGCGCTTCTCGATCATGGCCATGAACGTCTTGTCGTATGGCTTGCCGATGAGTTTGGTGCAGGTGGTGAACATCTTGCACCCCGTGCCGCAGTAGGCGATCTTCTTCTTTGCGGCACACTGAAGCACCGGGCAGGGCTTCATCTTGAGCATCTCGGCGCTGGCCTCCGTACCGGAGGCGCACCCCTTGCACTTGCCGGCCTTCATAAGCGGGCATGCCATGCACGAGAGGCCGCAGGCGGCGACCATGGCCTCAGGCTTTTCGGCCTTTGCGCAGGCGACAGTGGTGGCGCCGAAAACCCCGGCGGTGGCCGCCACCGATGCACCTTTGGTCAAAAACTGCCGTCGTGAAACATCCATACTCACTCTCCTTTCGTCTGCCACGAAGGGTTCTCGGATAGTCTTCCGCGGCACGCGGGCCGCACGTTACATCTTGCGAGCGGGCAAGTCAATCGAATTCGGCGGCGGAGTTGGCGTGCACCCAAGTCTGTGGTGCCCGTACGGGCGGCCGGATAGTCAGGCCGACTGCGGTTCCGCGCCGGGGATACACCCCGGCGCTACGGCCGTTCGGAAACACGTTCTCGCTCCTGCTTAACCCACCTGAACGCGGACGATATGGTCCTGGCGGTCATCCACCAGGTGGATCTTGTTATCGGGCTGGCGCTGGTCGTCGATTCGAACGCTGCGGACGTTCCAGGTCGCCGGCCCCGTCACGGAGATCTGGATATGGTACTGCGTCTCGCGGAAGCGGTAGTGGATGGTGTAGCCTTTCCAGCCGGCCGGCAGGACGGGCGCCAGCGTCAGCGTGTCCACTTCGAGTGAAAGTCCGAGCAGGCTCTCGAGGATCAGCCGGTACATCCAGGCGGCCGAGCCGGTGTACCACGTCCATCCGCCGCGCCCCTCGTGTCCCTTGGCCGTATAGACGTCGGCGGCCACAACGTACGGCTCGACCTTGTATCGGGCGATGCGCTCGGGCGTGTCGCTGTGGTGGATCGGGTTGATGGCTGAACTTAGCCGCCAAGCCGTTTCCGCTTGCTTCAGCGTCGCTGCGGCCATGGCGACCCAGGCGGCGGCGTGCGTGTACTGGCCGCCGTTCTCACGGACGCCGGGCACGTAGCCCTTGATGTAGCCGGGGTCCCACGGTGCGCTGTCGAACGGTGGATCGAACAGTTTGATCACCGACAGGTTCCAGTCCACCAGGTTCTCGAAGACCGACTGCATGGCCATGTCGGCCCGTTCGGACTTGGCCGCCCCCGACAGTACCGCCCACGACTGGGGCAGCGAATCGATGCGGCACTCAGGGCTCTGGGCCGACCCGAGGGGAGCGCCGTTATCGAAATACGCCCGACGATACCACCGGCCGTCCCAGGCGTTGGTCTCGATGTTGGACTGAAGCGTCCGGGCGGCCTCGCGGCACTGCTTGGCCATCGCGCGGTCGTTTTGGCTGTCGGCCAGGTGCGCGAACTTCTTCAGCACGTCGTACAGGAAGAAGGCCAGCCAGACGCTTTCGCCCTTGCCGTCCTTCCCGACGCGGCTGAGCCCGTCGTTCCAGTCGCCGCAGCCGATGAGCGGCAGGCCGTGAGGGCCGAACGTCAGGCTGCGGCGAATCGCGCGGACACAGTGATCGTACAGCGAGGCCTGTTCGTCCGCGACCTGAGGCAGATCGTAGTACGATTCTTCGCCGTCCTCGACGGCGCGCCCCTCGATAAACGGCACCATTTCGTCCAGGACGCCCGTGTCGCCGGTGCAGGTGACGTAGCGGCAGGTGGCGTATGGCAGCCAGAGGTAGTCGTCGGAGAAGCGTGTCCGCACGCCTCGGCCGGTCGGCGGATGCCACCAGTGCTGGACGTCGCCCTCGCGGAACTGCCTCCCGGCACAGGTCAGCAGGTGCTGGCGGCTCAGGTCCGGGCACTCGTGCAGGAAGGCCATCGTGTCCTGAAGTTGGTCCCTGAACCCGTAGGCGCCGCCGGACTGGTACAGGCCGCTGCGTCCCCAGAAACGTCCGGCCACCGCCTGGTAGAGGAGCCAGTGGTTGGCGAGGAGGTTGACGGCGGAGTCGGGGGTCTCGACATAGACGCCTCCGAGCAGGCGTTTCCAGAAGTCCCAGACGGCCTCCAGGGCAACGCGCGCCCCGTCGATGCCGCCGTATCGGTTCAGGAAGTCGCGGGCCTGCTCCTCGGTCCGGGCGGCGCCGAGGATGAACACAATCTGCCGCTCCTGGCCCGCCGGGACCGTCACGAACGCCTGAATGGCGCCGCACGGGTCGAGCCCCGCGCCGAGGCGGTCGCTCAATCGCTGCCGGCGCATGGCCGCCGGGTTGGCAAGCGAGCCGTTGCGCCCGATGAACTCCGTCCGGTCACCCGTCAGACCATGGTCGGCTTCGCTGGTCTGGAAGAAAACCAGCCGGTCGGCGAAGTCGGTGCTGTACGCGCTGGAGGCCATGATCGCACCGGTCTGTGGATCGTGGCGGGTGACCACGTGCATAGAGTCCTTGTCACGCGTCTGGCCGAGGACCCACTCGCAGAAGCCTGTAACGCTGAGGCGCCGGTCGCGATCCGAAAGGTTGCGCAACGTGAACAGGGTGAACTTGACGGGCGCGTCGGTCGCCACGTACGTGTACATCTCCGTGAAGATGCTGTGCTGGGTGTGCTCGAATGCCGTGTAGCCAAGGCCGTGGCGGCAGACGTAGGGCGTGGGGCCGGGCGCCGGATGCGGTGTGGCGGACCAGAACCGGCCGGTCTCCTCGTCTCGGATGTAGAACGCCTCGCCGCCGGCGTCGGTGACCATGTCGTTGTACCAGGGGGTCAGGCGGTACTCGTGGGCGTTCTCGAACCAGGTGTACCCGCCCCCCGACTCCGTCACGACCGTCCCGAACTCGGCGTTGGCCAGAACGTTGGCCCACGGTGCCGGCGTGGTCGTGCCGGGATGGAGGAGGGTGATGTACTCGCGTCCGTCGGGCGTGAACCCGCCGAGGCCGTTGAAGAAGTTCAGGTCGCGCGCCGGCAACTCGGCCTCGCCGGGTAAGGGCGGCTCCGGGTTGCGGACGGGCCGGTGCGGCGGCACAGGGGTCTCGCTGCGGCGACGGCGATCCGCCTGCTCGCTCAGCGTGCCCGCGCGGTCCGAGAGCACCAGCCGTGCCACCGATTGCAGCAGCAGCCGGTCGTCCTCCGGCAACTGGTCGGTGCTCCGCACAAACACCCCGCCGCGCTGGTCCAGCGCGCTGACCATCGGCCCGGCGTTCACCACGCCCATGATCTGGTCCCACAGACTCTGGCGGTAGCCGGCAAACGCATCGACCCAGATGACCAGGTCCACTCGCAGACCCTTGTGACGCCAGTACCCGTGGGCCTGGATGATGCGGCGCACGAGGTCCAGGCCGGACTGGTCGGTTACGCGGACCAGGACGATCGGCAGGTCGCCGGAGATGCCGTACCGCCACAGGTCGGCCTGGCCCTTGCGGTTTCGCGCCAGAAGCGAGGCGTTGGCGCGGTACCGGGAGTTCGCGAAGACAATCGAGGCGGCCAGCCGCGCGAACAGCAGCGCGTCGGCTTCCGTGGCGCGGATCTGATGCAGCAGCACCTGGCTCTGCGTCCAGGCCAACTCGAACGAGCGGTCGGCGAGGCGGCGGTCGTGGTACCGATCAACCGAGGCGACAGCCTCCTCCCGGCTTTTGCCGATCCCCACGACGGCGTCCACGATGACGACCTCGCCGGGGTCCAGCCGCAGCCGCCGACGGATGGCGACGTTCGGGTCGAGCACCGACCCGGCCGTGTTCGAGAGCGGCCCCGGATGGTCGAGTGCCGCCGGGTCGGCGGGCGTGCGGCCGCGGCCGAGAAACCGAGGCCGGTCGGTCTCGAACGACGCCCACGGCATGATCTTCTCGGCGTGCACGATCATCGCGTGGAACATCCAGGGCGGCGACTCCTCGTCGGATCGCGGCCGCCGGGTGCACAGAATGGCCGACTTCTCGGGAATTGTCTCCGTCTGGATGAACAGGGCGTTGAAGACCGGGTGCGCGAGGTCCACGGCCGGTTCCGCCAACGCCACCTCGGCGAACGACGTCAATTCGATGCTGCGGGCCTTGTTCGAGAGGTTGGTCAGCGTGATCCGGCGCAGTTCGACGTCGTCTTCCGGCGAGACCGAGATCTGCATGTGCGCGTCGATCTCATGGTGCACGGTGCGGAACTCGGCACGCGCCTGAGAGAAGACGGCCTCGTACCGTTCCGCCTCGCGGGCGAGGGGCTGATGGGTGCACGACCACGTGTACCCGTCGTCCAGGTCGTGGAGGTAGAAGAAGAAGCCCCAGTTGTCGCGCGTCACATCTTCGCGCCACCGGGTCAGGGCCAGGTCGTGCCACCGGGAGAACCCGCCCCCCGCGCTGGTGATCATGACGTGGTACCGTCCGTTGGACAGGAGGTGGACTTCGGGCACGCGGGAATTCGGATCGGCGTAGGCCCGCATCGTGGACTCGCGGACCGCCTCTCCCTGCTCGCGGTGGATGAGCGGGACCTGACGATGGTCTTGCCGCGTGCTCGCCCGCGCAACCGGTATCCGTTCCTGGAGCAGAAGGGCGTTGGCGCGAACCCTCGGGTCGGCCATAAACCGGCGCTGCATCGGGCGGCCGAGCAGCGCGTAGGTCAGCGCCAGGAAACTCATCCCGCCGTGATGGGCCATGAAACATCGGACCGTGGCGTAGTCCTGGTCGGCGGGCACGCGGGTGGGGGTGTAGTCAACGGCTTCGTAGAAGCCGAACCTGCCGATAAGTCCCAGCCGGGCCAGCGCCTGGAGGTTGGCGCACGCCTTCTCGGGCAGCACCATCAGCGCCATGGTGGCCGCGTACGGCGCGATGACCAGGTCGTCGGCCAAGCCGCGTTTCAGGCCCAGTTCCGGCACGCCGAAGGCACGGTACTGGTAATTCATCTGCACATCGACCTGATTATAGCACGACTCGGAGACGCCCCACGGCACCCGCTGCCGCCGACCGTACTTGATCTGCCGCATGACGGCGCTGCGGCAGGCCTGGTCCAGGAGCGTGCCCTCGTAGTTCGGCATGATCAAGAGCGGCATGAGGTACTCAAACATCGACCCGCTCCACGACATGAGCGTGGGCATGTCGAGGCCGGGTGTCAGTTGCCGACCGAGCAGGAACCAGTGTTCCTGCGGCAGGCTGCCCTGAGCCACGCCGAGGAACGAGCAGAGCCGCGACTCGGACGCAAACAGGTCGTAGTAGCCCGGATCGCGATGGCGACCCTCGACCGAAAAGCCGATCGAGAGCAGTTTCCGGGCCGGGTCGTACAGGAAACCCAGATCGATCTCCGAGAGTTCCTCGCACTGGAGGGCAAGGCCTTCGAGCGCCCGCACGCGGCCGGCGGCTCGCCCGCTCGCCTCGGTGACGCAGGTGCGCAAGCGCCGCAGACGCTCGGCCTGGGGCGTCTCGACCGCCGCCTCGTGGCGCAAGAGGTCGTCGATATGCGGCCCCAGGCGGCGGTCGAGTTCCACAAGGTCCCTGAGCGTCCTGACGCCGCCGAGTTCCTCGTAGAGCAAGCCGACCCGGTCGGCGTCCGGTGATGCCGACTCGGCCCCCGTCAGTTGCGGCTCACCCTGCCCGTCCATACGGACCCGTATCCCCCCAAAGGGGTCCGTATGGACCGGGTCGGCCAGCCACGGCACAAGGTACACCAGGTCCGCCAGGAGCGCTTCCGCCTGTCGGCGCACGGCCGCCATCCAGAAGGTCATGCTGCCGTCGTGCTGGCAAAGCGGCGCCACGCCGGTCAGGTCGGCCGTGAACTGTCGCAGGGCCGGCGCGGCGCCCGCCGGCGAACCATCGGCCTCCGAAAGATTCCGCAGACCGTCTCTGACGGTCTTGGAAACCTTGCGGACGTTCTCCTTGACGCGGCGGTCGGCGATCCGGGCCAGTGCCTTCCGGGCCTCTTCCTCCAGAACGTCGGTCACATCTTCGAGACCCTCGAGCCACCGGCCGGGGACGATCGGCCCCGTCATCTGCTCCTGGATGCCACCCCGCAGCGTCACCAAGCAACACGCGAGGTTGCCGCTGTCAACCGTGGAGACGTACTGCGGGCGCAGCGGCTCGAGGGTCCACGTGTCGTACCAGTTGAGGAAGTGGTTGCGGTACCGCGGCAGGCGCTCGAGCGTTGCGAAAGTCTTTTCGGTGCGCTCGATCAGAGCGCCGGCCGTCAGGTACCCGAAGTCGTAGGCCGCAAGGTTCGACAGCAGCGTCAGGCCGATGTTCGTCGGCGAGGTCCGTTCGATGACACGGCTCTGCGGCCGCTCCTGGAAGTTGTCGGGCGGAAGCCAGTTCTGGTTGGGCCCCACGAAGTGCTCGAAATACACCCACGTCCGCCGCGACAAGCGACGCAGAAACCGCTCCTGGTCGGCCGTGAACTCCGCTTCGCGGGCCTTCAGCGGGCGGCTGATAAACCACCCCACCAACGGGCCGATCAGCCATAGACCCAGGATCGGCCACGCTGTGATCGGGACCGTGACATCCAGCGCCAGGGTCGCCGCCACGGTCAGCAGGACGATGGCCGGAGCGGTCCACATGGCGCGCAGCGTGGGAACCAGACCGCTTCGCGTGGAGCGCTCGACGTCGTGGGCGGTCAGCCATTCCAGCAGGTGCCGCTTGCTGATGAGCGTTCGCCAGACCACACGCCCAATGGCATCGATGTGCATCAGCGCCTCGAACGGCAGGAATCCGAGGTGCAGCGCGCTGATGATGAACTGTCTGCCGGCGCCCATGGCGGCCCGGCGGATGTGAGCCGCCCACAGGACCTTGCTCGGCTTGGCGATGAAGGCCCACGAGGTCCGCGCCACGTCGGCCACGAAGTAAACCGCCAGCAGCCAGAGCGTCCAGGCCGGCTGGACGCCCGGCAGCGCCAGCCACCCTGCGATCAGTAGGGCGAGCGTAGCCGGCGGCACCAGGCTGCGCCGCAGGTTGTCGAAGATCATCCACCGTGGAAGCCGGGGAAGGGGGTTCCGGACCCGTCGGCCTGCGGGGGTGGGGACGCGCGGCAGGAGCCACGGCGCGATCTGCCAGTCGCCGCGGACCCAGCGATGACGGCGCTTGGCGTCAGCCAGGTACCGCGACGGGTAGTCCTCGATGAGTTCCACGTCGTTGAGGAATCCGCACTGGGCATAGCAGCCTTCGATGAGGTCGTGGCTGAGGATGCGGTTCTCCGGGAACCGGTCATGGACCGCCCTGTCGAACGCCTCCAGATCGTAGATGCCTTTGCCGATGAACTGGCCGCGGCCGAAGAGGTCGTGATACACGTTCGAGACTTCGCGCGTGTACGGGTCGATGCCAACCTCTCCGGCAAACAGACGCGCGAAGAGCGACCGCCCGGCCCCGGTCAGGCCGACGGCGACGCGAGGCTGCAGGACACCATACCCTTCGGCCACGCAGCCGGTGTCGGGATCCATGACGGGCCGGTTCAGTGGATGGGCCATCGAGCCGACCATCTTGACGGCCGCGCCGGGCGGCAGTTGCGTGTCGGTGTCGAGCGGGATGACGTACCTGGCGGTGCGGAGGACCTCAACGTTGCCGACAATCGTTGTGAAGGCATCCGTCGGTCCGCCGCGCAGCACACGGTTGAACTCCATCAGTTTGCCGCGCTTCCGCTCGTAGCCCATCCAGACGCCCTCGGCCGGGTTCCACAACCGCGGACGGTGCAGAAGGAAGAAGATCGGCTGGCCGGGTTCGGCGTACTTGGCATTCAATTCGCGGATGCCGGCGACCGCTCGCTGGACCAAGTCCTCATCGTCGGGCATGGCCTCCTGAGGCGCGTCGGTGAAGTCCGAGAGCAGCGCGAACAACAGGCTGGGACTGCGGTTGGCCAAGTAACGGATCTCCAGACCCTCGACCAGCGAGTCCACCGCCCCACGCGACGAGAGCAGCGTCGGAACGACTACGACCGCCGTGTGTTCGCGCGGGATGCCCTTCGAGAGGTCCAGCCGGGGCAGGCCGCGAGCCGGCACCAGGACCGTCGCCAGCCAGTTGATTAGTGAAATCGCCGCTTGCGAGACGAACATCAGGAGCGCCACCGTGACGGGCGCCAGCCAACTCCAGCCGTACACGATCAGGCTTTTCGTCAGGAGCAGCAACGCGCCCGTCACGACGGCGGTCGTCACGGACTCGCCCAGGACGTATACCCAGGGAATCCAGCGCCGGATCCACCGGCCGACGCGCCGATGAATCGGCGGCCGACAGCCGACGGCACGTTCCAGTTCGAGACGGCCGGGTCGCACGAGGAACCAGCCGACATGACGGTGGCGGGGGACGGCGTCCGGGTCGGCCGCCGCCTCTTCGGCGAGGCCGACGGCGGCCACCGCCACCTCGTGCTCGGCCCGTCCGCACCAGCGGGCCAACTCCTCGACCACGTGGCGGTAGGTGTCGCGGGTGGCGAAATCCATCGTCGCGTACACGCCCGACGGGTCGCGCCGAAGCGCCGCCTCCGTCTCGCTCAGGTCTTCGACAAACTCGTGCCAGTCCAGCGCCGTCAGCGTCCGCAAACTCGTGATGCTGTTGGCGATCGAGACACGGTCGGCGGCCTGGTCGTGGCTCTCGGCCCGCAGAATCTGGTCCATCGTCTGGCCGTGCTCGGCCAAGTCCTGCTCGATCCAACTGTTCACCAACGACAGAGCCGGGTGCTGGCCCTGAAGGCCGGTGCACAACTCGGCGATGAACGCCTGCGACATCGTCGGCGACGCACGAACGAAGTCCGCCAGTTCCATAATCAGGGCATTGGGCTGCGAGTGGACCACCTCGAGGAACCGTCGGACCCACACCAGGGCCCGGTCGCGATCCCGCCGCCGCGACGCCACACGATACGACACCCGCCGCAGGTTCTCCAGCAACGCCAGCCGCAGCATGATCGGCACGGCCCACAGTTCGCCCAGCGTCAGCGCCCGGACCGTCTGGCCCCCCCGCACGAAACGCGAGAGGTTCTCCATGTCGATCCGCCCGTCGGTGTGCGACACCAGTTCCAGCGCCAACTCGTAGGCGCGCGGGAAACCCCTGAGGGACCCCGTGCGCAGGCGCGGTAACTGGCGGCTGTAGCCGGGCGGCAGATGCTCGCGGGCAATGTCGATCTGCTCTTCGATCAGGTAGTAGTTGTCGAGGAGCCAGTCGGCACCCGGCGCGGTCTGGCGGCCTTTTCGGACCGCTTCGGCCACGACGTCGTACGACTCCCGGATGACCCGCTCGTTTTCCTTGAGACGCTCCAGCAGCACTTCCGGTCCGGGGGCCGGGTCGATCTGCTGGTCGGCGGCCAGCATCTTGCCGTGGCTCTCGAGTTGGGCCAGCGCGAACAGTTCCGCCCGCAGCGGATACTCCGCTTCCGCGGCCCGCTGGGGTCCCTGGCCGAACAGGCGGCTGAGCGGCGGGCTCTTCAGCACAGATAGAAAACTGGTCGGGCTCATTCTGCCTGGCCGAATCCTTGTGCCATAGTCTCTCGGGTCCGCGTAATCCCCGACGTCGGTGTATCGCAACGGGTGTGCCCAGCCATCCGACACAGGGCCGGATCGCCCCGAGGCTGGGACATTGAAGGGACCCGCTCCCTTCTCATTCTAACCTTCACAGGACGCCCTGTGTCAAGGCGCAGCCCCACTACATGACATGGAGAGCAGGCGACCTCCCCCCCGCACTGACTAGTTCATCGGCGAAACGGCGGCTGTTTCCGTCGGAAATTCGTGACTGGGAAACCTGAAGGGGGCATGTCCCTACGGCTCTGTAAAGAGGCGCAGGTTTGAGACGACGAGCCCGCCGCGCGGAATCAAGACCCGTAAAGGGCCTTGACCCCTTGACCCCTAGCAGGCCAGGGCCTTTGGCCTTGGTCAACGCACACAACACCCCGCCCGGACCAGCCGCCGCCAACCGCTGAGATTGCACTAGCGAAGCGACCGCGGGGTCGGTACCCTTCTGGCGGGAATCCGCGTGGTTGCCTGGGCGACCAGCCTACGACTGAGAAGCGTGTCATGAAACGAACCGTCGTGCTTGCCGCCGTCGCGGTCGGGCTGGTGCTGGGCGGCGTGGCCGTCTGGGTGGGGGCCCAGAGCGCCTCCGAAAGGGAGAAGGTCCGGTACGATCGCGAGTCGCGGTACTACCGCGTCCGCGTGGTCGATTACCTGGACGAGGGTCGCCGGTGCCTGCATTTCTCGAAGTCGCGAGGCATTCAATCGAGCATGTTTCTGGACGACCCCTGCAAACTGGACCTTCGATACTCTCGGACGATGATGGCGGCGCTGGCCCTGCACGCGGCGCCGAAAGACGTGTTGCTGGTAGGTCTGGGCGGGGCGTCGATCCCGCGGTTCATCACCAAGCATTGGCCCCAGATCCGCATGGACGTGGTCGAGATCGACCCGGACGTCGTCAAGGTATGCCGGGAATGGTTTCACCTGAAGGGCGCACCGGGCCTGCGGATCATCGTGATGGACGGGCGGATGTACCTGAAGCGAAGCAGCAAGGCCTACGACGTTATCCTGCTGGACGCCTACGCGGCCGACCGGATTCCGTTTCACCTGACGACGATGGAGTTCGTGCACCTGGCGCGGTCGCACTTGAAGGCCGGCGGCATCGTGGCGTCGAACCTGTGGGAGTACGGCATCAACCGCTTCTATCACGCCGAACTGAAGACGTTCCAGGCGGCGTTCCCGCAGACCTATCTCTTTAAGGCGGGGACGTCGGGCAACATCCTCGTCTTCGCGACGCTCAATGCGAGCCCGACGACCGAGGCAACGTGGGTCGCGCGGGCAAAGACGCTGGTCGGTGAGCGCGACCTTAAGTTCGATCTGCCCGGGCTCATCGCCGACGAGTACGAGGTCCTCACGGACCGCAAGATCGGCGAGAAGCCGCTCACCGACGACATGGCCCCGGTGGACACGTTGCGGCACGAGCGTCCGAAGGCAGGGATTGGAAAATAGGGAGCGGGGAATAGGGAACCCGCCTTCGCCAAGGCTTCGGCGGGCAAGCGGCCAACGGCCCTTTTAGCCGCAACCCAAAGGGGAGCGCGCTGACGGGAGCGAACTGAAAACGGGGAACAGGGGCGAGGATGCGGGCGGGTTTGCTCATCACGGTGTTTCTGGCGGGCGGGTCGTTGATGAGCCTGGAGATGGCGAGTTTTCGTCTCGTCCAGCCGGAGTTCGGCAGCGACATCATCGTGTGGGGGAGCCTGATCAGCGTCTTTCTCGGCGGCCTGGCGGTAGGGGCGGTCCTAGGCGGGCGCCTGGCCGACCGTGGGCCAAGGCTCTGGAGACTGGGGGCGATCCTGGCCATCGCGGGGGCCGTAACGCTGGCCCTGCCGCTGTACTCCGACGCGGTCCTGGACTGGATGTTTCCGGGCGAAGGTGCGCCGCTGCCGGCCGAGTGGAACGCCGGAGGCGACTCGCAGGAACTCCTCGTCTATCAGCCGCCCGACCTGAGGTGGCCCACCCTGGGTGCGGGGACCATCCTGTTCGGCCTGCCGGCGCTGCTGCTCGGCACGGTGACGCCGTACACGGCGCGGCTGTTCATCCACGCCCTGGGGAAAGTGGGGACCGGCGTGGGGCACCTGTACGGCGCCTCGACCGTCGGCTCGATCTTCGGGACGCTCGGCACGGCGTTCTACCTGATCGCCTGGATGGGCACGCGGTGGCTCCTGGCGTCGAACGGTCTGCTGCTGGTGGGGCTGGGGCTGGGGCTGGCGGTGGTGGACTTCGTGAAACCCCGAGGTGAAGCAGAACCTGAAGTCTGAGGCGTCGTTCGGCCGCCTCGGAAGCCGGCCAACCGTTGCGGAGGCGCCACATGGACCAATTCCTCACAGACATTATGGATGCGGCCGCACGCAAGGATGGCGCGGAAGACGAATGGCCGAAGGCCTCCGTCCGGATTGTCGATCCGGAGAGGGGCGAGGTCGAGGTCGAGACGTCCGAGGGTCCCAGGCGCCACTTGTTGAAGCCGCTCACGGAGTTGTTCGGCAAGGGACACGGCGTGTCATCGCCGGACCCGCAAGACGAGCGGTTCATGCCCCTGTTGCTCCGCATCGAAGAGAGCATTGTGGAGCACTACGAGCAGGACCCGGACCTGACGGACGGTCGGGTTTCGCTGGCTCTGTCGCGTTTGATCCTTCAGCCGGGGCGCGAGCCGGGCGACGACGCCTTGTGCTGGCATCTTCAACTCGACCTGCGACTGCTGCTGAGCCTGAACGATTACTCGCGGCAGGAGGTACGGTGGGCGCTGCGGAAGATCGACAAGTCGGTCCGGCGGCATTCCCGGGCGGACGGCCGTCGGGGTTATCTGGAATTCATCTACGGGCAATTCGGCGAACTCGGCACGGCCGGCGACGCCGTGACGTGATTTTCGAGGCGAGTTCTTTCGGCTCTGCACTCGCCTACGGCCGTACCCGTTTCGCCTTGCCCGAGAGCATCCGCAGCCGGACGCTCCGGAAGATCACGCGCGACCCGTACGTACAGAGTCCCAGGGCCTTGCGGTTCGGCATCGTAAAGGGACCCGATACGGACAGGGCCGACTGCGGGCCCTTCCAGTTGATGATTGTCCTGCCGTTCATGGCCGCCCTGACCGCAACCTGATCGCCGTTGAGCACGACCTTCACGGCCAACGTGTGCGGCCGCGCGTTCTCGAACGCGCCGAGACGCAACGTGGTGGCGTTCTCGCGGAGGGCGTTGTCGCCGATCTTCAAGAGGCCGTAGTAACCGACCTTGGCGTCCAACACCGCCGTCCGCATGCAGCGCGATCTGGCCAGCGCCTGCTTCGTCATCGGCCTGTTGATGAACCGTGCCGGCGAGAAGAAGAAACTCGAACAGGTCACCAAGATTCTCGAACAACTCGACGCGCAACTGACCGGCCAACCGGCCGATGAGATCAAGGCCGCCGACGGCGCCAAGCCCTCCAAGGCAAGCGGCGGCAAGAAGAAACCCAAATCAGACACCACGCCTCCCCCGGAACCGACGCCGTTCAAGCCGGAGTGAGCGGCGCCGCGGAGCCGTTCCAGTCCACCGCCGGTACCAGGGTCAGCGCATCACCTCGACCCGGATGTTTGTGTATCGAGGACCTGTCCGGGACGTTGGGGGCTCGGCGCGGCTTCGAGCGAAGTACACCGTGCTGCTCAGTCCCACGTACCCCGCCAGGTAACCCGCTGTCTGGTAGTAGTGCGTCGGGGGGACCTCCCAGCAGTTGCCCACGAACACGCGTTTGTGTTTTGTCTCGAAGTCCCACGAACTCCACTCGTCCTTCGACCCGGCCCTGCACAGGCGCGACGTGCCGATACGGGTGTCGGGAGTGCCGTCCCCCCTTCTGTCGGCCCATGCGGTAAGGTAGAACGCACCCGCATCACCGGCCGCAGCGTGCTTCAGGCTCACGCGGTATCTCGTGCCGATGGCGTGGCTGGAGCGGATGCGCCACACCTGACACGTATGCCCCCCGAGGCGGACCGTGCTTGTGACCTCGGCGCCGATGGTCCCGAATGCGGCACCGATCTTCGGCAGTTGTGTGCCCACCTCATCGCTGGGTGCAAGGTCTCGTCCGCCCGTAGTTGATGCCGTGCGATCGAAGACGGCCAAGTCCCATTCGTCCATCCACTCGATCTTGAATCCGGCATCATCGAAGCGCATCGGAAGCCAGGCATGGCGAGCATCGATCTGGTTCTCGACCCGCCAGATGTCGAACATGGCAATGAAGGCGTCCTCTCGGCCCTGCACCGGGAGGATGAACGTGCTCTGGGCGCCGAAGGTTTTTTCGGGTCCCAGGCCATTCGTGGGGTTGGTTCCCACGCACGGATTTCCGAGTTCTTTCCACGGACCCCAGATCGAATCGGCCACGGCCGACCTGGCGGCATTCGGGGCATATCCGGTGCAGCCCGATGCGAGGAAATAGTATTTCCATGCCTTGCTCCAGCCCACGTTGCCCGGGCCGCGCAGGTCGAGCGACTTTCGGGCGGCGGCAGCCAACTTCGGCGTGCCGCGCGGCGTGATGAGGTCGCCGGGAAACAGGCCGTACAGGTGCGACAGGTGGCGGTGGTGCTCGCCCGGATCGTCCCAGTCCTTGTACCATTCCTGCAACTGTCCGTGTGTGCCGATCTGGAAGGGCAGGAGGCGCGGCAGTTTGGCTTGGAGTTCCGCGCGGAACTCCGGGTCGACGTTCAACTCCTTTGCCGCCGCCATGCAGTGCGTGAACAGTTCGCGGATGATCCCGATGTCCATCGTGGAGCCCATGCTGACGGCCGCCTTCCGGCCATCGGGCGTTCTGAAGCCGAGTTCGGGCGAGGTTGAGATGGGGGTGACCAGGCGGCCCCGGCCGTCTTCGCGCAGCCAGTCGAGGTAGAACTCGGCCGCGCCTTTCATGAGCGGATAGGCGCGGCCGGCGAGGAAGTCGCGGTCGCCGCTGAAGAGGTAGTGGTCCCAGAGGTGTCGGCAGAGCCATCCCCCCGCCATCGGCCAGAAGGAGAACCTCGCCTGGTTGTCCACCGGGTCGGTGATCCGCCAGATGGAGACGTTGTGGTGGGCCACCCATCCGCGGCACCTGTAACCTCCCTCGGCGGTCTTGCGCCCGTTGACGGCGCACTCGGTGATGAGGCGCAGCAGCGGCTCGGTGCACTCGGCGAGGTTGGCGACCTCGGCCGGCCAGTAGTTCATCTCAGTGTTGATGTTGGTGGTGTATCCGCCGTTCCAGGGTGCGTGAACCGCCTCGCACCAGATGCCCTGGAGGTTGGCCGCCTGGGAGCCCGGCAGGCTCGAGGAGATGAGCAGGTAGCGGCCGAACTGGAAGTACAGCGCCGCCAGCGACGGCTCCCCGGTCTGGCCGAAGCGCCGGAGCCGCTCGTCCGTGGGCAGGTCGCCCGAGCGCGAGGAACCGAGATCGAGCCGGACGCGGTCGAAGAGCGACCGGTGCCCCGCCACGTGGTCGCCCAGGAGTTGAGCATAGGGCCTGGCGGCGTCGGCGAGCTCCTTCGCACACTGGATACTCGGGTCCACACCGTGGCGGGTGGGCGAGGAGTCGAAGCCGTTGAAACTCGTGTCGGCCGCCAGAAGCAGCGTAACAGCGTCGGCCCCCGACACGTGAAGGCCGTCCTGGTCGGCCTGGATGCGGCCGCCTTCGGCCATGGCGTGAAGGCGGACCTCGAAGGTCATCCCTCGGCCGCGCTCGTCGCGAGCGTAGATGATCTTGTCGTCTTCGGCGGCGTTGACTTTGAGGCGGCCGTCGGCGTGGAACAGGTCGGGGTACTTGTGCGTGTCCTGGAAGCGGCGGATCTGTGCGATGGTGCGGTTGCAGGCGTGCATGGGCAGTTTGGCGCTCAGCGCGATGCCGTCTTTGCCCTCGGGCGCCAGGCGGGCAAATGCGTGCGGCGTGTCGAGGGAAGCGTCGAACGACACCCGGCCCGCTTTGTCGCACGTCAGGCGGATCACGATGACCTGGTCGGCCGCCGTGGCAAAGACCTCGCGCGTGTGCCGCGCGCCGCCGAGGCGGTACGTCGCGCGGGCCAGCGCTTTGGCGAGGTCGAGTTCCCGGCGGTAGTCCGTGGCCTCGCCCTGGTGGGCCATGGCCAGGCGCAGGTTTCCCATGGTGGTGTAGGTCTGGTGGTTGCGGCCGAGCAGGTTGCGGTCCACGAGGCGGGTCGCTTCCTCATCCTTCCCCTGCTGGAGGAGCGCAAAGACCTGGTCCACGTAGCGGTGGACGGGCACGACGCCCACGGGTCCTGGTTCGCCGGCGTAGAGGGTGTCTTCATTCAACTGGAGGCGTTCGTCCTGGATGCCGCCGTAGACCATGGCCCCCATCCGTCCGTTTCCGATGGGCAGGGCCTCGGTCCAGGCGCGGGCAGGCTGTCGATACCAGAGCATCATGGGTCTTGGTTCACTCCTGGCGTTTGTGGCGGCGACGGCCGCAATGAGCAGGGCCAGAACCGGTGCGGTTTTCGGCATTCGGCGTCGGCCTCTCAGTACGCGCACTCGCGTGCGGCATCGGCCATGGCCTGGAGGTTCTCGAGAGGCGCCTCGAAGAAGTGGTCGCAGGCGGAGCAGATGTAGCCGCCGCCCGGTCCGGCGGCCTCGAAGAGGCGGTGGACCTCGGCCCGGACCTGCTCCGGGCTGCCCTCGCCGAGTATCTGGAACTGGTTCATGCCGCCGATGAGGGCCACGCGGTCGCCGATGCGGCGTTTGACCTCGGCGATGTCGGCCACGTCGCCGCCGACGGCGGGCGGACTGAGCGTCTCGGACGCGTCGCACCCGTTGGCGGCGATCAGGTCGAGCAGGGGCATCATTCCGCCGCACGTGTGGTAGGCCACCTTCTGTCCTGCGGCGTGGCAGGCGTCGTGGATTTTGCGTGCGTAGGGCAGGCAGAACTCCTCGTGCATCTTCGGGGAGATAAGGGTGCTCGACCCCGCCCCGCCGCCCGTCTCAATGAGGTCGAACCTGGCTCCGTCGAGCGACTCCTCGATGAACCGCAGTTTCTTTACCAGGAGCACGTCGAGCAGGCGATGGACCCAGGCGGGGGTATCGATGGCGGCGAAGATCATCGGTTCCTCGCCGTAGAGGCAGCAGGCGTGCTGCCAGCATCCGGCCTGCTCGCCCCAGACGAAGCCGCGCAGAATGCCGGCGTCGCCGAGCGAAGCGTACGCCTCCGCAATCCGCCGCTGGTCCAGCCGGGGCACGGGCATGTATTTCTCGATGAGGTCCACGTCGCGCTCAGGCTCTTTGATGAGTCGCCCCGTGATCCAGGTGGTGTAACGGTTGGTGCCGGTCGCGTAGGAGAGGTTGCCCTCGGGCGTCGTCACGGTGTAGCGGATGACGGTATCGTCGGGGGCGTCCTTGACCACGGTTGGCTGCACGTGCCAATCGGGCGAGAGGTCGGGTGCGGCGGGGTCTTTGGCGACCCACATCTGGTCCATGCCCTCGCAGAATGGGATAGCGGCATCGAGGCCCACGGCCTTGAAGGCCTCGAGTTCGTCCATCCCGCCCATGTACGTGTCGAGGTGGTACGGCTGCCACTGATGGATGGTCGTCGGCAGACGGTCGGGCACTTCGCGGGCCAGGGCACGCAGCATGCGTTCTTTGCTGGTCACGAGACAATTCTCCTTGACGGTCAATCGCAGTGGAACACTTCTTCCATGGTGGCCCAGAACTCGTCGGGGCCGCGGGTCGCGAGCGGCTCCAGGAGCGGTTTGCAGACGTCCCACCACGCTTGCGTGGCGGGGTC
>CAZIJC010000096.1:0-17651 GCA_964539385.1 uncultured Anaerolineales bacterium | reverse complement strand
CGGCGAAGATGGGCGAGAGGTTGGCACGGGTGGCGCGGATCATCTTCATGCGGTCGTTGCGCGGCCCGGCCATCGTCTCCTCGTGCGGGAAGACCTTGCCTGTACCGAACTCCTCGATGCCGACGCGTGCCAGGACGCCCTCTCGCAGGTACGGTTCTCCCTCGGCCTCGAACTCCTGCTGGTAGAAGTAGAGGGCGGGTTCGGGGTCGCGCTTCAGGATGCGGGTCCTCTGCCACTTGGCCATGAGATCGGCGGCGCGGGTGTACTTGTTGACCGAATCGTTGTCGCCGGGCTCGTCGCGTCCGAGGATGAGGCGCACGACGTTGTGCGGGTGCAGGCGGTACAGGTCGTCGCGCAGTTCGGCGGTGATGCAGTCGTACGGCGGAGCCGTCACCATGGCGATGCCCAGCGGGTTCTTGGTGTTATAGCGCAGTGCGCGAAACGGACGGATGCGTGCCATCGAGTCGGCGCCCCTTCGTGTTCGGTGTCCCGCTGCGTGTGTCCCCATGTGCGGCCCGGGCGGTGGGCGCGCTTACGTTCCGGAATCGCTGGAGGCCAGGTACGCGACCTGCTCGGCGGTCAGGCGGTCGATCTCGATGCCCATGGTCTGGAGTTTCAGGGCGGCGACCCACTCGTCCACCTCGTGGGGCACGTCGTGGACTCTGATCTCGAGGCTGCCCTTGTTCGTGACGACCCACTCGCCGGTCATGGCCTGGACGGCGAAACTCATGTCCATGACGGATGCGGGGTGACCCTCGGCGGCCGAGAGGTTCACCAGCCGGCCCTCGGCCAACAGGTAAATCGTGCGTCCGTCGGGCATCTCGTAACCATCGACTAAGTTGCGGACGCCCTTGTGGACGGTCTTGGCCAAGGCTTCGAGTCCGCTGATATCGATCTCGACGTTGAAGTGGCCGCTGTTGCAGACGATGGCCCCGTCTTTCATCGCCTCGAAATGCTCGGGCCGCAGAACGCTCTTGTCGCCGGTGACGGTGACGAAGAGGTCGCCGATTCTCGCGGCCTCGATCATCGGCATGACGTAGTAGCCGTCCATGGTGGCTTCGAGGGCCCGCAGGGGGTTGACCTCGGTGACGATGACGACGGCGCCCATGCCGGCCGCCCGTGTCGCCGTGCCGCGCCCGCACCAGCCGTAGCCCGAGATGACGACCTTCTTGCCGGCCACAAGCATGTCGGTGGCGCGGATGACGCCGTCCATCGTCGATTGGCCGGTGCCGTAACGATTGTCGAAGAAGTGTTTGCAGTCGGCGTCGTTGACGGCGATGACGGGGAACTTCAGTTGGCCCTTGGCCTCCATCGCGCGGAGGCGGATAACGCCCGTGGTGGTCTCTTCCAGGGAGCCCATGACGCCGGCGGCGTCTTCGGGCCGGTCGTTGGTCAGCGCGAAGACGAGGTCGCAGCCGTCGTCCATCGTGATGTTGGGCTTGTGGTCGCAGGCGGCGGCGATGTGCTTGTAGTAGGTGCCGGTGTCCTCGCCCTTGATGGCGTAGGTGGGGACGCCGTACTCGGCGACCAGTGCGGCCGCCACGTCGTTCTGGGTCGAGAGGGGGTTCGAGGCGCAGAGCACCAGGTCGGCGCCGCCGGCCGTGAGGGTGCGGCAGAGGTTGGCCGTCTCGGCGGTCACGTGAAGGCAGGCGCTCATGCGCAGGCCATCGAGGGGTTTCTCGCGTTCGAACCGTTCGCGGATGGTCCGAAGCACCGGCATGTTATTGTCGGCCCACTCGATGCGTTTGACGCCTTCGGTCGCGAGGTCCAGGTTCTTGACGTCGTGGTTCATTCGATGCTCCTATGTTGAGCCGTTGCTCAAAGGGCAATAGGACAACAACCGTCGCCGTGTCGGCGACGGCTAAACGTCGAGGGTCCGCACGGCTTCGACAAAGGCGCGGATCTTCTCGGGCGACTTCGTGCCCGGCTCCGTCTCGGTGCCGCTGGAGGAGTCCACGCCCCACGGCCGGACGGCCCGGACGGCCTGAGCCACGTTCTCGGGCCCGAGGCCGCCCGCGAGGATGAGCGGCGTAAAGCCGTCGCCGATCATCCTCGCGGCCACATCCCAGTCGGCCTGCTCCCCGGTACCGCCCTTTGGCCCTCCCGCGACGCGGGCATCCACCAGATACGCGTCGGGCGTTCGACCCAACCGCTCGGCCCCCTTGCGCCACGTGCGAGCGGCCACCAGGTCGTGCTCGGACCCGATCCCAAACGCCTTGATGACCTTCATCCGGCCGAGTTCGCTGAGGATCTCGGGCGGTTCGTCACCGTGCAACTGGACGGCCGCAAGGCCCACCTCGGCCGCCGTCTCGCCAATCGCCTGCGCCGACGCATCGACGAACACGCCGACGGGGGCGACCCACGGCGGCAGGGCGCGGGTGATCTCCGCCGCCTCGTGGAGCGTTACGCGGCGGGGGCTCTCGGCAAAAATGAGGCCGATGGCGTCGGCCCCGGCGTCGGCGGCCACGCGAGCCCATTCAGGCCGCGTGATGCCGCAGATCTTCACCCGAATCCGCACACGCTTACCCTCACCAAAAGGCGATACCCTACGGAGAAGCCCTCGGCAAGTCAAACGGTTTTCGCCGGTGCACCGCCGGGCCCACGCACGCCAGGCATCGTGTGGCAGGGCGTGGCAAGTTTTTCCGGCGAGCGCAGCCGGTTGTAGCGCCGGGCTTTATGCCCGGCGGCCGTTGGGGGCGCTGGCCGGGATGCGCCGGGGATAAACCCCGGCGCTACGACCAAGCCGCAGGGAATCGTCCCATGCCAGAAATCGTTGCCACACCCGTGTGGATACGGCTGCCGCGATTTGGCTTGCAGGACCGCCGGCTCGGTGGTAGGGTTTAGGCAGATAGGCAGAGCGAAAGGGGTAGGCGCATGAGTCGCAGACGGCAGATGATGGTGGCGATGCTGCTGGGGGTGCTGGGTCTTCTGGGCCTGGCGGTGGCGGCGACGGGCCAGGCGGGCAACTTGGCCGCCGCACGCGCGTGGTACGATAACGAGGTCAAGAAACTCACCGAGAAGAGCACGGCCGACCAGATCATCGCCCTGGCCAGGGAATGTTACCGGAAGGACCTGAAGAACGAGGCGATGACCCATGCCGTCGAGGCGTACAAGAAAGCGCCGGACGATCTGCGGCCGAAGTACCTGATCTTCGCACTGAGCGGCGCCGAACTTGCCGTTGAGCCCACCGGTGGGACCGGCGGTGAGACGCCCGTGGCCCCCCCCGCCAAGACCACCCTCTCCGACGCCGAGGCCGAGGCCGTCTACAAGGCGGAGGGCGAGCAGGTTGTCCGCAACTTCCGGCCGATCCAGGGGATGATGAAAACGCGGTGCGCGTCGCCCAAGTGCCACGGCGGCGGGAACCCCAAGGCCAAGTGGGCCCTGGATCTCCAAGGGCCGGTCAGTCGCAAGTCGGTCGCCCAGAACTTCCGGGCCGTCTACAAGTACATGGACCGCGAGAAGCCCAAAGAGAGCACGTTGCTTCAGAAGCCGCTCAAGGGGGCTGAGGCCGGGCATCCGGAACAGGCCATCCGCGGCACATCGGACCCTGTGTTTATCCGCATTGTCGCTTACATCGACACGGTCATGACCGACATCGAGAAGATGTGGAAGAAGTAACCCCGGCACGATAACCGACTATCGCGAGAGCGATGAGGGAGACGGAAGGCCGGTGACCTCAGCACGCCGGCCTTCTGCATGCACCGGGCGCAGTGCGCCGGCCACGCGTGCCGCTCTGGTCGAGCGGGCGCGTCGTCGGCGCCCCGTCTCATTTTTTCATCTCGGCGAGCATCTCCCCGGCCTCTTTGGCGAAGCCGGTGTTGGGGTACTTGGCGATCACCTTTTCGAGGTAGGGTTTGGCCTTGCCGGTCATGCCGGCCTTGATGAAGTTCCGTGCCATCGAGAGCCATCCCTTGCAGTCCTTTTCGGCGGTGGCGCCCGCCATCTTGGCCACGAGGTCCTTGTCGGCCCGCATGGCTTTGGCGTTCTGGGCGGCGGCCTGCCCGGCCTTCGTTCCGGGGAAGCGCTTGGCCAGGTCGTCGTAGGCCTCGAGCATGGCGGCGGGGGTTTTCGTGGCGGCGGCCTTATCGAGTTCGGCCAGCAGGTCGGCCACCTCTTTCTCGTGTTTGCCCTTCTCGACGGCGGCCCGTGCGTCGTCGTCTTTCAGAAGTTCCTGGAGCCGCTTCCTCGCCTCGACGCCGTGGGGTGTACCGGCGGCCATCGACAGAGCCTGCCCGAGCGTGAGGTTCGCCTGGTAGTACTGTTTGGCCTCGATCTGCTTCAGGGCGTCCTTCAAGGCTTCCTCGGCCCGGGCGGCCAGAATGGTCCGGAGCCGGGCGACGCGACCGGCGATTTCGGGATCCTCTTCAGCCCCTTTGAGTTTGGCGAGCATGGCCGAGGCCACGGCGTACTGCTCCTTCTTGACGAGGGCTTCGACCTTCTCAAGCAGCGTGCCCGCGGCTGCCTTCGCCTTCGGCGACATGAGCGACGGCGGCGTGGCCTTGAGTTGCTTCTCAATGGCCGCATCCAGACCGCCGGCCGGATGCCCGTGCCACGCGATCGTGCCGCTCGGGTCCACGATGAACGCGTGCGGAATGCCGCGCACCCCGTACACGCCGCCCGACGAACTGCCGCACCCCACCGGGTAGATCATGCCCATATCCCTGGCGAAGTTCTCGACCTTGGATTTGGCCTCGCCCGTCAGGCTGCAGATGACGACGCCTTTCGGCCCGTACTGCCTGTGCAGTTTGATGAGGTGCGGGATGGTCGTCCGGCACGGCGGACACCACGTGGCCCAGAACTCGACGACGACGATGCGGCCGCGAAGTTTCGCCAACGACAGCGGTGGCGAGTTCAGCCAGGCCGACGCCATGATCTCAGGCGCCTTGCCGCCGACCGACAGTTCGGCGGACACTTGGCTGGCAAGGCCGGCGACCATCACCCAAACGGCAAACCAAGCGATAACGCGCGTTTGCATCGGCAGGCTCCCTTCCCGTAACGGTCCGACGCCTCTTTTCAGTCATCCATTATATGCTTTGACGCGCCCAAAACCCACCCCGATCGCAGGCTTCGTGGCGGACCGCATGTCGTCGCGTTGCCACGCTCAAAGAGGAAGGGCGCTCACGGTCGCGGCCGAAATCGCACCCAACCCAAAACGACGACAACGCAAATGGCTCTTTGGGCACGTAGCCTTGACGGGAACTTGCAGGGACGTCATAATACGGCGCCTGGTGTGGGCGGCTCCGGGACGGTGAGCGTAGCTCAGTTGGTTAGAGCACCTGGTTGTGGTCCAGGGGGTCGGGGGTTCAAATCCCCTCGCTCACCCCATCTTCTTGCGCCTGCGCCGGGTGCCACTGGCGGCTCGTCCGCCAGTGCCCATGTGCAGACGCGGTGGCACCCACCGCGCACGATTCATGTCCGACGGCTTACACCCCCTGCCCCTCCCACGTGCACGGTCCGTCGCAGCGGCGGATCTGGAAGATGGCCAGGCCGGCGCGCCAGTTGGCCAGCCGAGGGCCGATCCGCCGGTAGCCGGGCGTCAGATAGATGCCATGCGTCTTGCACAGGTTCTCGCGCCGGCAGAACTCACGGAAGTCCTTCACACTGCACAGGTGGACGTTGGGCGTGTCGTACCAGTGGTACGGGAGGGCGTCGGTGCGCGGCATGCGGCCGCCCAGGAGCAGCCTTAGCCGCACGTGCCAGTGGCCGAAGTTGGGGAAACTGACGATGGCCCGGCCGGCCACGCGGAGCATCTCGTGGATGACGGCGGGCGGGTTGGCCGTCTGTTGGAGCGTCTGCGACAGGATCGCCACGTCGAAGTGCCCGTCCGGGCAGAACCCCATCCCTTCGAGCATGCGGCCGTGGTAGACGGGCACGCCGCGCTTCACACATTCCAGGACCGACCTTTCGTCGATGTCGATGCCGCGCCCCACGCATCCCTTACGGTGGATGAGGTCATCGAGGAGGCGCCCGTCGCCGCAGCCGAGGTCAAGGACCCTCGCCCCGGCGGGGATGAGCGATTCGATAAGTTCGTAATCGAGCCGCAGTTTGGCCGGTCGATCGTGTGCGGGGTCGGTCAACGGGGGCGCCCTCCTGGTGCAGCGCCTTGGCGGACACGCCGCTCGACGTTCTCGAGGAACCCCGCGATGGTGGCCGCAAGGTCCTCGTTCGGCAAGAAGAACGCATCGTGGCCGTACGGGCTGTCGAGTTCCACGAACGTCGTCGGGATGCCGTTCGCCTGCAGGGCCTTGACGATGGCCTTTGACTCGGACGTCGGAAAGAGCCAGTCGCTGGAGGTCGAGATGACCAGGAACTCGGCCTCGACGTTCTCGAAGGCCTGCACCAGCGAGCCGTGACGCTCGGGCAGGTCGAAGTAGTCCGTCGCCTTCGAGATGTAGAGGTAGGAGTTGGCATCGAATCGGCCGACGAAGGCGTCGCCCTGGTACTTCAGATACGACTCGACTTGGAACTCGGTCTTGAAGTCGTACGCGAGACGGTCCTGGTCCTGAAGGCGGCGGCCGAACTTGGCGTGCATCTGCTCGTCCGACAGGTACGTGATGTGGGCGATCATCCGCGCCAGCGCCAGGCCGGCCGTCGGCGCGGGGCCGCCGTAGTAGTCGCCGACGCGGAAGTTCGGGTCGGCCATGATGGCCTGGCGGCCGACCTCATCGAAGGCGATGGCCTGGGCGCCGAGGCGGGCGCTCGTCGCGACCGGAATCGCCGACGCCACCCGTTCGGGATACCGGACGGCCCATTCCAGGACCTGGAACCCGCCCATGCTGCCGCCCGTCATCGACAGCCACCGCTCGATGCCGAGGTGGTCGGCCAGGCGCCGCTGGGCCCGGACCATGTCGCTGATGGTGACCATCGGGAACTCCAGGCCGTAGGGCTTGCCGGTGGCGGGGTGGATGCTGGAGGGGCCGGTCGAGCCTTTGCATCCGCCAATGACGTTCGAGCAAACGACGAAGTACCGCGTCGTGTCGATGGCCTTGCCGGGGCCGATGTAGAGGTCCCACCAGCCGGGCTTCTTATCGTCCGCCGAGTGCCACCCGGCGGCGTGGGCGTCGCCGGAGAGGGCGTGCAGGATGAGGACGGCGTTGTCGCGCTTGGGCGTCAGGTCGCCGTACGTCTCGTAGGCAAGGGTGATAGGGCCGAGCGGGCGGCCGCACTCCAGTTCCATCTCGTCGGGCGGCTCGGCAAAGGTGAAGGTCCGGGTCTCGACCAAGCCGACGCTCCCGGGCCCGCCGAGGCGGCTGCCTTGCGAAATGGGAACGGCGTCGTCGATGGACATGGCGTAGTCGTACCTCCGCTTGCTAACGCTCGCGGCTAGTCATCAAACGCTCGTTAGGGCCTGGTCGAGGTCGGCGAGGATGTCGTCGATGGTCTCCAAGCCGATCGAGAGGCGCACGAAGTCGGGCGTGACGCCGGCCTGAAGTTGTTCTTCCCGCGACAGTTGTTGGTGCGTCGTCGAAGCCGGGTGGATGGCCAGGCTACGTGCGTCGCCGATGTTCGCCAAGTGGCTGAACAGGTTCAAACTCTCGATGAACGTCTTCCCGGCCTCGGCGCCGCCCTTGACGCCGAAACCCACGAGGCCGCTCGCACCGTCGGGCAGGTACGTCTTGGCACGCTCGTACGACGGATGGTCCTCCAACTCCGGATACAGCACCCACGTGACCTTGTCGTGGTCGGCGAGGAACTTGGCTACGGCCAGGGCGTTCTCGCAGTGCCGTGCCATCCGCAGCGACAGTGTCTCGATGCCCTGGATGACGAGGAAGGCGTTGAACGGGCTGAGGCACGCGCCCAGGTCGCGGAGCATCCGGACGCGCGTCCGCACGGCAAAGGTCAGTTCGCCGAAGGTCTTGAGAAACTGCAGGCCGTGGTAACTGGCGTCGGGCTCGACGAAGTCGGGAAACCGGCCGCCGTCCCACGGAAACCTGCCACTGTCAGTCAACACGCCGCCGATCGAGTTCCCGTGACCGCCCAGGTACTTCGTGAGGCTGTGGACGACGATGTCGCACCCGTGCTCGATGGGCCGGCACAGGGCGGGCGAGGCCGCCGTGTTATCGACCATGACGGGGACGCCTGCGGCGTGGGCCGCCTCGGCGATGCCCGCCAAGTCCGGCACGGTCAGTCTCGGGTTGCCGATCGTTTCGAGGTAGACGAGTTTGGTCTTGCCGGTGATGGCGGCGGCAAAGTCGTCGGGCTCGTCGCTGTCCACGAACGTGACGTGGATGCCCATTCGCGGCAGCGTGGCGGTGAAGAGCGTGACCGTGCCGCCGTAGAGGCGCGTGGTCGAGACGATCTCGTCGCCCTGCCGACAGAGCGTGAGGATGGCGGACGAGATGGCACCCATGCCGCTCGCGAAGGCGAGCCCCGCCACGCCGCCCTCCAGTGCCGCCACGCGCTGCTCCAGGACGCCGGTCGTCGGATTCATGATGCGAGTGTAGATGTTGCCGAACTCTTCAAGCGCAAACAGCCGCGCGGCATGGGCCGTGTCCTGGAACACGTAACTGGTGGTCTGGTAGATGGGCACGGCGCGCGCCGCGGTCTCGGCGTCGGGTGTATGGCCGGCGTGAAGGGCCCGAGTGTCGAATCCATCGAAGGTCGGCTCCGTCATGCGTGATCCTTTCGTTTGGGATGGCGGCCGCAGGCGCGGCGTTGCTTTTCGGGCTCTTGCGTGGTCCGTTGACCCGTCATGTGCCCCACGCTCCTGCGGCGGGCTCGGGTTACGGGCTTGATGACGGGCTTGGTCAGACGGAAGAAACCGGTAAACAAGAAGCCTCTTCCGACAAGAAGAGGCTTGCCCTGAGAAAGCGCCGGCTCTCTCCTCATCTTTCCCCGACACGGGGCGGGAATTAGCACCAGCAGTCGCCGTGGCGACTCGGTTGCTGTGGCGTCATCGGGCCCGTCCCTCAGCCACTCTGGATAAGGTACGACTACTCAATTGTCACCGGTAAGGATAGCGAGTTTGTGCTCTAAGTCAAGTGGGAAAATGGGCTACGTTTGCAGCGACGGCGGCCTGGGCTTGGGTTCGGCGGGCGGAGGCGGCGGCTGGCGGACCTCTTCGCGGAGTTTCTCCAACTCGTCCTTCAGCAGCGTCAACTCCTGCGATACCTCCTTCTCGCGCTCCAAGAGCCGCGAGATCACCACCGAATGGTGCAGCACGATGGCTGCCAGAAACACAAACACCATCAGCAGCGTCAGGACGACGTGGTCCAGGTTCAGCCACGCCGCCACGCGAAGCAGCACGACCGGCAACAGCACGAACAACAGAATCATCGCGCTCGTTACGACCCAGAGCACGGCGTACTCTTTGCGCAGACGGCGTTTCCGGATCAGGTTCAACGTCACGGCCAGGAACCCCAGCCCCAGGACCAGCAGCACGATCCGTTGCGTCCACATCATGAGGCCACCTCCCCTCCGAGTCGAACCGGGGCCTTCACTGCGTCCACGAGCACGGCCAGGATAATCCTACAAGTCAACTTTCCGCGCCCCCGGGTTGAAAGGCGGCTCGGGCGGCTTCCCGTTAGGGTAGTCCGCCACGCTTCACCCGCTCCTCGGCCCTCAAGGCCGGCGCTATCATAACAGCCGCCGGACGCCGCCACAAGAGTTGAACCGGCGGGACGATGTACTCTCGCGGGTGCTGGCCCGATGTCGGAAAAGTGCGCGGCGGGCGAACTCGCCCGCCGCGCAAGACCCACGGAACCCCACGCCAGCCGCTGCGTCAACTCACCCCAGTGAAATCACCACCACCGAGAAGGCCTGCCGGAACTGAGCCAGCGTAAGACTCAACAGCCCGTCACCCGGATTGCTGTCATAGGACCTGCCGTCGAATCCCCACGGGTTGTAAACCGTGACGTGCGTCTCGCCCGCGTTGACCTCAACCGACTTGACCATGTAGGCGTGCAGGCCGACGATGGGACTGGTCGCATTGCTATTCGAGCCAACCGTCACGGCGTGGCCGGCGGCAAGGTGGCTGGCCATGGACGAAGCGACGCTCGAGGAACTTGGCCACAGCCGCGTCGTCCACAATCCGGTCACCGCGCGGTACACCGGATCCATCCAGCCGCCGGAGATCGACGCATAAGAGTTCTCGCCGTACCGGAACTGCGCGTAGGCTTTCTCGGCCAAGGCGACCCACAGTTCGCCGTCGGGCGTCAGTTTCGCGTACCGAGGCGAGAAGCTGGTGCCCGGCAGTTCGGCATCCACGCGGACGTACACCGGCTGCCCGTTGCGGTGGTAGCGGACGGCGTACGTGCCGTCGCCCATCGGGGCGACCATCTGCTCGATGGTGCCGGGGTCGGTGTCGGCCAGCGAGGCCAACGATGCCAGGAAGTAGCAGTCGCCCACGGCGCCCTGGCGGATGTCGTTGTACTCCGGCCCGTCCACGAAAAGCGGGCGGGAGGAGAAGTCGCGGTACGTGCTGCCGGCCACCGGATCCACAATATCCTGACCCGCGATCTCGAGCGACACATGCTCTGCCGGGTTGCTGGTCGGCTGATAGAACTCGGCGATCCGGTGGAAGGAGGAGGCTATCACCTCGGCCGTCTCGATATCGCCGATGACATCGGCGCCGTCGACCCAGAAACTGTCGAACCCCGTCCCGCCGTAGGTGCGATCGGCCCCGCCTCCCACGGTGACCAGCAGGTCTTCGCCCGTCTGGCCGTAAATCCAGCCACTCCCCAAACCGGCCTCGAACAGTTGGTCGTCGCCCGTGCCGCCGTACACCTGCGAGGTCGCCGTGACGGTGTGGTCCAGGCGGATCGTGTCGGCCCCGGCAAAGCCATAGACCACGGTGGCCGAGAAGGAACCGGAGTAGGTCGTGGTGCCCCACGGCGTGGTGAGTGTAATGGAATTGCTCGCTTGCGACAGGCGGATCGTGTCGGCTCCGTCGGTTCCGACAACGACCAACTGGAGGTTGGCGCCCTCGCCCAACACGTGGGCCAGCACCATGAAGCCCGGCGTATACTCGCCGTCGGGCGGAGCGGGATCGGGGTCGGGGTCGGGCGCGGGATCGGGATCGGGGTCGGGCGCGGGGTCGGGCGCGGGATCGGGGTCGGGCTCCGGATCGGGGTCGGGCGGGGCCGGTGTCTCGGTCGTGACGGTAACCTTGTACCAGCCGGTCGCGCCGTCCAGCCCCTCGAAGGCCGCGTAGTAGGTCTGGCCGCCGGTGACCGATAGGCTGAGACTGGCCGCAGCGTCGGAGGCATCGTCGTCGTCGGCCAACTCGTTGCCGTCGGCGTCGTAGACGGTCAGTTTGCCCGAGAACTGTGGGTTGCGGCCCCAGACCGTCTGCTCGACGTGCATCACGCCCGTCTGCGTGGCGGCAAGCGACATCATGTCCACGTCACCGGCGTAGTTGATCTTGCCGGACGACTGGCCATCGCCGGTCTCGGCGTCGAGCCGGATGATGCCGGCGTCCTGGAGGGTGTCGCCGCAGTCATCCTCCGGGTCGCTCGCGACCACGAGCGTGTACTGCCCGACGGTGCCGGCCGTGCCGCACGCGCGAACGTAGTACACCTGGCCCTCGCGGACGCGGACCGAGAGGCGGCTGCCGCGCGAGTCGGCCGAGGCGTTGTCGTTCTGCCCGAGGAGCCGCCGGTTGCCGTCGTACACCACCAGGTACGAGTCAAGGTCGCTGCCGTCGGCGGCCATGTCCACGTCAATGTATCCGGCAGCGGGTGCCGTCAGGCGGTACATGTGCGAGTCGGTCTGCGCCGCGATCACCCCGTCCACGGTCACCCGGCCGCCGGCCGTCAGGTTCAGCGTCTGCGCGCCCGCGAACTCATCGGGACCCGGGTTGGGGTCGGGCGTGGGCGCCTTGTCCGTGGTGATGCTGACGCCGTACCGGCCGGTCGCGTTGTTGACGCTGCCGAACGTGGCATAGTAGGTGCGGCAGCCGACAACCTCGAACGTCAAGGAGGACCCGGCGTCGCTCGCGTCGGCGTCGTGGCCGAGCAGGTTGCCATCGGCGTCGTGGACCCACAGTTCGCCCGACATCGCCGACCGCCGGCCCGAAACGTTCTGCTCGACCGTCATGGTACCGGTATTGGCGGCCACGAAGGCGATGACGTCGATGTCGCCGGCATAGTTGATCGTGCCGCGGGCGTAGGCCGAACCGGTTCGCGCGTTCATCCGGATCGGGTTGGCCTCGTCGATGGTGTTGACGAAATCGTCGGTCGGGTCGCTCGTGACCGTCAGGTCGTACCCGCCGGCGGTTTCGCCCGCCCCGGAGGCCACCACGTAGAACGTGTCGCCGGCCCGGACACGCAGACGGAGACGGGCATCGAGCGTGTCGGGCGACGCGTTGTTGTTCCGCTGCCAGACCCTGCTCGGGGCCCGGTAGAGTTCCAGGTACGGATCGAGGCCGTCGCCATCGGCTTCCATGTCCACGGTGATCGTGCCGTCGGCCTTTGCCGTGAATTTGTAGGCGACGGATTGGCCGGCCTCGGCCAGCGTGCCCGCCACGGTGACGGCGTCGGCAGCGCCCACGTCCAACACCTGGGCCGACGCGAACGGCTCGGGGATGGCCGTGAGCCTGACGCCGTAGTATCCGGTGGCATCGTCCACGCCTCCGAACGCCGTGTAGTACCGCTGCCCGGCGAGGACGCTGAAACTCAGCGACGCGCTCGCGCCGTCGGTGGCGTCGTCGGTCGCGAGCAGGGTGCCGTCGGCATCGTAGGCCGACACCTCGCCCACGAGTCCGGCGCGCCCCCGGCCCTGCTGCGTCACCGTTACCAGTCCCGACTGGGTTGCAACAAACGACGTCATGTCCACGTCGCCGGCGTAGTTGATGGTGCCGCGCGCGTAGGCCGAGGTGGAGCCCCGGCGGCTGTAGAGCCGCAGTTCCTTGGCCTCGTCGAAGGTGTTGCCGATGTCGTCGGTGGGCTCGCTGGTGATGGACAGGTCGAAGTTGCCGACGGTGTCGCCCACGCCGGAGGCGCGAACGTAATAGGTCTGGCCGGCCCGCGCGCGGCGAAGGGTCACGCTGCTGTCGAGCGTATCGTCCGACGCGTTGTCGTTGAGCCCGTACCGCCTGCCTCGGGTGCTGAAGATTTCGAGGTACGGGTCGAGGCCGCCGGCGTCGCCAGCCAGTTCGACGTGGATCTGCCCGTTGGCAGGGGCGGTGAACTTGTAGAAGTGTCGGCCGCCGGCCGTCTCGACCCGGCCGTCGGTGGTCACGCGGTCCAGCACGCCGATCTCGACGGCCTCGGCCGACGCGAAGGCGTCCATGAGGTCGGACCACCATGCGCTCAGCAGAAAACGGGACTCGAGATTCTCGAATGTTGGCGGCAGATTGTTACGACCAGCCATAGTTCACCTCCCGGGAAACCAGCGACCTCCAAGCGGCAAGCCAGAACCCCCAGCCTTCCCAGATTGCCTTTCTTGACTAAAAGGTACGGATGCTGGCTGGTTAGTCAAATCGGGGGCGGGCAGGGCGGGATAGAAGCAGGTGCACAGCGCGCGGCGCACAGCGTAAGTCTGGTTAGGACAAAGGCTTATAGCGACAGCGGTGAGCCGCAGGCGGAGTCTCGAGAACCATCGGTCCGGCGACCATCATGGCGCACACGGACAAAAAACGGCCGATTTTGTGTCGGAACTTGCTCTTAGCCAAACGCGAAAGGGCCGGCGAGCCCACGGCAGGCAGTGCACCCGCCGGGATCACGCCAAAGGAGACTTGCGCGGCTATTTCGCTACCGACTTGACAAAAGCGCTTTTGTGTGAAATACTTTCAGTGAGGAAATGAATAGCGCGGCGCATCTTCCGTCGAAATCGGCGGACGAGGCGACGCGAACGTCTCATGGAACTCAGCGGAAGGAGGCGGATCATGAACACGCCACTGAAGACCATCGTTGTCGCCGCAGCCGCCGTGATCGTCCTGGGCCTTGCCGCACAGGCAGAGGCCGGAGGAATCGTCTTCTGGGGTGGCGGGACGCGGGTCATCAGCACGGCGCAGACCGTGGTCGCGGCGGCACCCGTATCGCCTCCCGTCGTTCAACAAGTGTACCAGGCGGGTTATCAGGAGGGCTATCGTGACGGGTTCCACGACGGCGCCCAGGCCACGACGACAAGCGTTACGACGCGGACGATCTTGCCGACGGTCGTGCCCGTTACGAGATACGTGCCCCCCGTGACCTACTGCGTGCCGACCTGCACGTATGTCTACCCGCGTGTGCATACGCTGATCCGCCCGCACCGTTCGCCGATCCGCACGTACCGTTCGCCGATCCGCACGCACCATCCGACGGTGGGCATCATGCGCAGGCCGCACAGTTTCCGCACGGGAGGTCTGCGGAGCATCTTCCGGTGGTAGCGGCGTGATGGTGGAACAAGCGATTACGTAGCGGCCATAGTGGCCGCCATAGCAGCAGCAGGCCCCTGCCCATCCCAGTTGGGGCCTGCCCGTTTTTTCGCCCGCCGAAAGGCCTTCCCTTTGCCTTGACAAACCGCGGCGGCGCGAAGCAATACGCCAAACTCTACGCCGCCTGCCGCAAACTCGCGCCGGCGCTCGCGCCGTTCTACCGGGCGGCGAAGTGGCTGCCAGCGCTCCGGCACGGGTGAAATGGCGGATGCCACGGGTGGCCTGTCCGTCCGTGCGTTGCGAAATCGGATGGATACTGGCTGTCCGGAGAGGTTCGGACGGCCGGTCTCGACCTACCCGGCGTGTTAATCTGGGCAGTTTTGTGAGGGTGGTGGTGCCTTGTAAGGTTGATTCTGGGCGGGCATGAGGGTTTATTCCGAAAAATTCCCTTAGAAACGTCCTGCCGCATTTGACTTCTGGGCAATCTGGGGTAAACTTATACGATGTCGGCGCATCGGGGAGGCTGTCTGCGGGGATAGCCCTCCTGAAGTATCATCTTGCTTATCAATAGAGTGGAAGTACGTGAATCAAAGCGGTTGCTCTGAATTCCCGCATCGGGCGTGTGGGCGGGGCAATCGGCAGCCGGAACCAGGAGTCCGGTCAGGCTGTTGCACCCGGGGCTGTGTACGGATCGTTTCGGGGGCGAAACATGTCGGAGGGGCTTTGCGATGTTGAACCGTATTCTATTTGCTGCGGCCGTATTGGGAGTGGTTGCTCTCGCGTCGCCTGCCTGGGGCTCGCTCATGATCGACGGGAACGTCGCCAGCGGAGAGTACCAGACCGTCCTGAACGATGCTGCCCCGGAGGATACCAGGGAGTTCTATGACACCGGTCTCGACATCGACGCTTTCCATTTTGACGCCGCCGCCGCCGCCGGCGCCGACTGGTACGGGATGGGCCTGACGGTGGTCAAGGAGCCCATCGACACAAACGGCGACCCGAGCAGCCGTCTGTTTAAGTCGATCTTCTGGGCCATCTTCTACGACAATACCGGCGTCATGCCGGACTATATGGTCGTGGTGGACATGGCCGGCGGGACCCCGGACGTAACGCTGACCGAATGGGACGGCGGCGGCTGGGATGTCGTGGCCCTGACGAGCAGTGACTACGATGCCGCCATCGGCAATGCCCTGGAACTGCGGATTGACCGGGACAAGATGCCGAATCTGGACGACCAGCCGTACGTTTACATGCAGTTGGACGGCACCGGTGGGTGGGACGACGACCAGTTGGAAGGGGTGGTGCCCGAGCCCGCGACCATCGGCCTGATGGGCCTGGGCCTGTTGGCAGTGCTGGTCAAGCGACTGCGAAAATAGGGCCTGTTCGCTTCTCCCAGGCAGGACAAGTGAGGCAATCTCAGGCAAGAGCGAACGCCGCTCTTGCTTTTTTGTTCCTTCACGTTGCCGCCTGTTTGGCCGCGGGCGCCCCGTCGGCCGAGGAGGCGTCCCGTCGGCATCCTTGCCCGGTCGGAGGCGCCCATTCTGTCTGCCCCGCCAAGGGCGCCCGGTTTGTCGTGGCTGGACCTTTCCCAGACTTCCCAGGTTAACATCTGGAGTTATAAACCCTGAAAAAACCAGCACTTAAGTTGCATCCGGCCCAAACTGTGGTATACTTGAGGGTTTCCGGTCGGCCATGGGGCCGACCCAATAATGCCCAGGGGAGGGTAAACGATGATGTCTAGTGCGCGCGGTCTTTCCCTACGTCCTAATGCGTTCGTTCTGGTTGCTCTTGCTGCTGCACTGGTGGCCTTTGCAGGCGTCGCGGCAGCCGAAGCCAGCCCGATTGCCCGGGACTATAAGAGCGTTGAACTCGGTGGCTCCGTCTTAATGGGCCGCTGGTCGGAAGGCTACATCAACGGCGTTCCCGATCACCAGCGCAACGGCGCCCATGCGGCCAGTTGGGACGGCGCCAACCTCGGGGATCAGTGGGAACTGACCGGAGCGGTACTGGCCGACACGACGGTGCTGTTCGGCGACCCGGACGCTCCCGACGGCATCTTCATCGTGAAACGGGACTTCGACGTGAGCGCCGCCCAACTCATTCTGAAGAGCGACGGCGGCACCGCCCCCTGGTGGGGAGGCGACGCGGGCATCAGCGAGTACCCCTTTGACCTGGGCCTCTACTTCCAGACCCTCACCGTCACGGTGGCGGGGGGGCTGGTCATGAACGCCACCTCGGCCGAGGTCTTCGAAGGTACGTACGGGGCCGACAGCATCTGCTACGGACACACGGTGGGCATCTATGAGGGCGCCGGACTCCAGGCGCCGACGGACTACCCCGGCTTCGAGGCAGCGCTGGAGGGCGGGGAAGCGCTCGTCGGCGGGGCCTGGGGTACCGTCGAGGGCACCCGGTTCACGATCATGCCCGAGCCGGCCACGCTGGCGATGGTGGGAATCGGCCTGGCAGCCATGGGGCTGCGGCGGCGGAAATAGGGCCAATCCAGAGAGAACCCAACCCCGGACGTCCCGACCAGGGGCTTCCGGGGTTTTTTATGCCCGACTGGGCTGAGGGCACCGCGAGGGCCTACCTATGTCAAGGCGCCCGATCTGCCGGTGCGCAGGCCCGCGGAGCCGGCGGCCTACGCGCTTTCCTTCATCGGCGCCGCTTCGGCGAACAGGTCGGTCTCGCCGCGCACCACCTCGGCCGTCATGGTGTAGCGGTAGCCCTTGGGCCGGTTCGGTAACTCGAACATCACGTCGAGCATCAGGTTCTCGACGGTGGCGCGAAGCGCACGGGCCCCCGTGTGTCGCTCCATCGCCTTGTGGGCGATCTCCCGCAGGCCATCGTCCGTGAACGCCAGTTCCCCCTCCTCCATCTCGAAGAACTTCTGGTACTGTTTGACGAGAGCGTTCTTCGGTTCGGTCAGGATGCGGCAGAGGGCCTCTTCGTCGAGCGGCATGAGCGGTGTGATGATCGGCAGCCGGCCCACCAGTTCCGGGATCAGGCCGTAGGCCGTCAGGTCGTCGGGCGTGACCTGCGGCAGGATCTCGCGCGTCCGCTCGAGCCGGTCGTCGGTGGCGTGCCGGCCTTCGGTGAAGCCGATGGCGCTGTGACCGATGCGGCGGGCGATGATGTCCTCCAATCGGTCGAACGTCCCGCCGCAGATGAACAGGATGTGCGTCGTGTCGATCTGGAGGTACTGCTGCTCGGGATGCTTGCGGCCGCCCTGCGGCGGGACGTTGGCGACCGTTCCCTCGAGCATCTTCAGCAGCGCCTGCTGGACGCCTTCGCCCGAGACGTCGCGGGTGATCGAGACGTTCTGGGTGGTGCGGCCGATCTTGTCGATCTCGTC
>CAZIJC010000095.1:0-18081 GCA_964539385.1 uncultured Anaerolineales bacterium | reverse complement strand
AACGCCCATCACCATACCCACAAGGATCAGCAGCGCTAGCGTTCTCATGGCAACCACCTCCTATTTTTATTCGCTTAGAAACTCCAGTCTTTATCCATCCCACTCGCCTTGCGCTTTCCGGACATCTGACGTTCCCCGTCGTCCAAGTTCAAACAGTGCTCTGCCACGGCCCGCATAAGTCGTGCGTTTTCACGGGTTTACGGCAACTCGGCCGCCGCCGTCAGGAGATGATGCTGCACGGGCGACTCGAATTAAGTCATGTGTCGCCGGAACTCCGCAGTATCCCCGGAACTCCAGGAACTCCTGGCAACAACTGCACGGTGAAGATGTTGGCAACCGCAGTTCGGGTCGCCGGGTCCGAGAAGGTGGCTGTCCATGCCGCCCGGTACACGCGCCCCTTGGGTCTATCGAAGAGCGCCCATCCCCGGATGGCCGGCCCCGGATTCTCGGGAGCAGGGGGCGCCGTCAAAACCAGGTAACGATTTCCGGCGAAGTCAATCTCATCCATCCACTGCCACTTCATCGTGGAGGATACCATGCCGCGCCTGAGAAGCTGTGCCTGGGGGCCCGCGAAAACACCCGGCCCAGGTGTGGCGGCAACCCACTCCATGCCAGGATAGACGGGCTCCTCCGCCAACGGGACGAAGATTCTGAGGGCAGCCATCTGCACGATGGCCGCCCACAGCGCGGCAGATCCCTGTGACGGTGCAACCGATGTTTCCACACGCTCCAGACGGCCGGTGGGCGTTATCGTGGCCTGGAAAGCAAAGGGGCCCGTTGTTACGGCTTTGGTTTCCTCGGGCAAAGTTATGTCGCTCACTTGGCAACCAAGTACCACGGTGCCGTCGGCGTCTCCCCGCTCCTTGCAGATTGTGATAGTCGCGGCAAAACTCTGGCGGAGCGTTACGCCCGCGCCTTTCGCCTTGTAGTATTGATGAGTTAACCGGTATCGGAGTGGTTCTTCAAATGCGTACCGAAGTGTTACAGGGCTGTCTGGCATGGGCTCAACTTGGCCTTCGGCCGGCAAGGCCAGCAAGAACAAGGGTAGCATCGCGAGCACGAGTGGCCTCCTTTCCGATCTCATGGCGCAATCTCATAAGAGTTGTCGTCATCCAACAGGATTTGTGTGCTGTCCCCTTCGTTGGCGGTGCCATAGGTGGAGTACTTCTGGTCGTCCGACTGTGTTGCCGTGCAGAGTTCGATATCCACAGGCACGCGCGTGGGACTTGAGCCTCCTACAATGAAAACCGTGAGATTACTTGGCTGGGGACAAACATGGGTACCGTCCCCAGGTTTCGTCGGCCCCGGAACTCCCCCGGTCCCCGGCGAATGACGTCGCGCGTCAGCGGAACTCACCACGCCCCCCCATGCAAGGGAAAAACATGGGTACCGTCCCCAATGGCCTCAGGAGCCTGGTCACCCTTCCGGGATGACCAAGCCACCCGCTGCAGATTCGCGTGCCCCACCTGCATTCTCTAACCGGCACCGCAGGCTGTTCGACCAACGCCAGCCGCAGGCGACGGCGATCCTATTGCGTCACTAACTGGAATGTGTAAATGCTGGTCAGGTGTTTTGCCGCATCCGGACCTTCGTTGGGATTGGGTTCGTGATCGTCAAAACGTCCGACCCATCGGGCCCTTTGAATTCGTCCCTTGGCCCGGTCGAAATAGACCGTGGCACTGTTCACCCTGGGGGTGTAAGTTGCCGGCGGGCCCAGGGTCCTGTCCGGGTCTCCGAAACCGGCGATCAACTGACACTTTGTCCCCTCCAATGCCACCTCGTCCACCAGCCAGAACCGCATGACTTCCAGTTTGCGCGGCGTAAACGACGAAAGAGTCAACAACAGATCGGCGCCGGGCAAGGTGACCGACCATTCGTCGCCGACGTCCTTGGCGTTCAGGAGAAGAAAGGCACGTTGCGCCACATTCGTGACAAAACCGCGTTGAAGGCCGGTGGCTCCCCGCAAAGGCGCATTCGGCGATTCCGTCACGGCGACCACCTGCCCGTCGGTCTTTACCATGATCTGAAATACAAAGGGCTTGAGTTCCTCGGGAGGCCTTTCCGAGCCGCTAATGTCGCTCACCTCGCAAGTCAGCAGGGTGACTCCCGGCTTTTCCTCGCCGACCTTCCTGAGTAGGATGGTTGCCGCTGTTGGTGGGCCGAACAGGGCAACGTCTCCTTTGCAATAATAACTCTCGCGTGTGAAACGATACTCGAGCGGCTGGCCGAAGTCATATTGCAGCGGGGCCTGTTTTTTCAGGGTCTGAGTCGGCACATCCTTCGCGGCTAAAACGGCACACGTTATCGCAGCCAACAAGGCACACGTTATCGACAGCCTGGCGGTACGCATAACGGCCTCCTTTCCTTGATTGAGATACCTATGGAATCCTTTATCCACAGGCCACATCACGGTCCACGTTCACTCCACGAGCTCAAAACCACTATCATCCTTCAACTCTATGGTCATGGTCCAGGGGCAGTTCCGGGACCAGTTCCGGGGACACGAGACTTAACTCCTCCACCTCTTAGGCTTCGGTCCCGGCTTGTGCGTTCACGGCGTGCGGCCGAGCGGGGGGCGCCAGCAGGATTGCCGGGGCGCGCCCCGGCCCACGGCTTTCCCGCCGTGGGTATAGAGTAATCCCCGATGCCATGCGCGTCAAGGGGGAGGACATGCAGGAACGTCGGGGAAATGAACGGCAACGGCCCGTTCGAATGCGGAATTCGGAATGCGGAGTGCGGAACGAACGGCAAACGATAACGGCTCTAACCGCAGGGAACGCGGAGAACGCAGAGAACGGCGTCAATCCGCCGAAAGGCGAACGGCAACGGCTTTGAACGGGAGATAAGGTGTGTGTCGCCAATGGCGCGAGCCATGCCGGAAGCGTACCCGCCCGCCGCCCGGCGGTCAAGCGAACTGCGTATCCCGGCCCCGGAACTCTCCCGGTCCCGGCGAATTACGTCGCGCGTCCGCGGAACTCACCCCCCCCATGCAAGGGAAAAACATGAGTACCGTCCCCAGGTTTCGTCCCCAGGTTTCCCCGTCCCCAGGTTTCCCCTGGGCCAAAGGGTGGCACTGCCGCCGCCCGCTATTTCCCCGTCCGGTATCGGTACCAGTCGAGGACCATCCTGGCGAATTTGCGAACGGTCGGAACGGCCGGGTCATCCTCCTGGGCGAGTTCTTTCCAGAGCGGCAAATAGAGCGTCTCAAAGTATTTCTCATGGGGCTGCGGGAGATGCCGCATCAAGGAGCACCGGCGCTTGGGGTCCTCCAGGGCCTTGAGTTCCGCGACGGCGCGCCGACCGAGGTCGGCGTCCTCGAGCGAGAAGAGCCAGCGAAGTTGTTCGGCGGCGTACAGGCTATTGGCCCGTCGGACCATCGTCGGGATGGCTTCTCCGGCGACGAGGGCCTGGCGGACGGCGTCGGTGTGGAAATGGTATCGCCGCCGCAGTTCGCACAGGGCGCCGCGGAGACGGCCGTGCGGTCCGGACGCCCCGTGCAGCGGTGCGTAGGCCTCGTCGAGGCAGCGGACCAGATTTTCGAGCGATAACTTCCGGCGGCCAGGCCAGACGCTGGCGAGTATGATCAGCCCCAAACGCGGCGGTTTGTGACGCCCGGAGTACGCCCCGGCGTACGGTTTCTGGTCCCGCGCAATCCAGAAGGAGTCCGGCAGTTGCCGGACGAACGCCGTGAGGACGTCGGCGAAGGTCGCCCCCTCGGCGGGAAACGTGACCGGGCGGTCGTCGAAGGATTGGTTGGTAGGAAAGTACCAGTGCCGCGCGGTCAGCTCCATGTCCCAGTTCCATTGCCAAGCCTGGCCGGTCCTTATCGGCCGCCCGGCCCGCTCCATCGCATACTCCAAGTGATGGGACGCATGTTTCAAGGAGGGGAATTTCAAGAGGATGGACTTTGGCGGGAGTTCTTCCAGTCGCGTTTCGAGCACGGCGGTGAGTCGCTTGCTCTCGGGCTGGCGGCGGATGCGGACGACGCCGTCCTCGATGCGCCACGACAGTTCGGGGTTCTGGGTGCAGAGGCTGTCCAGGGCCTTCCCGACGGTTCCCTTCTGGAACTCGAACCGCCGCAGGGCGCGGTTATCGGGACAGCCCACGAGTTCCGGATAGGGCTTCTCCAATTCGCCGGCGGGCCAGGCGGGTTCCGGGAGCCGGCCCAGGTCGAGGCCGGCCGGGACGCCCAGTTGCGCAATGACCTCCGGCAGACGCCTCAGGACGTCTCCCCGCCGAGTAAAGACCTCCGTGGCCTGGCGCGACGGGATCTCGGGGCCGTCGGCCGCGCGGCACACCGTCCCCGCCAAGAGCACCGGCAGCAAGACGGCCAGCAGCCGAGAGGGACGCGCGAGGGTGTGATTGGGGACCATGGCAGCCTTACCCGGGCAACGCATTTTGTATGTGCACATGATATTCGACCTTCCAGTTAATGTCCACCTGAGTGCCGTGCCAGTTGATTGAGTTGATTGTGATGATCACCGAGGGGCTCTGCGCGTCGCCGGTGTTCTTTGCGACGGTTATTTTACCCTCGACCGCATCGTCCGCGGGGCTTGGTTCATCGGCGTCCCCCGAATTCCCACCGCGCGGCGGCCAAGAATGGCCGCCGCGCTCACACTACTCCTTTGTCCACCACTCCAGCATCTGCCTGGCCCGTGCAGCCACGCGGGGGTCGGCATCATTCGTCAGGCTCTTCCACAAGGGAAGAAATAAGTGTTTAGTTTTCTTCGTGAACGAACATGAGAAGTCTTTCACGCCTTCATAGCGCCGGTCGCGATCCTTCAGGGCAAGCACAAGTTCGATAGTCTGCTTGGACAGTTCAGGGTTGTTCAGCAGGTACAACCACATGGTGCGATCGGATAACTCGAGGAGGCCCGCCCGCTCGATGATACGGGGCATGCCGTCAGGCTGCATCAAGGCGCGGCCAACCTCGTCGGGATGAAAGTGGTAGCGGCGGCTCAGTTCCCGCTGAGCGTCATTCCCGCGCACTGCCTTCGTGGCATAACCGTGAAGCGGCTTGTAGGTCGGATCGAGGCAACGCACAAGCGAGTCCAGGGCAATCCGTCGCCGTTCGGGCGAAATGCTGGTAAAGAGAACCTCGGCCCTGCGGCGAGCCTCGTTTTCAGGCTCCTGATTATCCGCCTCATCGTAGACAAGCAATACGCCGCCGGGTTGTAGACGGAGGAACTCATGGAGGACTTCGCGCACGGTGACGGCCGTCAGGTTCACGGTTACAGGCCGGTCAAGTGCGCATCGCGGCGGCAAGACGGGGACGCCGCGCTGATGGTACATCCTCCATCGCCGCGAATCATCGTGCAGCGAGGCGGCATCTCTGGCGGCGTGGGTCAATGTGATGATCGCCTTGGCCATTGGCTCGTTGCTGGTTGTGAACTGCTCAAGCCTTGTCCCAAGGAGCGTCTGGAGTAAAGTGCTGTCACTTCCACGGTGGACCAGCGACACTACGCCTGAGTCCATGCGCCAGGAAAAAGAGGGGTTCAGGCGGCAGAAAGCATCCAGCGCCTCCCGAACCGTGCCGCGCACCTGCTCAAGCGGCTGGATGGTGCGCTCCGGCCGCAGCCTCGTTCCGTCCGAGAGGGGCGGGAGGCCCGGACGCTCGACCAATATGTAGCGGGACGGCAGGAACCCCAGATCGACATAGATTGCCGGGAGGTTGAGTTGGGCCACGAATTCCGGCACGGCATCGAGGATGTCGCCCCTCTCGTAGATGTCGCCACCGGGGACAAAGACCTCCGTGAGTTCTCTATCAAGGATTGCCGCGCCGGTGTCACTGGCATTCGACGGCGCAGCGGCGGCAGCGATGGCTAGCGTTATCATGAACGGTAAAGTCATATCCGTCCCCTTTCCGGGCTAATTCAGCGTCACCTGGTAGGAAACGGTGAAACTGATGGTGATCGTAGTCTTATCTTCGCTGAACGCGGGGAGTTCCGGTGGAGTTCCGGTGGGAGTTCCGGTGACACACACCTTATCTTCCCTGTCGTTCAGGCTTCGGCGCGGGCTTGCGGTGCTGAACCGGTTTGTCCGGTGACAGACCACTGGTTGTGGCCAAGCCGCATGCGCCGAGAGGCTTGGTTTCTTGTCAGGTGTGTACCGTAGTTGGAGATGTCATGTCGGTCAAGGGGAATCGCCGGGCGTGGCGTGGTGGGATGTGGCAACGATTTCCGGCAACCGGTTTGCGGCGGTGTGGATGGTGTTCAGGCCCGCTCGCGGGCCTTTTGGCTTGCTGCCGCAGGTGTGCGAACCTAGAATGCGCGGCCTGAAAAGGTGATGATTGGCGGCGCGTACGCGTCCGGTTTCAACAAGGACTGGAAGCGCAGGCCGAATCGGTTCACACAAGAACGCGAGCGCACTATGCAGACACAGAGCGAGCGCTTGAAGGCGTTGCCGCCGTACCTGTTTGCGGAGATCGACAAGAAGAAGAAGGCGGCGATTGCGGCGGGGCGGCCGGTCATCAACTTAGGGATAGGCGACCCCGATACGCCCACCCCGGACTTCATCATCGAGGCGGCACAGGCGGCGGTGGCCGACCCTGCGACGCACCAGTATGCCCTGGACCGCGGCGACGCCGGTTTCCGCGAGGCCATCGCCGAGTTCTTCGAGAAACGTTTCGGCGTGGCCCTCGATCCGGACACCGAGATTCTGCCGGCCCAGGGGTCGAAGGAAACGCTGAGCCATCTGCCGCTTGCCATCATGAACCCCGGCGACGTGGGCCTCTCGCCCGATCCGGGGTACCCCGTCTATATCCCGAGCATCCGGTTCGCGGGCGGCGAGGTGGTGCGGTTTCCGATCACGGAGGACTCCGGGTACCTGCCGGACCTCGGCGCGTTCGATGCGAAGGACCTCGCTCGGGCCAAACTCATCTACCTGAACTATCCGAACAACCCGACGGCCGCCGCCGCCACGCGGGCGTTCTACGAGGCGGTCGTGGCGTGGGCGGCCGCCCACGACATCCTCATCGCCCAGGACGCGGCCTACAGCGAGGTCTACTTCGAGCAGCCGCCCATCAGCATTCTGGAAATCGCCGGCGCCCGCGACGTGGCCGTCGAGTTCCATTCCTGCTCCAAGACCTTCAACATGACGGGCTGGCGGTGCGGCTGGGTCGCCGGGAACCCGGCGGTGATTGCGAGCCTGGTGGCAATCAAGAGCAACATGGATAACGGCGTGTTCGGTGCGATCCAGCGGGCGGCGACGGCGGCCATCCGTGGGTACGACCGGCCGGAAATCCACGCGATTCGGACCCTGTACAGACGGCGGCGCGACTGCCTGGTGGCGGCGCTGGCGGCGGCCGGCCTGGACGTCAACCGCCCCGAGGCCACGTTCTACGTCTGGGTCGCCTGCCCCGCGGGCATCGACAGCCGCGCTTTCTGCGACCGGCTTCTCGCGGAGGCCGACATCGTTGCGACGCCGGGCATCGGCTACGGCCCGCACGGCGAGGGGTTCATCCGGTTCGCCCTGACGGTGCCCGAGGCCAAACTCGAAGAGGCCGCCGAGCGGATCAAGGGGCTGACGTTCTAAGCGGGCTCAGGTAAGTTTTTTGCGGATTGGGCTGGCAGCCCAGGGGGCTTGCGCCGCTTACTTACGTGCGCGGCTGGTTTTCTCACGTGGCTGGTCGGGCGCGAGTGTAAAATAGCCGCGAGCGTAAGCGAGCGGGACGATGCCAACCGTTTACCTTGGCCTGGGCGCCAACCTCGGCGAGCGTCGCGAGACGCTCGACGCGGCGCTCGCGCAACTGGCCGCCCACCCTGCGATCCGCGTGCGGACGGTCAGCGCTCTTCTCGAAACCGAGCCGGTCGGCGGTCCGCCCGGACAGCCGGACTACCTGAACGGCGCCGCGGAAATCGAGACCGACCTGGCGCCGGCGGCGCTGCTGGCGGAACTGAAACGCATCGAACGCGACCTCGGCCGCCGCCAAGGGCCACGCTGGGGGCCCCGCGAGATCGACCTCGACATCCTGCTCTACGGCCGTCTCATACTGGAGACGCCCGACCTGAGCATCCCGCATCCGCGTCTGCGCGAGCGCCGGTTCGTTCTGGAACCGCTCTCGGAGATCGCCCCGGACGCCATCGACCCGGTGACGGGCCTCACCGTTCGCGACCTCGCAGCGCGGCTTGACGCGCTCGAGGGGGAGGCGTAGAGGGCGGACGAGCGCAACCGCTCGCTTGCGCTCGCGGCTCGGATGGCGCACCGAGCCGCGACCGCCTTTGAGCCGCGACCGTCAGGGAGCGGTCCGTCTACCCCACGGGGACTCGCGGCTTCGGCGCAGGAGCCGGCGTGGTCGGCGGCGAAGCCGTGGGCCGGCTCGGCGTCGGGGCCGTGTCGGTCGCGAGGTCGACCGGTTCCAGGTAACCGTGGGCTTTGCACGCCTTGACGATCTCGCGGGCGATGGGGCCGGCGACCTCACCACCGTGGCCGCCGTGTTCGACGACGACACTGAATGCGATACGCGGCTTTGCGGCCGGGGCAAAGCCGACGAACCAGGCGTGATCGTTGCCCGTGCCGGCCTGGGCGGTGCCGGTCTTGCCGGCGATGCGGACGTCCGGCAGGCTCGCGCGCCGGTAGCCCGTGCCGCCGGGCTCGTTGACGACGGCGGCAAAGGCGTCGCGCAGGACGGTCATGTGCTGGTGGTTCAGATGGAGGCCCGGGCGCGTGGCATCGGGCGGGGGAGCGTTCTCGCGGATGATGCGAAGCGGCGGCATCCGCCCGTCCGTCGCCACCAGCGCGTACACTTGGGCCGCCTGAATCGGCGTGACCTGGAGTTGCCCCTGCCCGACGGCCAGGTTTCGCGGGTCCGGCACGTCGATGCGTCCGGCGGCCTCGCCCGGCAGTCCGAGGCCGGTCGACCGGCCGAGCCCCATCCGCTCGGCCCATTTCTGGAGCCGCACCCGGCCCAGGCGCAGGTCCATCCGCCCGCGGCCATTGCGGCAAAGGAGTTGGGCCACCTGGTAGAAGTACACGTTGCACGACTTCTGGATGGCCGTCCGAAGCGGGATCGTGCCGTGCCCGTACCCGTGCGACAGAAAGATGTGGCATCGGAACCGGTCGGGGTGGGCGTGGTTGAGGACGCCGTCGCACGTCAGGAACGTCCGGGGCGTGATGGCCCCCTCGTGCAGCGCCGCCGTGGCCGTCACCGCCTTGAAGACCGAGCCGAGCGGGTAGGCCCCCGCGATGGCCCGGTGGACGAGCGGCCGGTCGGTCCGGGTCACCAGGTCCGGGAAATCGACCTGGAACAGCCGCACGTCGTACCGCGGCGCGGAGGCCAGGACCAGGACGTCGCCCGTGCGGCAGTCCAGGACGACGGCGGCGCCGCAGCGCCGTCTCTTGGAGGCGTTGTCGAGCAGGTCCTCGACGTCGCCCTGGAGTGCGACGTCGAGCGTCAGGTGAACGTTGCGGCCGGCAACGGCCTCGATGTCTTCGAGGAAGTTGCCTTCGATGCCTTTCTGGTACATGCCTCGCAGGCCGCGCAGGGCGTTCTCGCAGGCGCCTTCCACCCCGCCGCGCCCGATCGAGTCGCCGGGCCAGTAGCGTTTCAGGTGGCCCTTGGGGTAATCGGCGTTGATGCCGCCGGGGTCGGCGAGGTCCTCGGCCGTCACTTCGCCGGTGCGTCCGACGACGTGCGGCGCGCGGTCGCCGTGCGGATACTCGCGCTTGCGCGTCGGCAACAGCGTAAGGCCGGGGAAGACGTCCGGCCGGCTCTTGATGACGCCAACCGTCTTCAGGTCCACGTCGTGGACGACGGCGTGGGGGATGCTGGAACGCTGGCCGTAGGTCTCTTCGCGAACGCGGATGCGGCGGCCGTGAACCTCGCGGACGCTCTGGCGGATGACCTCGACGCGCTCGCGAATGGTTTCGGCGCGGCGGGTGAGTTCCTCGGGCGGCACTTCGGTCAGGCGTGCCAGTTCCGCCCACATCCGGGCGACGCGCCGGCGGACCTCCTCCGGTTCGGTGCGCCACCTGCGTGCCGTGCGGCCGACGAAACTCTCGCTCATCTCGATGAATGGGAAGTAGACGGCCACGTCGAAGGCGCCCGTATCGCGTGCCAGGGCCACCCCGTTGCGGTCGTAGACGGTCCCGCGGATGGTCGGCCGAAAGCCGGGCGGCCGCCGGAGCCGCTGCTCGGCCTCCTGGCGATACCGGCCGCCCTCCAGCACCTGGATGCGCAGCAGGCTCCCAAGCACGAGCAGGAACAGCAGGCCGATGACGACCAGAACCGCTTTCAGGCGTATGGCATACATGGCGTCAGGGGCTCACAATCCACGAGGAGAGCAGCCGAGCCTGGGCATCCTACGCCGCCGGGGTGGCGAAATCAAGCAGAGGTCAGATCGCGCGCCGGCCGGCTGAGGCGCCGAGCGAGTGCGGGCGGCGTCACTTCAGAACGCCGTCGTCGCCCATTGGCCGGAGCCGGGGAATCCGGCGCGGGCCGCGTGGCCGTTTGCGTTTCGGCAAGCAGTTTGCCGTCGACGGTGATGTTCTCCGCCTTGCCCACCCGGCGAATCTCGACCGGTCGGTGCACGTAGCGGCCGCCATGCCGAAGCGGTGGGCTTGGAGCGTCTTCAGCAGATTCCACTGCCGGATGAGCGGTGCGCCTCGTCCCATGGTTACCCTCCGGGTTCTCCTAACGGCTGAGGAGGTACTTCAGGATGGGGTACAGATCCTCAATCGGTTTGGCGACAAGAGCAACCTGCCGTTTCGCGGACAGACTCAGTAGCGTGCTTCGCCGAATGTCCCGAGACACCTTTAATTCGGTGCGCCATTTCTTGCTCGCCAGGAGTCTCTCGAACGTGGCCCCAAGCACGGCAACCGACACATCCCTGGACCTGCGGCCCAGCGCGGCTGGCTTCAGCACGAGGGGATCGTCCGTCCGGGAGATCTTCTGACCCTTGTAGGAACTCGTGGGATCGAGATACCAGGCCCGTCGGCAGCTTACCGCCAAGTCCCTGCCCCTGCTTGCCAGTTTCAGGACGGTCCGCAGACCCTCCTCGCCGGACCGACAGAGCTTCCGAGTCAGATGCGTGTAAGAGTTGATGAGCGCTACGCCGAGACCGTCGGCCTGGAAGAACGCCGTCACATGCCACGTATTCGGTGAAGGATCGCCGCCGATGTTGAACCAACTGCCCCGGCTAGCGGCGCTCGGTTCTCCGAACTTCCACTCCTCAACAGCCCGTTGCCTGTACAGCCGAGCCATCTTCTTTGCGGCAGGCGTTCTCGCAAGGAGCCCCGCGAAGGCACGCAGCCGGGCTTTCATGTGCGGCAGCAAGGCGCGGCGTTCTTCCTCGGAGAGGTTGAAGAAGTCGAAATCGACGGGTTCGATCTTCTCGAATTCGGCCATGTTCTGGTACTCCAGATAGGATAGCCACTCGGTGAGTAGCAACCGGCTGACCTCGTCCCTGTGAGGCACCCGGGGCAACGCGTTCCTCAAGAGCCTGTGCAGTTCCTGCCAGGAAAGGCGGACGATGCGATACGTTCGCGGCGGCCACCCGGCGGCGCGGGCGTGAGCCGCCAACTGTCCCTTTGTGACTCTCGCCCCGATCTTACTCTCGGTGAGGATCGTCCATCCGCCCGAGCAGATCCAAGCGTCGGGCCGCCCTTCTTCGGTCCTGGACGGTCTTGGCTCGGGGTCTGCATCGCCACCGGTTATGGCGAGGACGATGCGTTTCCTGGTCGCGGTGGCGACGGCCGGCTTGCGCTGCAGGGAGAACACGACATCTCTGGCGACCGAAAGCCCCAACTTCTGCAGGAACGCCCGTAGAATCACGCCGCGGTCACAGTGCTCCAGGACCGTGATGAGTGACTTCGTGAGGTTGTTCTCCAGCTGCCGTTGGGCGGCAGGAGTTCCACCAGGTGAGGGGCCGCGGAACCAGTAAAACATGTTGCGCGTGACGTCAGGCAACCCATCGCGCATTCGGTTTCTCCCTTGCACGGAAGGCGTGGCGCTTCCTTGGGCGGTCAGACCTCGTACGGCTCGACGACGATGCCGAGCGGGCCGCGAAGGCGGAGCAGGAGCCAGAAGATGTACGGTGCGAGAATTGCCGTCAGCGCCGCGTCCAGGACCGACTCTTCCACCGACCGCAGGATCGCCGCCGGCGCCCCGCTGAAGTACCGCGTCGCCATGTACCAGCCGAAGTGGATCACCAGGACGGCCGCAAAGGTAAGGACCGACTGCGTCAGCACCCAACCGCGGGTCAGTCCGCCCCGAACGGCACTCAGGGCCGTCAGCAGCACACAGTACAGGAGCGCCTGGACGCCGAGCCGGCCCGACACGCTCACCAGGTCGGCCCCCAGGCCCAGGCACCAGGTGGCGATGAAGACATCGCGGGGCTGGAAGTACAGGGCGATGAACAGCGCGACGATGAGCACCAGGTCGGGGCGCGTCCAGTGTCCGTCAATCGGGATGGCCAGACCGCCCGGCCGGAAGACGGCCGTCTGGATCACCAGACTCACATAGCCGACGATCCCGAGAAGAATCCAGCGCACCGGTTACCTCGCATGATCCACGCCGGGCAAGGCCGACGCTCGGTTGTGGAGAAGGTAGCCCCGACCTTCACACGTGTTTAGCGCCGGGTGGCATGGCCGCGCTTGCGTGGCCATGCCACCCTCGGAGGGCGGCTGTGTCGCCAGCACGCACCGACCTTCCGGTCGGGGCTCGATATCGGTTACTTGTCGGGCCCGTGGCGTTCGGGCGAAAGGACGTAAACGTCGCGGGCCTCGGCGAGCGATACCCGCGGCTCGACGACCAGCGAGTAGAACAGGGCCGTCGTCTTGAGGTCGCACCGGACGACGCGTCCGACGATGAGGTAGGGGGGCAGGGCCGCCTCCGGCGAGGGGCTCGTCACGACGAAATCGCCCGGCTTCACGTCGCCGGTCCGCGGGATGCCTTCGACCAGGATGGTTGCCCCATCTGTCGCGCCGCGCGCCACGCCCTGGGGTCCGGGTCGCCACTGGTCGTTGCGGCGAGTCACGATCTGGACCATGAGGCTGGTCCGCGGGTCGGTCAGGAGACGGACGGTGCTGGTGAGCGGCCCGACTTCATCGACGACGCCGACCAGCCCCGCCGCCGTCAGGACCGGCTCGCCGCGCTCGATGGCCTCGCGTGTGCCACGGTTCAGGCGCCTCGAGATGACGGCCCCGCCGCGGGAGACGTCGCTGCGGAGCCCTTCGGTGAGCAGGCCGCCCGCGCGTCCGCCGGCCACTTCCGGAGCCAGGAGCCTGCCGGGAATGAGGCGGCACGGGAGGCCGTCGAGCGCCTTGCGGAGGCGCGCCAGGTCGTGCAGTCGCCGGTCGTAGGCGGTCAGGCGTGCGGTGGCCTCGGCCAGGGCGTTTTCGAGGGCGTCCACCTGGCCCTTGAGTCCGGTCTCGTCGGTCGGCCGGGTCGGGATGTCGTGGCGGATCTGTTCGGCGATGTCGAGCGTCCACCCCTGCGTCAGGTTCTGAAGCGGCACGAAGACGGGGCCGGCCCAGACGCGGGCCCGATCGGTGGTGGATTGCGGAAGCAGGATCAGCGCAACGGCGAGGATGGGCAGCGCCGCCATGACGGCGCGCCTGACGAGGATCCGGCGACCGGCAGCGCGCTTTAACCTTCGAGATTTGCGAGCCATGATATCCCCACGGTCCGTCTAGCGCTGCTTTGTCAGCTTCGGACTTCCCCGGCAAGCGCCGTCGCGCGTTTTAGCAGAGCCGCGACCGCCAGGGAGCGGCCGCTTCCTCTCGGGCGCGGCTCAGATAGGGGCACACTGACTCCCCCGTAACTAAGGCGCTATGCCGCGCGGCGAAAAAAGGCCGGCCCGGCGAGGTCACATCTCCTCGTCCGTGGTGTCGATCGTGCCGCCCCACTGGTCGATGTGGTCGAGGAACACGCCCGTCCCGCGAGCCACCGCGGTGATCGGGTCGTCGGCCACGCTGACCTTCAGCCCCGTGGCCTGGGCGATGACGCTGGGCAGGCCTTTCATCATCGCTCCCCCGCCGCACATCGTGATGCCGTTGTGGACCAGGTCGGCCGACAGTTCCGGCTCGGTCTTTTCCAGCGTCCGTTTGATCGTCTCGATCATGGCCTGGATGGTCTCGCCGAGGGCTTCGCGGATTTCCTGACTGGTGACGGTGGTGGTTCGCGGCAGTCCGGCGATGAGGTCGCGGCCGCCAACCTCCATTTCGAGTTCTTCCTTCAAGGGCGCGGCGCTTCCGATCTCGATCTTGATCCGCTCGGCGCTCTGCTCGCCGATCAGGAGGCTGTAGGTGCGTTTCATGTACTCGATGATGGCGGTGTCGAGGTTGTCGCCGGCGACGCGGATCGACTCGCTGCACGCGATGTCGGCCAGGCTGATGACGGCCACCTCGGTCGTGCCGCCGCCCACGTCGACGATCATGCTGCCGGTGGGCTCGTCGATGGGCAGGCCGGCGCCGATGGCGGCGGCCATGGGTTCCTCAATCAGGTGGACCTTGCGGGCGCCCGCCCGTGCGGCGCTCGACAGGACCGCCCGTTTCTCGACGGCGGTGATGCCGGACGGAATCGCGATGACGACCCGCGGGCGGATGAACGATCCGCGTCCGTGGACGCGGCGAATAAAGTAATTGAGCATCGCCTCGGTGATGTCGAAGTCGGCGATGACGCCCGTCCGCATCGGCCGCACCGCCGCAATCGACCCCGGGGTCCTGCCGAGCATCTTCTTGGCGATCTCGCCGACGGCCATGCCGTCCAGGAGCACCCGGCCGGTGTCTTTGCTGACGGCCACCACGGAGGGTTCGCAAAGGACGATGCCCTGGCCGCGCACGTACACCAGGGTCGTGGCGGTGCCGAGGTCGATACCCATGTCGGCCGAGAAGAGGCCGATGATGCGGTCGAAAATCATGCTGGTCCCCGCGACGGCTTCCGCGCCGCAGCCGCGCGACGCCGATGGCAGCCGACGCTTATGATCGGCTCGTTCGGCAGATCAGTTGGCAGCCGGTGCGCCCGCAGCCGGTGTGGCCGGGGGCGTTGCTCCCCCTTCAGGCGCCGGCGTCGTCGCCTCCGGCGCGGGGGGTGTCGTAGCGTCGCCGGCCGGAGGCGTCGTCGCCTCCGGCGCGGGGGGTGTCGTGGCGTCGCCGGCCGGAGGCGTCGTCACCTCCGGGGCGGGGGGCGTGACGCCTGCTCCAATCGCCGCCGCGACCCCTTCCGGGAACTCCTTTATGGCCTTGTCGGTCTGGTTTAACTCATCCCGAACGGAATCCTGACGGGCTTTCTGAACGTCGGGTTCCTCCTTGGCCCGCTTGCCCTCTTCCGTCACGCCAAGAACGCACTCGTACCGGTCGTTCATTGTGACGGCGAGCATCACGAAGACCACCACCAGGGCGAGGCCCCCGATCAGGAGCAGAACCGTATAGACGTTGCTGAGCGGCTGGGCCGCAACGCGAACACCGCTACTCGAAGCGATTTGTGACATGGTCGTTCACCTTCACCGTACCCCGGATGACGCTGAGTTCGCCCGCCGCGCTGTCTTTCGACACCATGTTGACCAGCAGCGTGGCCAGGTATTTGTTTTGTCCCCTGTTGTAAATGAAGAACTTCATGCCTTTGACGACGCCGTCGTCGGCGCCGAGGTTGACCTCGGCCACGCGGGCCTCGTTGTCGGTCTTGGTAATCATGCCCTGGATCTTGGCGGTCGGGAGGGCGGGGACTTCCAGGGCCTTCTTCACGCCCGGCAGCGACTCGTAGTGGACGATCCTGCTCTGGGCGGCAGATAGTTTCTCTGCGGTCTGGCGGAGGTTCTCCTTCAGGTTCTGAAGGTCTGCCAGGGCGGTGCGGTGCTTGGCCTCCAGTTGGGTGTACATCGTCAGGAGGTCGTCTTTTTCCTTCCTGGCGTCGTCGCGTTCCTTTCGCCAGGTGTTTCGCTGGGCCACCTCTTTGGCGAGGCTTTCCTTCAGGCCTTCGAGAGCCGTAACGAGGTCCTGGAGCCGCTTCTCCTGATTCTCGTTCTCCTTGCGGAGCGTGGCGTTGGTGCCGGTGACAAGGGCGACCTGGTTGTTCAAGGTCTCGATCTGCTGCTGCTTCAGGGCGGCGTCGGCGTCCCAGTCGCCCTTGACCTTGTCGCGCTGCTTGAAGGCGGTGTCGCGCTGCTGGAGGGCCTTGTTGAACAGGCGTACTTCCTCTTCGTAGCGCTCGCGCCAGTTTTCGCGCAGGACGACCTCGGTGGTCACCAGAACGCCGACCGCAATGGACACAAGAACCACCAGAACCGTGAGAATCTTCCCCAACGTACTCAAGGTTTTCTCCTTTCAGAAGCCGCCGGCCGCCCGCAGAGAATCGATGGGCTGCCTCCGGTTCCTTATCTCCTTCGGCCTGGGGACACAACCCCCCCGCCTAAACCGCCCATGCTACCGGCAGTAGAAGCTGATTCTAGTTGCCACCCATGGACCGTCAAGCAAAAATTCAGCCTTCATAGGGAATTACGAATCGGAGACCCTCCTGTTGCCGGCTGCGGTCGGCATCTGCCGGTACCGGGCGTGGCACGGCAGCCCGTCGGCGCGAGACGGGGCGCCGAAACGGCTCAGCGGCCGTCGGCGGGCGGATCCGCCAGAATCTGCGTCCGCCAGAATGCCCGGGCCGACCGGATCCGCACGATCGACGCCGCAGCCGCCGTCCGTTCCCGGGGGAGGCGGCTTCGCAGCAGTTTCGCCAGCCGTTCGATGGCCGGCGTGTAACCCGTCTCGCCCAGTTCCCGGATGGCCAGGACCCGCGTGTCGGGTGCGGGGGCCTCGGCCAGGTCCAGGAGCATCCCGATCCGCTTCAGGTCGCCCCGCTGAGCGAGGGCGGCGATGGCGGCGAACTTGACGTCGAGAAACCGGCTCTGGCACAGGCGCACGAGCCGTGGAATGTCGGACTCATCGCCCATCCTGCCAACCAGCCGGGTGGCGTAGTACCGGATCTGGTGCCGCTCGTGGCCCGTCAGCGTGCGGACGCGCGCCAGGCCATCCTTCGATCCGAGCCGGTGCATCGCCTCGGCCGTCCGGAGAACAACCACCGCATCGGGGTCGTCGAGTTTGACCTTGAGCATCCCGACGGCCGTCCGGTTGCCCATCAGGCCGAGGAGCCAAGCGGCGGTGCGGCGGAGCGTGATGTTCGGCGAGGCCAGCGCGTCGCGCAGCGCCGTCACCCGCCCCGGCTCGCCCGTCATGGCCAGGGCGAAATCGGCCGCCAGACGCACCGCCGGGTCGGCGTCGCGCCCCTTGCGCTGCAGCAGCGGTACAAGTTTCTGCTGCCGCATCGTGCCGATCAGCGCCACCGCCGTCGTTCGGACGCGCGGGTCGCGCGCATCGGCCAGGGCCTCGACGTCCTGGACAGGCGGGCGGCGGTCGGCCTCCATGAACGTCTCGGCCGCCACCGCCTGGAGCGGCGGCTGACCCGACCGCAGCGCCGCCACCAACGTCAGGTACGGGATGTCCTCCCCGGCGGGACCGGCGAGGTCGCGGCTGGCGGGCTCCCCGCAGCCGCACGCCGACATCGCGATCACCGCCGACAGGATGAGCAGACGTTTCACGCTGCGACCTCCTTTCGTCTGTGACGATTGGCGACCACCGACGCGGCGACCAGCCCGGCCGTCGCCGTCAGGCACGCCAGCGCAAAGACGTCGCCGGCCAGCGCCTGCGGCGCGACGCGCGAATCGAGCGTCAGCCGCCCGATGGCGTAGCCGGTGACGTTGCGGCGGCGGCCGCCCGTCTTGGCGACCTGTTGGATGCGGCCGGTGGGGGAGATGATGGCGCTGATGCCCGTGTTGACGCTCCGCACGACGGCCACGCGGTTCTCGACCGCGCGGAACACGCACAGATTCAGGTGCTGATCCAGTTCGTACGTGCCGTCGTCGGCGAACCAGCCTCGGACGAACCAGCCGTCGTTGGAGATGTTGACGATGAAGTCCACGGCCTTGTTGGCGGCGCCGGGTCCGAGCCGCGACCGTGAGGGAGCGGGCTGCCGGACCGCTCGCTCGCGCTCGCGGCTCGCAGGGGCCCGCACCATCTCGCGGATGCGGTAGGCCATGGCGTCTTCGTAGCAGATGGCCACCTGGAACCGCGACTCGCGCCCGTCGAACGTCAGCGTGA
>CAZIJC010000094.1:0-18291 GCA_964539385.1 uncultured Anaerolineales bacterium | reverse complement strand
AGCCGCCAAGGCGCAAAGGGCGACCGGCACAAGTGACCGGTGACAAATGACCGGTCACGCTTCTTGCGTCGCGGTCTCAGGTCCTGCGCTTCCGCACCACCAGCGCAGCGAGGCCTGCGGCCACGAGCGCCAGCGTGGCCGGTTCGGGCGTGAGGGTCACGCCACCCAAATCAATGCCGTTCATGACGAGGTGGTTCAGGACCACGACGTTCGCGCCGGTGAAGCGGACCAGTGCCCCGTTCTGGAGTGTGAGCGTATCCAGATACTGGTTGCACCCAAAATGGAGCACGGCGTCATCGACGAGGACCGACAGGTTGGCTGTCCCGGCGCCGCCGGCCGCGGTGTTCAGGTCCACCGTGCCGCCCAGTATCTCAAAGACGGTTGCGGGCGCATGGTCCTGCGGCCCGTTGATGACCAGCGTGCCGTCGCCCGTCTTGGTGATGGTTTGACCCGCGCTGTTATCGAGCAGGCCCTCGAAGACGAGCGTGCCGAGTTCGGCCACGTCGATATCGAGCGCGTCGGCCAACACGACGTCGGCGGCGATCACCTGCGTGGCGGCTACGTTGGCCTCGATGGTCGGGGCGCCCTCGAGGGTGATCGAGCCGCCGGTCAGTGTGTATCTGTAGCCGTTGGCATCATTGAATACGATGCCGCCCGCGGTGACGGCATCGACCGTGACGGTGAGGTCGGCGGTGGCGTTGCCGGCGCCGAAGGTGGCGATCTTCCCCTTCGTATTGTCCCAGGCGACGTTGCCCGGCCCGTTCCACCAGTTCCCGCCGCCGTCGCTCCACGTGCCGTCGCCGTCCTGAGCGTCGGCGGCGCCGGTGTCGGCGTCCCAGAGCGGCGGGGCGAGGACGTCCAGGTAGAGGCTGCCGGTCCGCGCGGCCACGACAAACTCCAGGCCTGCCATGGGGTTGGCGAACGCCGTCGTGTCGATGGCGAACGCCTCGGTACTGAAGCCGGCGATGGCGGCGGCCTCGGCGACGATCTCGAACGAATCGCCCGCCTCGAGCGTGCCGCCGGCCGCGCCCGGGTCGCCGAGCGAGTCCAGCGAGATGACCTTGATGCCAAACGGGTCGCCCGAGGTGGCCGAGACGGTAAGGCTACACCCATTGATGTCCAGCAGGTCCCAATCGATCCCGGCCGTGCCGTCGAGATTATTCACCTCCCACTCGTAGGCTGCGCCGGCGCCCAAGATGACGTCGCCGTCGGCATAAAGCGTTCCGATGCTGGCACCTGGGGCCAGTGTGCCGCCGGAGTTGATGGTGACGTCGCCGTTGATGGCGCCCGTGCCGCCGAGGGTCTGGCCGCTGACGACCTGGAACCCTCCGGCGCCGGTGACTGTGCTGACGTCCAGGGTCGCGCCGCCGCCGACGATAATCTTGGCGGAATTGGGAATGTTGTTGTTGCCGGCGGTCGTGAGTTTCAGCGTGCCGGCGCTGACGTTCGTGTCGCCGGAGTAGGTGTTGGCGGCGTTGAGGGTGAGGACGCCGGTGCCTTCCTTGGTCAGGCTGCCGGCACCGTAGATGACGTTAGCGATCGTCCTATCGTAGTCCGTGGAAATAGTGCCCGGTCCGATGAGGTTGATCCGGCCCGAGCCGGTAATCAGCGAGCCGGTTGATTGGGCTATCAATCGCCCGCCGTCGAAATTCAAGCGCGAACTCGCGGTGCTCAGGTTCAGCGTCGTGATATTGAGTTCGCCGCCGCTATTGAGGTCCACGGAGTTGCCGGTGGCCAATAGTTTGATTCCGCCTCCTGAGGCATTAATCCGGCCACCGTTGCTGACGGTTATGGTGTTGTTGTTGCCTCCGGCGGCCCAGGCGGTGTTCAAGTTGCTGACGTTCATCACCGAGTTGGTTGCGTCAACGGTTATCGTATTGCCGCTGGACCAATAGCCAAAGTAGTTGTCGCCGCCGGCCATGGTCGCCGTGGCGCCATTGAGGACGTTAAATTCGTTGCCTGTCCCGCGGTCGCCGATGTCCCCCCACTCAGCATTAAACGTCGAACCGGCGCCGGTGACGGTGACGATGCTGTTGGATGCGCCACCGGGGTTGCCGCTGCCGCCGCTCGTCCAGAACAGATAGCAACTTACCGAGGCGCCATTCTCGATGTTAAGCGTGTTGCCCGAGCCCTTGCGGCCCACCATGAACCAATCGCCAGCGTAAAGCGACGAGCCGGACCCCGTGACGGTGACGGTATTGTTGTTGGAGTTTGTGTTGGTGCCGATGATGAGAGTGCTGCTGGGGTTCACCACGCCGCCGGCGCTGACGGTGAGGGAGTTGTTGGAGCCGTCGCGACCGACATGAAGCGTGTTATTGATGCTCCACTGCGAGCCGTCGCCTGCGACGGTGACAGCACCCGTGTCGGCGACGTCGTAGCCGATATTGGCGGTGCCGTTAGCCAGGGTGCCGCCGCCGGAGATGGTCATGGTGCCGCCATTGATTCTCGCTCCACCGCCAATGCTGCTGCTGCCGGTGAGGGTCAGCGTGCCGGCGCCGATCTTGGTCAGGCTGCCCGTGCCGCTGATGTCGCCGGAATACGCTTGCGCGTCGGCGTTGTTGAAGGTAAGCGCGGCATTGTTCACGATGCTGGTGCCGGCCACCGACCCGTTTTGCCCAGTTGTGCCAGTACCCAACTGGAGCGTGCCGGCGCTGACGGTCGTCGTGCCGGTGTAGGTGTTGGCCCCGGAGAGGGTCAGCGTGCCGGCGCCGGTCTTGGCCAGGGACTGGGTGCCGGACTCGCCAATGGCCGACTTGATCGTCAGCGTCTTGCCGCCGGCCACATCGATGGCGCCGCTGCCGGCCAGGGTGATGCCCAGGCTCCCGACGCCGGGGGTGGCGCCGATATTGACCGCGGCGTTGGCGGACGATCCCACCACGATCAGGTTGGCGCCCGTCGAATTCAGCGTCAGCACCCTGTCCGTCGTGCCGGATGTGTTGGCGTCCAGGTCCGTCATGTCGGCGGCGTTCAGGGTCAAGTTATAGATCGTGAAGTCGGCGTCCAGACCGTAGGACGCGGTCATGGCGACCACATTATCGTCCAGGACGCACTCGGTGCCGCTGGTCGGCGTGGCGTCGCCGGACCAGTTGGCGGCGGTGTTCCAGGACTTGTCGTCGCCTCCCTCGTCCCATGTACATGTGCCGGCGGACGCCACCGGGAGGGTGTAAACCCCGAATTCCCCGATGCGCGGAAGGCCGCTGGTGGTCCCCACAATAGACAGTCTCACCCTCTGCATGGTCCGGGTGACGATCGGCGCCATAAAGTCGGCGCCGACGGTCCGGCCGTTGAAGCAACTCACCCATTCGGATTTCTCGGCGTCCCAGTACTCGATTGTATAGCGGACGATCGAGGAGGACGCGTCCTCTTTGATCTTGAATTCGCTGACGGCTGTGGGCGTCCCCAAATCGAGTTCGAGCCATTGGTCGGTGGCCGAGGTAGCCTCCCAGAAGGTGGCGTCATTGCCGTCGATGGCGTTGTCGGCTTCACTGCCTGTCCCCTGCGACGATGCCGAGGGCGTTGCCGTGGCGGCCCGATTGGGCGTGCTGCATGCGTCGCTGAGGTTCTTGACCACACAATCGACGAAGGTTGTTCTCTTATCCTCCTCGGGGTCCTGCACATGCATGAGGACTTCTCCCGGCGAGAGATAGAAACGGGAACCGTCCCACGTCACTTCATTCCAATCGGTCGTGTTGAGGATTTCACATCGGGGCATTCCTGCCATAGGCTGCATGGACTTCCCGTTCAGGACGCAATCCTCCATGACAATACCCATGTTAGGGTGGCCGTCGGAGGCATAACAGCAAAGCAGAAAACCGGGACCGTCGGTGTCATGGAACAGGCAGTTCTTCATGGTCATATTGTCGCAGTTGCCCTCAAAGTCGAACGCCTCGCCATCCCAACTGCCACCGCCTGTGCTAATAAAACCCCATTCGCTGTCTTCAAAGACCCAATTCTTGCTGCGGAAGAACATTCCCCCGGCCACGCCGTTCCAGGCCAGGAAATTATCGAGCCGGCCGATATCGTGCGTGACGCAGTTCCGGACGGCCCCGGTGTCCACCCCGCGTATCCCCATTTGCCACTGATAGCCTTCTTCAAACAGGCAGTCTTCGAAGTTCATGTTTCCGAAATTATAGATATAGGATGCATCCTTGTTGAAGTTGTCCGGATTGTTGGTCCACACGCCGGATGCCAGCCTTCGGAACGTGCAATTCTTGATCGTGATATCGGTCAGCACAATGTTGTTACCGCGCTCGTGCGAGAAGAGACAGACGCCAAGGCCGATATTCCGAGGAGTGGGATAGGTCTCGTAATGGTCATACTTCAGAGAATCACGAAAATCGCAGTCTTCGATCCGGATGAACTCCCTGGTGGGGGCGCCGTCGGAATACTCCGCGTAGATGCCGGTCATGCACCGGTTAAACTCGATTCCGGCGATCGTGTAGCCTGCCTGGTCGGCCAGGTGAACGCCTATCCGGTCCTGGTTGTAGTCCAGCCGGTCTATGATGGGCTTGTCGCCTGCTCCATAGGAGCCGATGACAATCGGGCTTGAGGGCGTTCCGCTTCCCCCCGGGTGAAGTTCTTCGTTCCAGGTATCGCCGCACTTCAGCAGGATCTGGTCGCCGGCGCCATAGGTTATCGTCGAAGCCTTCGTCAGCGTCTGCCAGGGTTCGCTGTCGCTGGTGCCGGTCCAACTGTCGTTCCCCGATTGGCTCACGTAATAGGTCGTTGCCCTGGCCGACACCGTGCCGAAGATCAGGACAGCCGCGACCGCCACGGAAATGATTGAAAGCCTCCCGACACGTGGCTCCGGTTGCATGCTCCTGCGCTCCTTTCATCCAGCCGGGGTTTATCCCCGGCGCTACGGGCCCAGGGAAAAGAGCCACCATAAAATGCAGGAATGCCCCCGCCTGCCGACGGGCAGGCCCCGCCTGGGGGAGGGAGGGATGAGCAGGCTTTCAGCCTGCCTCTCGGCAGACAGGGCGTCTCGTCTTTCCCGCTTCTACATCCGGCGCTGCTACGACGGAGCAGACCTTGCAGCGCAGCATCAATGTCGGTCACGCGTGCAACATCAGCGGCGCCTGCGGCGAAGGAGCAGGCCGCCGAGGCCCAGACCCAGCAGTGCCAGCGTCGCGGGCTCGGGAACCATGTCCGGGTGCGTCCCGGCCATGATCTGGCAGACATCCTCGACGGTGTTGAAGATCACCACGTCGTCGATGTCTCCATTGAAACTGCTGTTCCCGGCAAGCCACCCGCCAAAGTAAAGGTCGCCACCAAAATTGGGAAAGTTTGAAACAAGAGGATATAGGCTCGGCGCCCCGCCGTCCACGTACAACCTCATATTAGCACCGTCGTACGTGAGCGCCAGATGATGCCAGAGAGCGTCCGGAAGCACATATCCCAATCTTTTGTTCCAGGAACCGTCCGTGTCGGACCAGACGTACATCGAGTCGCCGCCAAAGGAACTGGTTTGCAGCAACCAATCTCGGGCACTATGATTTGTCGTGGTAGCAACCAGGTGCCCGTAGTTCGTGCCGCCCAGTTCCCGCACCCACATAGCGATGGTAAAGTTGTTGGTGATGGTGTCGAAACTCGCGGAATCGGGAACCGAGACATTCTGGTTGTTGCCGGGACTATTGACCGCCCAGTCTCCCGGGGCCCCCGTGTGGCCGGCTACCCACCCCATGCCATTGAGGGTGCCGTCGTTGCTATTGCCCTTGAAGAAGTCGAAGGCGGTCGGTCCGGTGCCTTCGTTGCAGTTCCAGTACGCCACCAGCGCGGCCTGCGCCGGTGTCGCCGAGGCAAGGCCGATGACGGCCACGACACACAGAATGAGGCTTGCACGGCTTTTCATCACAGGCTCCTTAAAACAAGATTCTCTTTTTCCATCTCCCGCACTCGCCTCATGGCCTCTCTCGGCTCACTGCCGCGAGTGGGCGGTCTGCGCCGCCTGCCAGATCCGCCTGCGCCCCGGTCCACTGCCTTGGCGCCCGGGAAAGACACATCACCCACGGCCGCTAACAGGCCTTGGGGCCGGGATCTCCCCGGCGTCGTAACCCAAAAAAGGACCGCGGAAGCGAGTCCTCCCCCGGTCCTTATCTGCTCTTTTCACTGGCATAAGTATAGCACACAGCGGGCAAAAAGCAAATGCCGGGTGGGGGCGGCAGCGCCGGGGGCTCCTAAGCCCTTTCTGAGCAAGGGGTTAGAAGATTTCGGACCGCCGGATTTTTTGAAAAAAAAGGCTCCAGCAGGGGTACGTGTTTAGCGTGGCGGCCAAGGCGGTCACCCCGAGCGAAGCGAAGAGCCTGCGCCTTCGACAGGCTCAGGGCAGGCGCTGAGCCTGCTGCAGGGGCCTCGCCGTGCGAATCGTCGAACCGCAAGAACCACCCCCTGGCCCGGTCCATACGGACCCGTACCGGGGCGGACGCTGGGCCTGGCGGTGTACTTTGCTCATCCCTACAGTTCGTGGGAGCGTGGAACGAACGAGAACGCGGGCGGCCTGCTGCGACAGTACCTTCCGAAGGCGATGCCGTTGACCCACTTGACAAACGCCCAGATCGCCCGTTACGTTCGAGTTTTGAACAACCGTCCGCGAAAACGCCTCCCGGGCCCGGGGCACGGCAAGTATCCGAAGTCTGCCCGCCCCTTGGGCTTTACGGCCAGGGGACCCGTTGCGGGCCGGACTCCGGCGGGTGGCTTCCGGCGCCGTCCCGTTGCACTTACGATGTGAATTCGCGCGGAATGTGGGGGAATCCGGGGCGCGCTTTCCGTATTCTGAGGTGGGGGCGTTGCAGGGGGGGCAGGGGGGGCGGATCGGTCTGACCGGCTATGACGATGCTGACGCGACGCGAGAGACTGATGGCGACGCTGCGGGGCGAGGCGGTGGACCGTCCGGCGGTGAGTTTTTATGAGGTCGGCGGGTGGACGCCGGACCCGGACGATCCGGATCCGTTCAACGTGTACAACGCGCCCGACTGGCGTCCGCTGCTGGAGTTGGCCGAGGCCGAGACCGACCTCATCCGCATGTGTCCCCCGACGCTGACGCCCGCCGCCGACAACTGCCGCGACGAGTTCTTCCGCCACGAGACGTACACAGACGGCGGCTCGCGCTTCACGCGGACGACGGTCACGGTGGCCGGTCGGACGCTGGCGAGCCTCGCGCGGCGCGATCCGGACGTGGCGACGACGTGGACGCTGGAGCACCTGCTGAAGGACCTCGACGACGTTGGGGCGTACCTGCAACTGCCGGATGAGGCGTTCCACTACGACGGCGACGTGGCGCCGCTGGTGGCGTGCGAGCGGGAGTTGGGCGATGCGGGCATCGTGATGGTCGACGTGGAGGACCCGATCTGCGCCGCCGCGTCGCTGTTCTCCATGTCCGACTACACGGTGGTCGCCATGACCGAAGGCCGGCTCTTCCACGCGCTTCTGGAGAAGCGCGCCCGGTCCATTCACGCCCGGTGCGAGCAGGTGGCGCGGGATTTTCCGGGGCATCTGTGGCGGCTCGTCGGGTCGGAGTATGCGTCCGAACCGTATCTGCCGCCGCGTCTGTACGAGGAGTACGTGGTCCGCTACACGGCCCCGATGGTGTCGAGCATCCAGACGTACGGCGGCTTCGCCCGTATCCACTCGCACGGGCGGCTGAAGAACATCCTGCCGCACATCGTTGCGATGGGCGCCGACGGGCTCGACCCCGTCGAGCCTCCGCCGCAGGGCGACGTGGAACTGATCGACGTGCGCCGCGAGTACGGCCGCAACATGGTGCTGTTCGGTAACATCGAAGCGGCCGATCTGGAGAACCTGCCTGCCGGCGACTTTGAGCGGAAGGTCGAACGGGCGTTGCGGGAAGGCACGGCCGGGCCGGGCAGGGGCTTCGTCCTGATGCCCTCGGCGTGCCCCTATGGGCGAACGGTGACGCCGGAGACGCTCGAGAACTACAAGACGATGGTGCGTCTGGCGAAAGCCTGTGACGGATAGTAGATTGATCCGCGACTCGTAAGGAACTCCCGGGATGCCTCTACCCCTGGCCACGGTGCTCAGCCGGACGAACTTCTCGGCCGTCGATTGGGGGATCGTGGCGGTGTACCTTTCGATTTCGGTCGTCATCGGCCTGCTGGTCCGGAAGTACGTGCGGAACATGGCGGACTTCGTGACGGCCGGCCGCGGACTGGGGACGTGTCTGGGCATCGCGACGTTGACGGGCACCGAGATGGGGCTGGTCACGCTGATGTACAGCGCGCAGAAGGGCTTCGTCGGCGGGTTCGCGGCCTTTCATATTGCGGTGGCGGCGGGCGTCGTGACCTTCTTCGTGGGGCTGACGGGGCTGATCGTGTACCGCCTGCGGAAGCTGAAGGTCCTGACCATCCCGGAGTTCTACGAGCGCCGCTTCGGCCGCAGGACGCGCATCCTCGGAGGCGTGATGCTGGCCTTCGGGGGCATCCTGAACATGGGGCTGTTCCTGAAGGTAGGGTCGATCTTCATCGTCGGCGTCACGGGGCTGTCGGCCGAGGGCTGGGCGCTTCCGGCCGTGATGACCGTCCTGCTTGTGCTGGTCCTCGTCTACACGGTGCTCGGCGGCATGATCTCGGTGGTGATTACCGACTACATTCAGTTCGTGGTGCTGTCGGCGGGGGTGATTGTCATTACCGTCCTGTCGGCGAGCGCGGTGGGGTGGGAAGGGATCTTCGGGACGATTCAGGCGGAGATGGGCGAGAAGGGGTTCAATCCGCTCGTTGCGGAGGGCGAGTTCGGTGTCGAATACGTTATCTGGATGTTCTTCCTCGGGCTGGTGGGCTGTGCGCTCTGGCCGACGGCGGTGGCCCGGGCGCTGGCTGCCGAAAGTCCCCGGACGGTCAAGAAACAGTTCATGTGGTGCTCGGTGTCGTACCTGATTCGGAACATGGCCCCGTACTTCTGGGGCCTGTGCGCGTTCGGCTACATCGTGACGCAGTCGCCGGAACTTAACGCGGCGTTCTTCCCGGCGGCCGGCGGCGGCGAGGGACTGGACAATCTGTATGCGATGCCGATCTTTCTCGGTCGCGTTCTGCCCACGGGCGTGCTGGGCGTTATCTCCGCCGCCATGATTGCCGCCTTCATGTCCACGCACGACAGTTACCTGCTGTGCTGGAGTTCGGTCATCACCCAGGACGTGGTTGCTCCGATCATGAAGGACCGGCTGTCCACGCCGGGGCGGATCCGGCTGACCCGCATCCTGATCGTTGTCATCGGCGCGTACATCCTGTACTGGGGGCTGGTGTACGAGGGCACGGACGACGTGTGGGACTACATGGCCGTTACGGGCGCCATCTACTTCACGGGCGCGTTCGCGCTGCTCGTCGGTGGGCTGTACTGGAAGCGGGCGAGTTCCACCGGGGCCGTGCTGGCGCTGGTGGCGGGGTGCTCGGCCATCCTGGGTCTCGAACCGGTACAGAAGCGCCTGGGCCTTGACATCCCCAGCGCGCGGATGGGGCTGATCGCGATCGGGCTGACGGTGGTCGCCATGGTGGTCGGTTCGCTGCTGTTTCCCGATAGGGAGCGGCCGGCCGCCCAGGCCGCCTCGAGCAAGGAGGACGCATGATGGCCTTCTGGGTTCTGCTGTGGAAAGTGATGCTCGTGGTCGGCTTGGCCGTCTTCGCCGGCATGGCCGTCTGGGTCACCATCGGCGGCGCCCGAGACATCAAGCGCCTCTTCAACAGACTCGACGAGCAACACAGAAGAGGCGAGAGCTGAAGGGGCCGTTTCCGGTTTGACCAGCCAACAGGCCGTTTGAGCCTCCTGGACATCCATCAGGCGGGACCGTTGCAGGCCGGACCGAACGGCTGGTTTGGCTTGGAATACGGCCCTGGCCCGCATGCCGCGCTGTCGGATGGCCTTTGCCAGTTCGCCGGTGATGTCGCGTTTGGGTCCGACGTCCATCGAATCCCACTCGGTCAGTTTGCTGTCCCAGAGGGCGAAGTTCTCGTGGTGGATGGCTACCGGCCCGGCGAAGCGTGCTCCGGCCTGGTAATCTGTTGGTTGTTGCGGAGCAAGCCCCCGCGGCGTGGGTGCACGGCACGCAGCCTACGGCTGAAAAGCGCACGGCCCGTACGGGCCGTGGCACGCGCACTTGTCAAATCCCCTTGGCGTCGGGACGTGCGGGCGGTATGCTTCCGGCCATGATTATCGGGCACGGCATCGACCTGTGCGGCGTGGGGCGAATCCGCCGCATGATCGCCGATCACGGCGACCGTTTCCTGAAGCGTACGTATACGGAGGCGGAGGTCGCCTACGCCCGCCGCCGCAAGAAGGGTTTCGCCGAGACGCTCGCCGGCCGCTTTGCCGCCAAGGAAGCCGTCATGAAGGTCCTGGGGACGGGCTGGCGAGAGGGCGTGGCGTTCAGCGGCATCGAAATCCTGAACTCTCCCGAAGGCAGGCCGCACGTCGTCCTGCACGGCAAGACCGCCGAGAAGGCCGCGTCGCTCGGCATCAGGGCCTGGCACATCTCCATCACGCACAGCGAGGACCTGGCCATCGCCTCGGCCATCGCTCAAGACGAGTAGGGGCGCGGACGGCTGCCGCGGAAGTATCGTGAAAAGTGCTTGCCGCTGCGGCCGGCAGCACGGTACACTGAAGGCACGGCGACGCGGGCGGGTGGGTGCGTTTGCGCACGGCGCGTCCTGCGTCGTATAGAATAGCGTGGAGGACCGGCGTGCCCGGTACGGGGGAGCCCGGTCCGGCAACTGTCGGCAGGAGGAGGTGCAGGTATGTCGCGGACGAGCCTGAGGTATGTGGCGGCGCTGGCGTTCTTCGCCATGGCGGCGGCCATCGTGTCGCAGCCGGCCGAGGCGGCCAAGGCGGACAAAGGGGGCGATTTAAAGAAGGAATTGCAGAAGGCCAAGGAGGATCCCCACGCGAAAGAGATTGAGCATCTCGCAGCCGCCGTCGAGGTCGTCGAGAAAGAGGAGGCCGCCGTCCAGAAAAACCTTGCCAAGGCCGAGGCCGAGGCCGCCAAGAAGGCCGGCGACGACGCCGGCCAGCGGGATCGTCTCGTCGCCGTTGCTTGCCGCAAGGCGGTCGCGAGTCTGGAGGCTTGTGGGGCCAAGTACGTCCGGGTCCTCATGGCCGCTCGGCCGATCGCGAAGAAACCAGACCTTAGCGACAAGTCGAAGGCGGCGCTGCAGACGCTGGCCGCGAAACTCAGCATGCTCCATCGCAGCAACGTCGAACGGACGGCCGACCTGTACGAGAAGATGGGCAAAGACCGCAAATCTCTGGGGATGCTTGAGGCGCTCTACCGGTCGCTTTCCGAACGGCAGCGTTTCTCCGCCATGTCGCTCAAGGACAGGATCGACACGCTCAAAGCGAAAGTGAATCCGAAGCGCAAGGCCGGCGGGGCAAAGTAGGGCCGGGGCACGCTTCGCACGGTGGGCGTCCCCGCCCATGGCGCATCAAGCCGCATGGGCGCGGCCCGTCCAAACGAACCGGTACGGGGTACGGGCCGCGCCAAGATAGGAACGGCCGCCGCTGGGCCATCAGGTGAAAGGGTAGTTCGTGAGAGTGACGTGCGGCACGCTGCGTCGAGTCTCGCTCGCGTCTGTTGCCGGGCTGGTTCTTGCCGTGTGCGCGTCGGCCGCTGAACCTGCCGCGCGTGCCGATGCGGCAAAGAGCATCAAGGACCCGGCCTTACGGAAGAAGGCGGTTGACCAACTCGTGGAACACTATCTCGAGATGTACGGCAAGCACCTCAAGAGCCGCGACTGGATGGCGCGGGCCATGGCCGTGATCGGCCTGGCGCGGGTCGACGACCCGCGAATCACCGATCGGCTGTTCGAGGTGTTGGACGGCGACAAGTTGCCGCTCGTCCGCGTGTATGCCTGGGAGGCGGTGCACTCGCGGCTGGGGTCGCTGGAGGAGGAGCAGCGTGGGCGTTGGGTCCGGACGGGCAGGGCGCTGCTGGCGAAGGGCCTGCTTCGCGGCGACCTTCGCGTCGGGCTCATCCGGGCGGTTGCGCCCGCCGGGCCCACCGACGCGAATCGCCAACTGTTCCGCGGCCTGTTCGAGAAGACCAACTCGATGGACTCCTCCGACATGCGGACGCTGGCGGCGATGCGCGAGGTGCTCTCGCAATGGCGTGACCGGGCGCTGATCGCCGATCTGGTCGGCGTGATGGGCCAACTGGACTGTGTGTTCCGGGCGGAGTATCTGCTGGGAGATCTCTCCTGGGCCGTCCGCGAGAAGTCCAGGTCCTTCGCCAACGAAGGGACGGCGGTGCTGTGCAGCAAGGTCCAGGACCTGTGGATGAAAGCCCTCAAGCGCACCCACGAGAACCGGTTCAAGCCGGAGCGGTTCGACCCGTACAACGGTCCGTCGCTGGTGATTCCTGCCGCCGAGAAGGTTGCCGATCCGGGCGACGCCCGCTGGCGGAAAGACCTGGAACTGACGCGCTTCACCCTCGACCATCTCGACGTGACGCTCGCGGTGGACAGCACGGGTTCGATGATGCCGGTGATCCGGTTTGTTCAGCGAGACTTGACGAAACTGATGCGGGCCTTCTATCTGATCAGTTACGAGCCGCGCCTGGGCATCGTCTTTTACCGGGACCACGGCGACGCCTACGTCGTCAAGCCGTTTCCGCTTACCTCCAACGCCAAGGCGCTGTCGCAGGCCATCCGGGGCATCGACGCCAAGGGCGGGGCCGACCTGCCGGAAGCCGTCTACGAGGCGCTGCTCGTGGCGCTGACGAAGCAGAAGTGGTCCTCGGGCCACTACGCCCGGCGTATCGTGGTCGTGATGGGCGACGCCCCGCCGCACAAGAACACCATGGAGAAGATCGAGAAGATGGTGACGGCGGCCGCCGAGAAGAACTTCCGGGTCTTCTGCGTCAAGGTTCGCGGCCGGTATACGGCGGGGGATCTGTCGGCGTTCGACCGGATCGCCGATTGGGGCAAGGGACAGTCGTTGTGGGCCGAGTTCCGCGACGAACGGTTTCTGGAAATCGACTCGCTCGACGTGGCCGGACGCGACCTGCGGACGAGGAGGACCATGGCCCGGGACATGCTTCCCGAATTCTGGCAGATCGCCAGTCCGCCCCCGTCGGACGACCCCTATCGGAAACTGGTCCGGGAGATCGTTCGGACGGCCATCCCCAAGTCGTACGAGGACAAGACCGACCCGTTCGTTGACACGCTCCTGGAGTACCTCGAGATGCACGTGCCGGAGCGGCGTCAGCCGGTCGCCCCGCTGGAGGATAAGAAGGATGACGACAAGAAGATCAAGAAGCCGGACTGGCGCGCCGGGAGAAAGACTTTCGATCCCCAGAAGCGGTAGGGGGTGTGGCAGGAACTCCTGCCCGGACCAACCTCACGCGGCCCGTACGAAACGCGACCCGCCGCCTCTTCGACCGACCTCAGCGGAGCGAGAACCTCACCAACTCGATCTTGTACCGCCGCGTTGAATAGCCGTACCCGTACTCGTATCCGTATCCGTATCCGTACCCGAAGTAGGTTCCCTTGGGGTAATACTGGTAGTCGGCCAGATCGGTCAGCAGTTGCGTGATCTCGGCCTCGTTTTGGGCGTACAGATCGGCGGCCTTGTACTTGATGGTGAAGGCCTTGAGGTTTTTGACGGCCTGTTCGCCGATCACACGGTTCTCGATGTACGGTTTCGCGCGGGCGTTCCACTGCATGGCCAGGGCCTTGGTGACGAGGCTCTGGCGGTGCGTCCGGGTCAGTTCGGGCCGCCACTTCTTGCAGTGCTCGGCGGCGGTGCGCCCGGCTTCAAGGATGTTGTTGACGAGCAGCGCGAGCACCTCCTGCCTGTGCCGGGCGCTGAAGCCCGGCATGTAGACGTTGGCCTCGCTGAGTTCCCTGAGGGCCTGGTCGGCGGCCTTGTCGAGTTGTGCCCGCTCGTTCAGGCGTCTGGCTGTCCTGGCGTGCTCCTTGGCCGTTTCGAGGCACTGTCCTGCCTTCCATGGCATGGCGGCCTCGAGGACTTCCTCGAAGCGGCTGAGCGTCTTGTCGCCCACCTTCACCGAGCCGAGGGTTCGCAGGGCCTCGGCCGCACCCAGGAGGCGGGTCTTATCGTTGGGGTCGCGTGCCAGTTGGGCGCGGCGGGCGATGGCCTTGGCGGCGCCTTGGGCGTCCTTGATCTGGAGGTAACAGGTAATCAGTGCCCCCGTCGTGCGGACGCGGTCGTCGTGCTTAAAGGTATCCATGTCCAGCGCGAGCAGCCCTTCGAGCAAGCCGCCCGCCTTGACCCAGTCGCCCGCCACGAGGGCCGAGCGGGCCTGCTTGAGCGCGTCGGCCGCCTTGGCCGCAGCGACCTCGACGGGCACGATCTTGGGCGGCGCAGGCTTCTCGCCCGGCTCCGGCTTCTCGCCCGGCTCAGGCTTCTCGCCGGGCGTCGGTTTGGGCGCGGCCTCGGCCTTCTCGATCGTCTTGATGGCGCTTCGCGGGATGCGCGTGGTGCCGCTGATGCTCTTGAGGACCACCGCCGTCGCGTCTTCTTCGATGATGGTGCCCGTGAAGGTTTCGCCCGTCTTCAGGACGACGCGATCCGCCAGCGCGGGGCCGGCCAGTGCCAGGACCAGGCCGCCCAGCAGGGCGGCCCAGTACGGGGCCGTATGGCCGACGGCCCGAAGCCGTTTCACGCTGTCGTGACCGTGATAGGGTACGCTTGCGTTTCCGCACATAGATCAATCCCCCGGCGAGTCCGTCGGCACCGGCAAACGCCGCCAGCCTGCTGTCGACGGCACTGCGCGTCCGTTTCAGCGAAGCGACTACGACATTTTACACGCAGCAATGCCGCGCCGCACGTAGAAAATCCCCCGCCGCTCGCACTCAGGCGCCACTTGCCGCGCTAAAGGGTGCGGCAGGAACTCCCGGCCGGACCCACCTCACGCGGCCCGTCCGAAACGCCACGCGCCGAACCCGCCGCATCTTCGACCGACGTCAGCGGACTTAGAACTTCACCACCTCAATCTTGATCCGCCGCGTCGAATAGCCGTACCCGTACTCGTATCCGTACCCGTACCCGTATCCGTACCTGGATCTGCTGCCCTTGGGGTAATACTGGTAGTCGTCCAGATCGGCCAGCAGTTGTGTGATCTCGGTCCCGTTTTGGGCGTACAGATCGGCGGCCTTGTACTTGATGGTGAAGGCCTTGAGGTTCTTGACGGCCTGTTCGCCGATGGCGCGTGTTTCGAGGTACGGTCTTACGACGGCGTTCCACTGGATGGCCTTGACCTTGCTGAGGATGCTGTCGCGCCGCGTCAGGGTCAGTTCGGGCCGCACCTTCTTGCAGTGTTCGGCGGCGGCGCGTCCGGCTTCAAGGATGTTGTTGACGAGCACCGCGAGCGCCTGCTGCCTGTGCTGGGCGCTGAAGCCCGGCATATAGACGTTGGCCTCGCTGAGGGCCCTAAGGGCCTGGTCGGCGGCCTTGTCGAGTTGTGCCCGCTCGTTCAGGCGTCTGGCTTTCCTGGCGTGCTGCTTGGCCGTTTCAAGGCACTGTCCTGCCTTCCAGGGCATGGCGGCCTCGAGGACTTCCTCGAAGCGGCTGAGCGTCTTGTCGCCCACCTTCACCGAGCCGAGGGTTCGCAGGGCCTCGGCCGCACCCAGGAGGCGGGTCTTATCGTTGGGGTCGCGTGCCAGTTGGGCGCGGCGGGCGATGGCCTTGGCGGCGCCTTGGGCGTCCTTGATCTGGAGGTAACAGGTAATCAGTGCCCCCGTCGTGCGGACGCGGTCGTCGTGCTTAAAGGTATCCATGTCCAGCGCGAGCAGCCCTTCGAGCAAGCCGCCCGCCTTGACCCAGTCGCCCGCCACGAGGGCCGAGCGGGCCTGCTTGAGCGCGTCGGCCGCCTTGGCCGCAGCGACCTCGACGGGCACGATCTTGGGCGGCGGAGGCTTCTCGCCCGGCTCAGGCTTCTCGCCGGGCTCAGGTTTCTCGCCGGGCGGCGGTTTCTCGCCGGGCGTCGGTTTGGGCGCGGCCTCGGCCTTCTCGATCGTCTTGATGGCGCTTCGCGGGATGCGCGTGGTGCCGCTGATGCTCTTGAGGACCACCGCCGTCGCGTCTTCTTCGATGATGGTGCCCGTGAAGGTTTCGCCCGTCTTCAGGACGACGCGATCCGCCAGCGCGGGGCCGGCCAGGATCAGGACCAGGCCGCCCAGCAGGGCGGCGAGGCCGACGGCCCGAAGCCGTTTCACGCTGTCGTGACCGTGACGTGGCACGCTTGCGTTTCCGCACATGACTTGATCCCCCAGCGCGTCCATCTGCGCCGGCAAACACTGCCGGCCTGCTGTCGACGGCACTGCGCATCCGTTTCAGCGAGGCGACCACGACATTTTACATGCGGGAATGCCGCGCCGCACGTAGAGAGTGCCCCGCCGATCGGGTCCGTACCATTAGACCCGGCCTCTGCCGAAATGTTCCGCAGAATCTGCGGCGTTTGCCGTTACCGCCGGGCGCATCGCCGACCTGCATGCAGCGGGTCGCCAGGACGGTGGTGCGGGCCTTGCGATCCTCGATGCGCATGGGTCGGCGGGCACGGCACAGAGCCCCCTGAGCAGGCTGCCGGCCTACTTGAACTGCGAGCCGATTACGACCAACCTGATTCGCGGCGGCTGCCCCAAAGGCATATCGGGCATCTTCGCGTGGTACAGAAGGGCGTCGAGTTGCTTGAGCAGGGGGGCGACCTCTTTCTGTGCCCGCTTGGCGTAGATGCCGGGGGCCTGGAACTTCGTCGCGAAGGTTTTGAGGTTCTTGAGTCCGTCCTCGGCGGCCATTCGCCGTTCCAGGTAGTTGCGCGTGTAATTGTTGTAGCGCGTGGCGTGCTTGAGGCTGCTGCCGGCGGTCTTCCAGTAGGGGCTGATGTTGGCGATGCGTTCGGCGGTGCAGAGTTGGACGGCCTTTCTGGCGGCCTGGATGATGTTGTCGGCGAGGGAGGTGAGTGCGGCCTCGCGGTTCGTGACGCTGAAGCCCGGGCTGTAGAGGTCGCCCTCGCCGAGTTTGGCGGCGATGCGTTTGCCTGCCTCCTCGAGTTTCTCCAGGTTGTTCAGTTTGGTCGCCTTGGCGCCGATCTCCCTGGCCTCGGCCAGCAGTTGCTTGACCTTCCAGGTCATGGCGATGGTGATGGCCTCGTCGTAGGAGGAGACGGTCTTGCCTTCGATCGTCAAGCCCATCATCGTGTTGGCGTTCTCGATGGCTTCGGCCGTCGCGAGCAGCCGCCGCTTGTTGCTTTCTCCGGCCACCAGGGCCGCACGCTGCGTAAACGCCTTGGCAGCGCCCTCGGCGTCCTTGGCCTGGAGGTAGCAGGTGGCCAGGGCGGCGGTAGCGGCCAGGCGGTTCTCGTGGGGGAACGCGGTATCGGGCAGTTCCAGCAGGCCGGCCAGCAGGCTCCCCGCGCTCACCCAGTCGCCCTTGGCGACGGCGGCCTTGGCACGCCCGAAGGCCTTGGGGGCGTCGGCCGGCTGGATGCGTTCCGGCACGATTCCACGCTTCTTGGGGTCGGCGTCACGCTCGATCATCGCAATCGTGACGAGCGGCACGGTCACGGTGCCGCTCTCGGTCTTGATGACGATGTGCGTCGGCGTCTCTTCGACGATCTTGCCGATGAACGTCTGGTTCGACGACGTGACGATGGTGGCGGCCGGAACCATCGCCGCCACGGCGGCCAGCACGCAGACGCCTGCCGCCACGATACAGCCCTGCGACTTCACGGCGGTCCCCTTCTGCTCGCCCGCAACCTTTTCGGCAATGCGAGCCTTGTTCTTACTGCCCACGCCCACAGAGGCCGGGCGTCGGCAGCCTGCTCTCAACGGACAACCCCGGCCCGCGGGGCAGTTGCCTCCGACAGCCTCTCTACCCATTAGAATACCACAAAAGCGGGCGGGTTCCGCGAAATTCACGCCGGAGCGGTTGCCCCGAAGCCGTCCGGCGCGCACTCGTGCGCCTCGGCACGTTGGGTGATGAACCTCCCCGCCTCGGTGAGGTTATCGGCGCTTGCCGGGCGGTACCTTTAACGCATGGCCGCACAAATCGGGGCCGCGACGCCCTGCCGCTTGACCCCCGGCAGGCGCCGCCGTAGAATCCGTCTCTCTGGTATTGCTGCTCGATGCCTATCCTTCGCGCCGCAACGGAATCAGGCACCAAGGCGTGCCGCTACAGCATAAGGAGATACAGAGATGTCTGAGCCATTGAAGGTTGTTATTATCGGCGGCGTGGCCGCAGGCCCCAAGGTGGCGTCCAAGGTCGTTCGGCTTTGCCCCGACGCCGACGTCACCATTGTTGAGAAAGGCGAGTTCCTTTCGTACGCCGGCTGCG
>CAZIJC010000093.1:0-18294 GCA_964539385.1 uncultured Anaerolineales bacterium | reverse complement strand
GGATGCCGTCGATGATGCTGGCGTGGTTGAGTTCGTCGGAGATGACGGCGTCTTCCGGTCCGAGCAGCGTCTCGAACAGGCCGCCGTTGGCGTCGAAGCACGAACTGTAAAGGATGGTGTCTTCGGTGCCCAGGAACGCGCTGAGGGCCTCCTCCAGTTGCTTGTGCAGCGCCTGCGTGCCGCAGATGAACCGCACGCTGCTCAGGCCGAACCCCCACGCTTCGTAACTCTTCCTTGCGGCGTCGATGACCCGCGGGTCGCTGGCGAGTCCGAGGTAGTTGTTCGCGCAGAAGTTGAGGACCTCGCGGCCGCCCACCACCCGGATGCGGGCGCCCTGGGGCCCCGCGATGATCCGCTCGTCCTTGTACAGGCCGGCGTCGCGGATCTCGCCGAGCAGCCCCGTGACCTTGTCTTTCATTAAACCGAACATGCCTCTCCCCTATGCGTCGGACCAGTCCAGGACGACCTTGCCGGAGTGGCCCGACCTCATGACCTCGAACGCTTTCTCGAAATCGGTGTAGTGAAACTGATGCGTGATGATCGGCACGATGTCGAGGCCGCCCTGAATCATGACCGTCATCTTGTACCAGGTCTCGTACATCTCGCGACCGTAGATGCCCTTGATGGTGAGGCTGTTGAAGACGATGTGGTCCCAGTCGACCTCTGTTCTGGGCAGGATGCCGAGCATGGCGATCTTGCCGCCGTGGGACATGTTGGCCAGCATCGACCGGAAGGCATCCGGGTTGCCCGACATCTCCATGCCGACGTCGAATCCCTCCTTCATGCCGAGTGTCTTCTGGGCTGTCTCGATGGTCTCGGTGTGGACGTCGAGGGCGAGCGTCGCGCCCATCTTCCGGGCCAGGCCCAGCCGGTAGGGGTTCACGTCGGTTACGACGATGTATCTGGCGCCGGCGTACTTGGCAATGGCGGCGGCCATGCAGCCGATGGGGCCCGCGCCGGTGATGAGCACGTCCTCGCCCAGGACGTCGAACGAGAGGGCGGTGTGGGTGGCGTTGCCCAGCGGGTCGAAGCAACTGGTCACCTCCAGCGGAATGCCCGGGTCGGCCGTCCACACGTTCGTGACGGGGATCGTCAGGTACTCGGCATGGGCCCCCGGGCGGTTGACGCCGACGCCGCTGGTGTTGGGGCAGAGGTTCCGCCGCCCGGCCAGGCAGTTGCGGCAGCGGCCGCACACCAGGTGCCCTTCGCCGCTCACGAGTTCTCCGGGCTTGAAGTCCACGACGTTCTCGCCGACCGTATCGACGAGGCCGACGAACTCGTGGCCGACGGCCATCGGCACGGGTATGGTCTTCTGCGCCCACTCGTTCCAGTTCCAGATGTGGACGTCCGTGCCGCAGATGCTCGACTTCAGGATCTTGATCCGCACGTCGTTCTTGCCGACCTCGGGAATGGGAATGTCCTGAAGCCAGAGGCCCTCTTCGGGTTTCGCCTTCACGAGCGCCTTCATCGTCGTGGTCATGCCACGTATCTCCTTGTGAGCAGCGAGTGCGCGAAATGGACACCCTATCGCAGACCCCGCTGCTTAGCAAGACAAACTCTGATAGCCGTGGGCCATTCCCATTTTGCGGCGGCGCGACGATTTGACTCCGGGGCGTTCGTGGGCTATACTATAGTGCGGCAACCGTAGGCTATGAGGTTCGGCCTGCCCGTTGGGGCGTACGGCCAGGGAGGGACCGAACGGCGTGGCCTTTTTTTGCTGCGTGCCCGAGGACGTGCGACGGTAGGGGTGCAGCCGCGCGGCCGGCGGCAGTGAACGAACGGAACTGCCGCGCCTTGGCCGCGACCGGACTCAGGTCGGAGGGAGCAGGGGCTTCGGCCGCAAGGTCGGGGCCCTCTTGCTGCGCCCACTCCTTTGGCGTTGACCCGTCCGAGCCCCCGCCGTACAATTCGCTCGAAACCTGTCTGAGGTCCGGATCCTTGTTGCACGGATGCCTTACGGCACCCGTTCCGGGCCGGAAGGAGTGACCCAGATGACCGACGGTTCCTGGACACCCGATTCCACCGATCGCCGTCCCGCCCCGGCGCCCGTCCCGGACGAGACCCGGCCGAAGAAACGGACGAGCGTTCTGGCGATTCTGGCGGTGATTCTGCTCGTTCTCTCGATTGCTGCCAACGCCATCCTGCTGATCGTGGTCATCGGTCTGGCGGCGGCGCTCGGCGGGTCGCTGGCGGGCGGCGGCATGGAGGACACGTATCTGGAACGGGTGATCGAGCGCGGCCCGTCGTCGCAGAAGATCGCCGTCATCCGCATTGAGGGGCTGATCTACGAACCGCTTGTTGCCCAGGTCCGCTCGAAGTTGGACCGCGCGGCACGCGACGACGACGTGGTGGCTGTCATCCTGCGCATCAACTCGCCGGGCGGATACCTCACCGCCAGCGACATGCTCTATCATGAGATCGGTTCTTTCGCCCGGAAGACCGACAAGCCGGTGGTGGCAGCCATGGACGCCGTGGCGGCCTCGGGCGGGTACTACGCCGCCTGCGCCGCCGGCGACGTTGTGGCCCAGCGCACCACCGTCACCGGCTCGATCGGCATCATCGCCCAGTACTTCTTCCTGAGCGGGCTCCTGGAGGACAAACTCGGCATCCGCACCGTGACACTGAAGATGGGCGACCAGAAGGACTGGCCGAACATGTTCGCTGCCGACATCACGCCCGAGCAGAGCGAGTACATCATGACCACGCTCCTTCAGCCCGGATACGACCAGTTTGTGGACGTCGTGGCGGAGGCCCGCGAGATGGACCGCGACGAGGTGGTGCGCCTCGCAACGGGGCGCATCTTCATGGCCCGCGAGGCCCGGGAGTGCGGCCTGATCGATGAGATCGGCTACTTCGAACGGGCCGTCGAGATCGCCAAGGAGCGGGCGGGCATCGAACGGGCCCGCGTTGTCGAACTCGTGCACCCGTTCGGCTTCTTCGAACTGTTCAGCCTCTCGACAAAGGCGAAGTCGCTCCTGGACCTCGGGCCCGAGAGCCTGCCCGCGCTTTCCTCGCCCCGGATCATGTACCTTTGGACGGGGCTGTAGCCGGCGGCCGGATGGCCAATGTCAACCTCGGCCCGAGAGGGCGCCTTACGCAAACGGGGATTTCGCGTGCCGGACCCAATGCCACCGCTGAAGACCGACGCCAGCGCCGAGGCCCTGCGCCGGGCCGAGGTCCTGATGCCGGGCGGCGTCTCCAGCCCGGTCCGGGCGTTCAAGGCCGTTGGCGGCAGGCCGCCCTTTATCGCCTCCGGCAGCGGCTCGACCATCCGCGACATCGATGGAAACTCTTTTCTCGATTACGTGATGAGTTGGGGGCCGCTCATCCTCGGTCACGCCCATCCGAAGGTTCTCGAGGCGGTGGCCGAGGCCCTTCGCGACGGTTCCTCGTTCGGCGCGCCGACGGTGCGCGAGATCGACCTGGCGGAGCGGATCGCGGCGGCCATGCCGGCCGTCGAGCAGGTACGGTTCGTCAACTCCGGCACCGAGGCGGCGATGAGCGCCGTCCGCCTCGCCCGGGCCGCCACCGGACGGCCCGGCGTCATCAAGTTCGAGGGATGCTACCACGGCCACATGGACGCGCTGCTGGTGGCGGCCGGCAGCGGCGCCACCACCTTCGGCTCGCCCTCCAGTCCGGGCATCACCGACGACGCCACCCGGCACACGCACCTCGTGGGATTCAACGACCTTGAGGGCGTCCGCGCGGCCTGCGAGGCGCGGGCCGGCGAGATCGCCGCCATCATCGTCGAGCCGGTGGCCGGCAACATGGGGTGCGTGCCGCCGCAGGAGGGGTTCCTGGAGGGGCTCCGCGACCTGGCCGACTCGCGCGGCGTCCTGCTCATCTTCGACGAGGTGATGACGGGTTTCCGCGTGGCGCGTGGCGGCGCCGCCGAGCGTTACGGCGTGCGGCCGGACCTCGTGACGTTGGGCAAGATCATCGGCGGCGGTCTGCCGGTCGGCGCGTACGGCGGCCGGCGCGACCTGATGCAGCAGGTCAGCCCGGTCGGACCCGTGTACCAGGCGGGCACGCTGTCGGGAAATCCGCTGGCGATGGCCGCCGGAATTGCTACCCTGGAGACAATAGCCGAGCCGGGCACGTACGAGACGCTCGAAGAGCGGTCGGCCCGTCTGGAGGCGGGTCTGGCGGAAGCAGCGGCCGGGGCGGGCGCCGGCGCGCGGGTCCAGCGCGTCGGGTCGATGGTGTCGCTCTTTTTCAGCGAGGAGGCTGTGACCGATTACGCGGCGGCACGCCGGTGCGATTGCGCCGCCTTCGGCCGGTTCCATCAGGGGATGCTCCGTCGGGGCATTTACCTGCCGCCGAGCCAGTTCGAGGCGTGGTTCGTCAGCCTCGCGCACGGCGAAGAGGATATTGACCGGACGGTCGAGGCCGCGCGCGATACACTGCGGTCGCTGGAGTAACGTGTTCCGGCAGGATAGCCGATTCGAGGTCGGAGATACGCAATGGCTCAGGAACAGAAGCGCGATCAAACGGTGCGGCTGCCGAATCCAAGCGCGCAGCCGTTTGTAGCCGCCCTGAAGACGGCCCGGTTCTTCGCCGTGCTCTTCTTCTGGGTGACGATGGTGTGCGTGCTGGCCCACGCGGCAACGTTCTTTCTGATGGAGTGGTTCGGCCTGTACGACGCGCCGGCGACCGAGGCGCGGGCCGGGCCCGAACCCGCCGAGCCGACCGTTCGCGGCCCCGCCGCCTGGCTCGGCCTCTTCGAGGGGGCGGCGCTGGCGGCCGACCCGGGCGAATTGTTCCCGGGCGTCGAACCCACGCTGAAGTCCAAGAAGCCCGCCGCTGAGAAACCGGCCGTCGAAGAGCCGCCCACGGCGCAGGTGCCCGCCACCGAAGGGGTCGTCGTGGCCGAGCCCGGCGAATCGGCCGGCAAGCCCGCACCGCCCGCGCCCGAACAGCGCCGCCGCACGGCTCTGTATTACCGCCACCTGACGGCGGGGCTGCTGCCCCCGGCACGGATCATCGGTGTCCTGTCTGCCATGCTCCTGACCGTGACCTTGTTCATCTATTTGCAGATCGCGTTGCTCGGGCGCCTGGCCGGCATCCGCCAACTGACGCGGGCCCTGTTCGTGCTGCTCCTGTTCCTGTGGACGGTGTTTCCGTGGGAAGGCATCTTCGAAGGGTTCCGCACGAGCGCCCTGTTCGACTTCGAGGTGCTTCTGGAAGCGCACGCGGCCCGGCTTGGGGCCGCAACCCAAGACTGGGTCGCCCAGTTGGCGTACTTCGGACAATATCTGGTCATGCCGGTTGCGGCTGTTCTGCTGCTGGCCTGGTCGGGCATTCAGTTCGCCAGCGGTTATAACCGATCGGTCCTAGCCAACGAGTAGCCAGGCGGGGAACGCATCATGATCCGTTTCAGGTGCCCGAGGTGCGAGTCGCAGATGGAGGTGGACGAGTCGTTCGCCGGCCGCCCGGCTCGCTGCCCGACGTGCGGCTGCGACCTGAAGGTGCCTAAGGAAGGCGAGTCGCCGCCGCCCATCCAACCCGCCAAGGCCACGCCCCGCAAGGGTGCGACCACGGTGACGGTCGACGGTCAACAGGTGGAAGTCGTCCCGCCGCTGGAAACCATGGTCCTGGTCGGCATGGCATTCGTGTTGCTCTCGGTGGCAGCCGTCCTGGCAGTGGGCCTGAGCCGGATCTGGGTGCCCCCGTGGGCGGTGGGGGGGACGCTGGCCGCCTTGCTTGCCCTTCTGGGCGTGCTCATCGCCGTGCCGGCCTATCACACGGTCCGCCGCAGCCGCGGACGCAAGCGAGGCCGGGCGCACGCGCTGATCACGATGGCGGCGGGCGCCTTGCTCTTTCTGGTGTTCGGCATCATCGCGCTGGTCGGATGGTCGCAGTGGTTGCTGCGGCCGACGTGCGAGCAGAACCTCAAGAAGATCTACTACGCCCTCAAGGCGTATGCCGACAACCATGCCGGCGTTTTCCCTCAGAGCCTCGACGTCCTTGCCAAAGAAGGACACCTCGAGAGCCCTGACCGGCTGATCTGCCCGTCGTACCGAGTCCCCGTGGGCGAGACCTCCTACATCCTGACGCCCGACATCGACACCAGCGCAAAACGGCCGGACGGCAGCGACTGGTGGCCACTGGACACCCTGATTGTCAGCGACGGCCCGCCTTACAAGGCTCACGGCGACGGGTTCGTGCGGGCGTTGCTTCTCGGCGGCGAGGTCAAGCGCGTGAAACTCACGGAGTGGGCGGCCTACCAGAAGGCCCAGGGTGAGCGATGGAACAAGACACTCAGGCAAATCCGCCAGGCCAAAGAGGAAGCCGCCAAGAAGGACGACTCGGCGCCGACCGACGCGCCCCGCCCGACCCCCGCCAAGGAGGGGTCGCCGTGATTGCCCCGTCCCCGTCGCCCAGCGCCGCCCCAGGCACGGGCGTCTCGCCGCTGATGCGAGTCCTCGGCGTCATCATGCTGGTCGTGCCCATTGTCGGAACGCTGGTCAACGTGGCGCTGCTGGCGGGCCTATCGGATGCGTGGGCCCAGGCGTACCGCGAGAGCCACGTTCTGGCGGCCGGGATGCTCCTGTCGGTGGTCGTTCTGTTCGGCAGTCACTTTCACTACCGCCGCACGAGGATGCGCATTGACATCGTGTCGCGCATCGCAGCGAATCTGTGGCTTTTCTCCAGCGTGTGGCTCTTCTGGCTGTTGATCAGGCCGGGCTGACGGGCCCGGCGGGCGGGCGCTGGCGGGCGCAGAGCCCTGCGGCGGCCTTGAGGCCGGGAGTCGAATCGTGGCAGACCTTGTCGTCGTCTTCCAGGCGGTCGAAGAATTGGAGCGTGTCCGCCGCGCGCTGGCCGGAGTCGCCCACGCCGTCCGGCTGGTCGAGCCCCCGCCCGAGATGGCCGACGTCGTGGCGCCGTACCTGGTGATTTCCGACCCGGCCCGGCCGGCGCTCCACGAGGCGATTCAGGCCGGCGCCGTCATCGCCGGACACGTCTGGTACCGCGAACCGCTGCCCGATGCCCTCGCCGGCCTGGACCCGCAGCCACCCGAAGGCACCGACGTGGTCGGCCGGGTGTGCATCGCCTTCGTCGGCCCGTGCGTTGCCGAGGAGGATCACCTGCGTCTGACCGTGCAGATCGAGCAGGACATCTCGCCGGTCTTTCCGTACCTGAATGCCGTGATGCTCCACGCGACGTACAACCCGCAGGGCCCCACCTTCACGTTCATGGACGGCCCGCGGCTGATCAACCTGTTCCCGCACCGCGCGGCGATTGCGCGGGCCCGCGAGATGCACGACGCCTGGCGAACCATCACGCACCTCGTGCGCACGATCAACGACGTCTGGGCCCGGCGCGATTCAATTGAGCCGCTCTACGAGCGGCGGGTTCAGATCAGCGCCCTGGAGATCTTCAGCCGCCTGCCCCGGACCAACTGCCGCGCCTGCGGCGAACTGACTTGCCTAGCGTTTGCGGCCAGACTGCTCCAGGGCGAACAGCGACTCGAGAACTGCACGCCCGTCTTCGGCGGCGAGCACGAGCACCTCAGGGACGCGCTGCTGGAGATCGCGGCGGGCCTCGGCCTCTGACCTCGCCAGCCGCGAACGTAAGTAAGCGGCCGGTCTTGCGCCCGCTCGGCAAACCCACTCCGAGCCCCCGGCTCAAAAGGAAACCCTCGACACCGCCGCGCCCCTCGACTAGTTTAACCAGGCACAAGCCGTGTCTCTCGCAAGGAGGTTGCCGATGACCCGTCCGACCCGCCGGGAGTTCCTCAAGCAGCTGGCCGTGGGCACTGCCGCAACGGCCATGGCCCCGCACCTGGCGCCCGCCGTAGCGTCCGCCGCCGTCAAACTGCCGGAGGGCAAAAGGCCGAACATCGTCTGGATCAGCGCCGAGGACATCAGCCCCAACCTCGGCTGCTACGGCGACACGTACGCCACCACGCCGAACCTCGATAAGTTCGCCGCCCAGGGCGTCCGGTACGACCGCGCGTTCACCCACGCGCCGGTTTGCGCGCCGGCGCGCTCCGGCATCATCACCGGCATGTACCCGACGGCCATCGGCACCACGTGGATGCGTTGCGGCGGCGTGCCCCCGCCGGAGGCCAAGTGCTTCCCCGAGTACCTGCGGGCCGTCGGGTATTTCTGCACGAACCGGTCGAAGACCGATTACCAGTTCTCCCCGCCGCCCTCGGCCTGGGACATCAGCGGCGGCAGCGGCCACTGGCGAAAGCGCCCACGCAAAGACCAGCCGTTCTTCGCCGTCTTCAACTTCGGCGTCACCCATGAATCGAGCACGCGCCGCTGGACACCCGGCAAGCAGGCCCACGACCCGGCCAAGGCCGCCGTGCCGCCGTATTACCCCGACACGCCCGTTGTGCGGCAGAACATCGCCTGCTACTACGATAAGATCAGCCAACTCGACGGCCAGATTCAGACCATCCTCGACGAACTCGAAGCCGACGGCCTGGCCGACGATACCATCGTCTGGTTCTGGGGCGACCACGGGTGGGGGCTGACGCGCGGCAAGCGGTGGATCTACGACTCCGGCACGCGGGTGCCGCTCATGGTCCGTGTGCCCGCCAAGTGGCGCCGGTGGGCCGGCGCGGGCCACCCCAAATCGGTGGCGTCCGGCACGGTCGAGGGCGAGTTCGCCCAGTTCATCGACTTCGCCCCCACGGTGCTTAGCCTCGCGGGGGTTCCGATTCCGAAGCACATGCAGGGCCGAGCGTTCCTGGGGCCCCAGAAGGGCAGGGCACCCGACCACATCTTTGCCGCACGCGACCGCATGGACGAGACCTACGACTGCATCCGCTACATCCGTGACAAGCAGTACAAGTACATCCGCAACTTCATGCCGTACCTGACGCGCGGCCAGCACATCAACTACATGGACCAGACGCCGATCCTCCAGGAGATGCGGCGGCTGCACGCGGCGGGGAAACTCAACGCCGGTCCACAGATGCAGTTCTTCGAACCCACCAAGCCCGTCCATGAACTCTACGACATCACCAAGGACCCGCACGAGGTCCACAACCTGGCGGACGAGCCGAAGCACAAGGCCGCCGTCCAGCGCATGGAGAAGGCGCTGTTCGCCTTTATGAAGAAGATCGGCGACGTCGCGCTCATCCCCGAACCCGACTTCGACGCCATGAAAGGCGGCGGCACGACATCGGCCCCCGGCTTTACGGTCAGGAAGGCCGAAGGCGACCAACTCGCCGTCGAGATCTCCTGCCTCACACGCGGCGCATCCATCATCTACCAGGCCGACCGCGCCCTCCAAACACCGGCCAAGAGCGGCGCCAAGGCTTCGGCCAAGAACCAAGGCCTTTACCTGGATGCCGCAAAGGCGACCGTCCACGGCAAGGGCGCCAAGAAGAGCGGCGACCACATCAGCAATTGGCGCGGCAAAGACACGTCCATCTCGTGGAAGGCGAACATCACGAAAGCCGGACGCCTGCCCGTCTGGATCGCCCAGTCCAACCAGGGCGCCGGAGGGTCGCAGTACGAACTGGCCGTCGGCGACGCCAAACTCAAAGGCACGATCCGGCACACCAAGACGTGGACCGACTTTGTCTGGGTCAAGGTCGGCGAGGTCGACGTCCCCAAGCCGGGCCCCACAACCGTCACCATCACGCCGACCAAGCAGTTCGACGGCCGCCTCGGCAACGTTGCGGCCGTGGTCCTTGGCGGCAGGAATCCGCCGGCCGGACGCAGCGGCGGCAAAGGCGGCAGCGGCTGGCTCGTCTACGGCGGCCCCATCGAACTCGCTCCGGGCCAGACGCTCCGCGCACGGGCCTGTCGAATCGGCTACGGCACCAGCCCCACCGTCACGTACAAGCACGGCGAGACGCCCACACCCCCCGCGCCGGCCGCCGACACGGGGCCGCTCTGGAGAGAGAAGTACCTGGCGAGCGACCTGCTGGACCGTCTCCTGGCCGTCAAGGCATACGACGGACGCTGGACCGAGGGCACGGACGTCTACCTGAAGGCCCTCGCCGACCCCGACGGTCCGGTCCGCTACTGGGCGGTGGTCGGCCTGCACCAGGCGACGAAGGACAAGCCGATTGCGAAGATCACGGCGGCCGTCGAACGGCTCCTTGCGGATTCGTCACCGTCGGTGCCCGTGGCGGCGGCCCATGCGATGGTGGATTGGGGCGAGACCGAGAAGGGCCTCGGGCGGCTCATCGAAGCGCTCAAGAGCCCGAGCAAGAAAGGCCGCCTGTTCGCCTCCTCCGCCTTGGAGCACCTCGGCGAAAAGGCCCGCCCCGCCCTGGAGCGCATGGAAGCCGTCCTCAAAGGCCAACCGCGCTACCCCGGCGCGCCCCTGAAACGGGCCGTCGCGAACCTCAGGAAGGGGTGACCGCTGATGACACGGTTCACAGGCGACGTACTGACGGCCGCGGCGGCGTGCTTCGTGGCATTGGCGGCTACGCTGCCCGCGATGGGGGCGAGGGGCGTGAGGGACCCACTCAGCGACAGGGCCATCGACGCACGCATCCGACGACACCGGACGGCCGACATCACGCTCACCGTTCTCGACGCCGCGGGGAAGCCGCTCGTCGGCAAGACCGTGACGGTGCGGCAGGTGCGGCATGCCTTTCTCTTCGGCTGCAACATCTTCCGCCTCGAACCGGAGATCACGTCCGCCGCGCAAGAAGCCTACCAGCAGCGTTACGCACACTTGCTGAACTACGCCACCCTGCCGTTCTACTGGGGCATGTTCGAGCCGCGCGAAGGCAACACCGCCACCGCACACATCCGCGGCATGGCCGAGTGGTGCAAGGCGCGCGGCATCCGCACCAAGGGCCATCCGCTCTGCTGGCACACGGTCAAGCCGCGATGGCTCGACGGCAAGACGCTTGACGAGGTCAAGCGCCTCCAACTCGGCCGCATCACGCGCGACGTCACGGCCTTCAAGGGCCTGACCGATTGGTGGGACGTGGTCAACGAGGCGGTCGTCATGCCGACGTTCCAGGTCCAGACGAACCCGATCGCCCAACTCTGCAAGGAACTCGGCCGCGTCGGACTCATCAAACAGACCTTCGCGGCCGCACGCGCGGCCAACCCGGAGGCGACGCTGCTGCTGAACGATTTCGACACGTCGCAGCGGTTCGAGAAACTCGTCCAGGAGTGCCTGGCGGCCGGCGTGCCGATTGACGTGGTCGGCATCCAGTCGCACATGCACGGCGGGTACCGCGGCGCGCGGTGGGCGTGGGACGTGTGCGAGCGGTTCAAACGGTTCGGAAAACCCATCCACTTCACGGAGTTGACGATCACGTCGGGCGAAATCAAGAAGCAGATCCGCTGGCACGGTCCGCGATACGACGACTGGCACTCAACGCCCGATGGCGAGGCGCGGCAGGCCCGCGAGGTCCGGGAGTTCTACCGCATCCTCTTCTCGCATCCGGCGGTCGAGGCCGTCACGTGGTGGGACTTCGCCGACGACCGCGCCTGGCTCGGCGCGCCGGCGGGCCTGCTGCGCAAAGACATGTCGCCCAAGCCGGCGTACGAGACGCTCGTGGAGATGGTCAGGAAGCAGTGGTGGACAGGACCGACAGCGCTGAGGACGGACGCAACCGGCAACGTCCGGTTCCACGGTTTTCTCGGCGACTACGCCGTTGAATCGGGCTCCGCGCGCGGCACGGTGGCGGTCTCGGCTGCCGGGACGGCTGCAGTCTCCGTAAAACTGAACCAGGGAAAGGAGTAACGATGCAACAGCCTATCACACTGACCCGCCGCACGTTTCTGAGGACCGTGGGTTCGGCAGCCGCCGGCGTGGCCGCGCTCGGGGCACTTGGCCGCAGGGCCGGCGCCGCCGGGCCCGACAAGCCGAACGTCATCATCATCTACGCCGACGACCAGGGCTACGGCGACCTGAGTTGCTACGGCGCGCAGAAACTCAAGACGCCGCACATCGATGCGCTAGCCGCAGAGGGCATGAAGTTCACCGACTTCTACGTCACCGCGCCGGTCTGCTCGCCGACCCGGTCGTCGCTCGTGACCGGCTGCTACCCGAAGCGCGTGGGCATGCACCGCCACGTGCTGTTCCCGAACTCCACGAGAGGGCTCAACCCCTCGGAGGTCACCATCGCGGAACTTCTCAAGAAGCAGGGTTACGCCACGGCGTGCATCGGCAAATGGCACCTGGGGCATCAGAAGCAGTTCCTGCCGACGAGCCAGGGGTTTGACTCCTACTTCGGCATCCCGTTCAGCAACGACATGTGGCTGCCGGTCAACATGACCTACGCCAAGGACGTGCGGCTGGATGAGGGGCTGGATCTCGAGAAACTCAAGGCCGGTGAGAAGAGGCGGAGCACGGTCCCCCTGATGCGCAACGAAGAAGTGATCGACTACCCGGTCGATCAATCGACGCTGACCGAGCGGTACACCGAAGAGGCCGTCGCGTTTCTCACCGCCAACAAGGACCGCCCCTTCTTCCTGTACCTGCCGCACACCATGCCGCACTACCCGCTGCACATTTCGGCGCGGTTCAAGGGCAAGAGCGAGGGGGGCCTGTTCGGCGACGTGATCGAGTGCATCGACTGGTCGTGCGGGCGGATCGTCGAGACGCTTCGCCGCCTTGGTATCGAGAAGAAGACAATCGTCGTCTACACGTCCGACAACGGCCCGGCCGCGGGTTCCGCCGGCCCCTTGCGCGGCAAGAAGGGCTCGACCTGGGAAGGCGGCATGCGCGAGCCGTGCATCATGTGGGGGCCCGGCCGCATCCCCGCCGGGAGGGTCTGCTCCGAACTCGCCACTATCATGGACCTGCTGCCCACGTTCGCGGGCCTTGCCGGAAGCAAGGCGCCGACCGACCGCGTCATCGACGGGCGCGACATCTGGCCGCTCATGTCCGGCCGGGCCGGCGCCAAGTCGCCGCACGACGCCTTCTTCTATTACAGCGCCCAAGGCAACCTCGAGGCCGTCCGCCAGGGCGACTGGAAGTACCGAAAGAGCACACGCCGGGCACGGCGAAAGAAGGGCGACACAAAACCGCCGCCCGAACCGAAGGCGGAACTCTATAACCTCAAAGAGGACATCGGCGAAAAGACGAACCTCATCGAGAAGCACCCCGACATCGCCAAACGCCTCGCCGCCCTGATGGCGAAGTTCGACACGGACCTCGAGAGGACCTCCCGGCCGCCGGGCCAGGCGTAGATTATTCACATCAAGCAACCGAGCCGCGACCGGTTAGCCGCCGGGCTTGCCCGGCGTGTGTTGCCAAGGAGTGCACGATGTCGCATCGCCCCGCAGTCACCCGCCGCCACTTCTTGAAAACCGCCGCCGGCGCCGCCCTCGGCGCAGCGCTGGTCGGCCCGCTTGCCCGGCGCGCCCGCGCCGCCGCCAAGGACGAGGCGCCCAACATCCTGCTCATCATGGCCGACGACATGGGGTTCTCGGACATCGGCTGCTACGGCGGCGAGATACGCACGCCCAACGTCGACGGCCTCGCACGCCGCGGCATCCGCTTCACCCAGTGCTACAACAACGCCAAGTGCGGGCCCACACGGGCCTCGCTCCTGACGGGCATGTACTCGCAGCAGGTCGGCGAGGGCCGCATGAGCAAGGCCGTCACCATCGCCGAGGTCCTGAAAGGCGCCGGCTATCGCACCCTTATGGCGGGCAAGTGGCACGCCCCCAGCCTGCCGGTCCACCGTGGCTTCGACCGCTACTTCGGCCTGGCCGACGGGTGCTGCAACTTCTGGAACCCCGGCAAGCAGCGGCCCGGTGAGCCGCCGCCCGGGCGCAAACGCAGCAGTTGGCGCAGGTGGGCCATCGAGGACAAAGAGTTCACCCCCTACACGCCCGACGCCAAGGACTTCTACACCACCGACGCCTTCACCAACTACGCCGTCGAGCGCCTCGACGAATATGGCAAGGAGGCGGGGCCGTTCTTCCTGTACGTGGCGTACACGGCCCCACACTATCCGCTTCACGCCTGGCCCGAGGACATCGCCCGGTACCGCGGCAAGTACCGGATGGGATGGGATGCCCTGCGCCGGCAGCGCTACGAGCGCATGGTCCGGATGGGTCTGTTCGCCAAGCGCTACCCCGCCTCGCCCCGCGACCCGAGCGTGCCTGCGTGGGACGACCTTCCTGAAGAGAAACGCGACGGGTGGGACCTGAAGATGGCCGTCTACGCCGCCATGATCGACCGCATGGATCAGGGCATCGGCAGGATCCTCACAAAGGTCCGCGAACTCGGCCGCGAGGAGAACACCCTCGTCATTTTCCTGGCGGATAACGGCGGCTGTGCCGAGAACGTGAACAAGACGCCCGACATCCCGCCCGGCCCCCTCGCCTCGTACCGCACCGTGGACAAGCCCTGGGCCAACGCCTCGAACACGCCCTTCCGCAAGTACAAATCGTGGGACCACGAGGGCGGCATCTGCACGCCGTTTATCGTCTCCTGGCCACGCATCATCAAGAAGGGCGGACAAATCAGCCGCCAGGTTGGCCACATCATCGACATCATGGCCACCTGCTGCGACGTCGCCGGCGCCGAGTACCCCTCGGAGTACGGCGGCCACAAGGTTCTGCCGCTCGAGGGCAAGTCGCTGCGCCCGATCTTCGAGGGAAAGACACGCACGGGGCACGACGCCATCTTCTGGCAGTTCGGCAGGAGCAAGGCCGTGCGATGCGGCAAGTGGAAACTCGTCAGAAACGGCAACAACCCATGGGAACTTGACGACATGGAGGCCGACCGCTGCGAACTCAACGACCTGGCCGCCAACCATCCCGACCGCGCCGCGGCCATGGCCAAACTCTGGGACGACTGGGCCGCACGCTGCCGCCGGCAGGCCAAATCGTCGTAAGCGCGCCGGCGGGTGGCACGGCTGGCTTGTCCAGCCGTGAACGGGCCGCGCTCAAGCCGAAAGGGCATGCGATGACATCGCCGGCCGCAACCACCCGCCGCCGATTCCTTCAAGCCGCCGCCGGCGCCACGCTCGCGGGCCTCCTCGACCGCCGCGCCCGCGCCGCCGATGCCGCCACCAAACCCAACATCGTCCTCATCATGGCCGACGACCTGGGGTACGAATGTCTCGGCGCAAACGGCGGCACGAGTTACCAGACGCCGACCCTCGACCGCCTGGCCGCCGAGGGCACGCGCTTCACCCACGCCTACTGCTCGCCGCTGTGCTCGCCCACGCGGGTCCTCCTGATGACCGGCCGCTACGGCTTCCGCAACTATCGAGGCTGGGGCATCCTCGACCCGGCCGAAAAGACCTTCGGCCACCTGCTGCGCGAGGCCGGGTACGCCACGTGCGTCTCGGGCAAGTGGCAACTCTGCCGATTCGATAAGCCCGAAAACGCCGACCAGCCGAAACGAGCCGGCTTCGACGAGCACTGCGTCTGGACCTGGCAGTACGCCAAACGCAAACCGTCCCGATACTGGGACCCGTCCATCTGGCAGAACGGCAAACTGCTCGAAGGCGCCGAGGGCAAGTTCGGCCCAGACATCCACTGCGACTTCGTGTGTGACTTTATCGAACGGAACAAGGCGCGACCGTTCTTCGCCTACTACCCGACGAACCTCGTCCACGCACCCTTCGTCCCAACGCCCGACAGCAAAGAAGCGCCGGCGCCAAGCAGCGACAAGAAGAAAGGCAAAGGCGGCCAGAACAACTACGCCGCAATGGTCGCCTACCTCGATAAGTGCGTCGGCCGCGTCGTCGCCACGCTCGACCGCCTCGGCCTGCGCTCCAACACGCTCATCCTCTTCACCGGCGACAACGGCACGCCGCGCGGCATCAACTCGAAGATGGGCGAGGCGACCATCCCCGGCGGCAAGGGGAAGATGACCGACGCCGGCACGCACGTCCCGCTCATCGCCAACTGGAAGGGCACGACCCCGGCCGGACGCGTCCTGGATGACCTCGTGGACTTCAGCGACGTCCTGCCGACGCTGGCCGAGATGGCCGGCGCAACGCTTCCGACCGACCGCACCATCGACGGACGCTCGTTCCTGCCCGGGCTTCGCGGCAAAAAAGGCAGCCCGCGCGAGTGGGCCTACATCCATCACGGCGGGGCGGGGGTCAAGGGAAACCTGCGCGCCGTCCGGACACAACGATGGAAACTCTACGGAGACGGACGCCTGTTCGACGTCCGGGCCGACACGTTCGAGAAGACGCCCATCGCCGAGGGAGACGGCGGTGACGAGGCCGCCGCCGCACGGAAACGCCTCGCGGCCGCGCTCGCCTCGCTCAAGTAGGCTAAGCGCCCGAGCCGCGAGCGGGACGGCGCGGGCACCTTCACGCGCGCCGAAGCCGAAGACGGGGAGAACACGATGCATCTGAGAAGCGTCCTCGTGCTTGCACTGGTCGCCCTGGCCGCCGGCCGTGCGGAGGGCGATGCCCCATGGCCGCGACACACCATCGACGATTCGTCCCGCGGCGCCGACGGCGTGCGGCTTCTCGACGTCAACGCCGACGGCCGGCCGGATATCGTCACCGGCTGGGAGCAAGGCGGCGTCACACGCGTCTACCTCAACCCGGGGCCGGCGAAGGCGAAGAAGAAATGGCCCGCCGTCACGGTCGGCAAGACGCCCAGCGTCGAGGACGCCGTCTTCTCGGACCTCGACGGCGACCGCGCCGTGGACGTTGTCACCTGCTGCGAGGGCAGGACCCGCGCCATGTTCGTCCACTGGGCGCCGAAGGACAAATCTCGACGACTGATGCCCGACGCCTGGAAGACCGAAGCGATACCGGCCGCCAAGGGCGCCATGATGTGGATGTTCTGCGTGCCGGCGCAGATCGACGGCCGGCGTGGCATCGACCTGGTGGCCGCCGGCAAGGGCAAGGGCGCGCAACTCGGATGGTTCGAGGCACCGGAGAACCCGCGCAACCTGGCCGACTGGACGTGGCATCCGCTCCTTCCGGTCGGCTGGATCATGTCGCTCGTGCTCTTCGACATGGACGACGATGGTGACCGCGACATCCTCGCGACCGACCGCAAGGGCAAGACGCGCGGCGTCTTCTGGCTCGAAAACCCCGGTCCGGGTCCCGCGCTGACGAAGCCGTGGCCCCGTCACGACATCGGCGGCGCCGGCCGCGAGGTCATGTTCCTCGACTGGGCTGACCTCGACGGCGACGGCTGGCACGACGTGCTCGTCGCCACCAAGCCGCGCGACATCCTGTTCCTGCGCCACGGGAGCAAGGACGCCAGGACGTGGCAGTCGCACACCATCCGCATCCCCGACTCGGCCGGCACGGCCAAGGCCGTGGCCTTCGGCGACATCGACCTCGACGGCAAGCCCGACGTCGTCTTCTCGTGCGAGGGGGCCAAGGGGAACCTCTCGGGCGTCATGTGGCTGTCGTATCGCAAGGCCCCGACCGACGACGCCGAGTGGGACGCTCACGACATCAGCGGCCCGGAGGGCGTCAAGTACGACCTGGTCCAACTCGTGGACCTCGACGCCGACGGCGACCTCGACGTGCTGACCTGCGAAGAAGCCGCCAACCTCGGCGTCATCTGGTACGAGAACCCGGCGCGCCGGCCGGCGAAGTGACCGGCCCCCGGCCAAGCGAACAACCGGACGGCCCGGCCGGCGTCTAACAGAATGATGGCCGCATCGCGCGCAACGGAAGAAGGAGCACGCACATGAAGCGGTTACTCGTTTCGATTCTTGCCGTGTGCCTCGTGGCCGGCGCAGCCTCGGCTCGCCGCGCCGCCAAGGCGCCTGATCCCCACGCCGCCGCGAAGGCGAAGATCGCCGAGGCCGTCAACACCTTCGCCTTCGACATGTACGGCGAGGTGCGCGGCGGGAAGGGGAACCTGTTCCTCTCGCCGTACAGCATATCCTCTGCGCTGACGATGACCTACGCCGGCGCGCGCGGCCGGACGGCCGACGAGATGGCGGCGACCCTCAAGTTCCCCGCCGACTGGCTCCCGCAGGCCGACCGCATCCACGCCGCCTTCGCGCACCTGAACGCCGACTTTGGCGCCGAAGGCAAGCCGTACGAACTCACCGTCGCCAACGCCCTCTGGGGACAGAAGGGGTACGGCTTCCTGAAGGACTTCCTCGGCCTCACCGAGCGCCATTACGGCGCCGGGCTGCACGAGGTGGACTTCGCCCGCAACACCGAAGGCGCACGCAAAACCATCAACGCCTGGGTCGAAAAGAAGACCCGCGACAAAATCAAGGACCTCATTCCCATGGGCGGAGTTCAACCGCTGACGCGCCTCGTCCTCACGAACGCCATCTACTTCAATGGCACGTGGGAGTACCAGTTCGAGAAGAAGCGGACCAAGGACGCCGACTTCTTCGTGACCGCTGCCGAGAAGGTCACCGTCCCCACGATGAACCAGACGAAGCACTTCCGCC
>CAZIJC010000092.1:0-18320 GCA_964539385.1 uncultured Anaerolineales bacterium | reverse complement strand
CCTGCCGGGTGGTCCGGTGTTGTGGATTGACCGCGGGCTGGGGTTGGTTACACTTTGTACAGCAGGCGGCCGCGCTGTTGGCTCGTTGTGGATTGACCGCGGGCTGGGGTTGGTTACACTTTCGCGGCCTCCTTCCTTTCCTCGTCCGTGGTTGTGGATTGACCGCGGGCTGGGGTTGGTTACACTCGACGGTGGCACAGACAGGAGGTGTACCATGTTGTGGATTGACCGCGGGCTGGGGTTGGTTACACTTACGTTCGCGGTTGGTCGATGCCCGGCGCTGTTGTGGATTGACCGCGGGCTGGGGTTGGTTACACTCGGCGCCACGCGGCCCGCCAGCCTGGGGTGGTTGTGGATTGACCGCGGGCTGGGGTTGGTTACACTTTTGGCGTCCTTTCTTGCGATCCGGCAGTCGTTGTGGATTGACCGCGGGCTGGGGTTGGTTACACTGTCGGCCTCTGCGCCCACCGGACGCTCGTCGTTGTGGATTGACCGCGGGCTGGGGTTGGTTACACTCCACGGACGCGGCGAGAAAACTGGCCGCCGGTTGTGGATTGACCGCGGGCTGGGGTTGGTTACACTAATTCGGGCGCCGACCCACAACGCGATGTTGTTGTGGATTGACCGCGGGCTGGGGTTGGTTACACTGGACCTGACGATACGTCTCGATGGTCCGTGGTTGTGGATTGACCGCGGGCTGGGGTTGGTTACACTTCGCCTGGCCCCGAGGACCACCCCACCAGGGTTGTGGATTGACCGCGGGCTGGGGTTGGTTACACTCACTGCCGAATTGAGCCTGAAGGCCACCGAGTTGTGGATTGACCGCGGGCTGGGGTTGGTTACACTACCTCGACTACTGGCATGACCAGACGCCAAGTTGTGGATTGACCGCGGGCTGGGGTTGGTTACACTGCGGCTTCCTTGTGGCCAGGGCTGCGTACGGTTGTGGATTGACCGCGGGCTGGGGTTGGTTACACTAAGGCTTCATCACGTGCACGATCTACGGCGGTTGTGGATTGACCGCGGGCTGGGGTTGGTTACACTAGTTGGCCCGTAAGTCGCGTGAGGCCGGGCAGTTGCCGCGATTGGAGTCTAGAAAAGTTCCAGTTGTCGCGGCGGCTGCTCGGTCGGTTTGCGCCTTTTCCCCCAAAAAACTCGCATCCTTTCATACTGTTTGTCCGTGATGCGAATCAGGCGTACCTCGCCGTCGGGCGGCAACGCGGCCACCACCCGCCGGTCGTGCACCTCCACGTTCTCCTCGCTCGCACAATGCCGAATATACACCGAATACTGCATCATTGTAAAGCCGTCTTTGATGAGGGCCTTGCGGAACCGGGTGTAATCTTTGCGGGCCTTCTTGGTGTCGGTCGGGAGGTCGAACATCGTCAGGAGCCACATCGTTCGATAGGCGCTCAGTTCCATAGTTTGGGCAAATCGAGTTTCTTTTGCTCGCCCGCGTAGCATCGCACGAGCGACGCCGCCGTGCGCGCCAGGGCGACCATGAGTGGCCCCCTGGCCCCTGCCACTTCGATGGTCTCGGCCATCAGGGCGAGCAGTTGCGTCTTCGCCTCGCGCTCGATGGTCGTAAGGCCGCCTTGCAGGAGGGCGTGGACGCGGCGGTCCACGAGCGGCCGGAGCGGTTCCAGCAGGTCGTCGGCCAGGCAAAACGGGTTGGCGCGGTTGTGATGGTGAAGCCCCAAGGCCGGATGCAGGCCGGCCGCGCATATCGACCGGGCCACGCACGCCCTGAGGGCCATGTAGCCGTAGTTCAGGAGGCCGTTGGGCGGCGGCCCGTCAGGCCGTCGGCGGAAGGTCTTGCCGAAAAGGGCCGGCCAGTAGCGGCGCGAGGCGTGGGCCTCGACGTTGGCCGGGTCGCCGCTCCGCACGGTCGAGACAAGGGCCGCGAGTTTCCTCCGCGCCGGCGAGCCTTCGGGCAGGGCGCCGGCCTGGTGCCGAATCTTCGCTTGCACGATCTGCTTCCACAGGCGCTTCTTCAAGGGGAGCGGAGCCGCCGCCTGCTGGAGGAGCCGCTGAGTCTGGAGGGCGTTCTCCTGCGGCAGGAACAGGCCGCGCGGCAAATGCTCCCGGCCGCACGGAATGACGACCGCACCCGCCGCCAGCGCCTCCGTCAGGACCGAATGCGTGTACGTGGTGGTGGGGCAGTCCAGGACCAGGACGCCCAGGTCCTCCAACGGCACGCGGCCCACCTCTTCGCCGTCGCGCCGCACGGTGAGCGACCCCTGGTCGATGGCCAGGTGGTTGCCTTTGCCCGAGACCTCGATGGTGCGCTTAATCATGGCAGGGCAGAAGTCGGCCGATGGGGTCCACGATGACCTTCTCCATGTTCCACCTGCGCAGCACGTTTACGCTGTCGCTTGGTCCGGCACATTCCTTCTCGTCGATTCTCGCGGCAGTATGAAGGCGAAGCGCAACCATGTGATCGCCGGATGAGATCTTCTGCACGCGGTAAAGGTTTAACTCGCCGGTCTCGGGATGGGTCAGCAGAACCATGTCGTTGATCGCGAGGCTCATGACGAACTCGGAGCCGTCGCCACTGTCGCGGCAGACGACCGGCCGGCCTCGGCGCAGGCGTTTGCAGGCCTCAAAGCGCGAAACGCAGCGCCCCGTCCACTTGCCGCCCGGCGTCTCATAGATTTCCACGTGATGGTTACCGCCGGGTATGACGAACTTCGCCTGTTTGCCCCCATCTCGCCGAACCTCGTATGTCGTATTCGCGGTAACCAACACCCGGACGCGTTTGATGGGAATCGCCCCGCCCTTACTCTCGTTGCACGGCAGAATAGGTAACGGGTTGCTGAGCGTGTTCTGGACTTTGCGCTTATCCACATCCACCCAATAGCGTCCGCCGTCGGGCTGCCAGGAGTCTACCGCATCTCGTTCCTGGGCTTGCCAATACGCAAGAGCGCGGCGAATAAGGCGAAAGTGCTTCCTTTCCAGCGTCCACGCTTTCTTGACGTCGGATGCAACGCGGTGGGCGACGCCCCGACGAATACACTCAGCGCGAAGCAGATCCCGGATCTCAGGGTTGCGCACCTTGCCCTTTGTACCGTTTAGAATGGCTGGCGTGAGTTGACCGATCGGTTTGCGGGTGACGTAAACATTCATGATCCGCTTGCCGGTGTTTCGGCCCCGCACAGGGCCGTAGCCAGTATCTTCGTGCAGCGAGCCGCGTGTGACCACCTGGACGCCGCGTCGTCCCTTGCCCGACTTGGCCCGAGGTCTCTCGGCCATGCGGGTGGGTCTATAAGAGACGGCCAACTCTTGGCCCTCGCCGATTTCGTCCATGACTTCTTGCACCTCTCTGCGAAAGGTCTCGCAGTCCGGCCACGGTTCCGGAGGGGACATATCCGGGGGCTGCCTGCGCTCGATGTTCGCGTAAGCCGTGCAGAGATTGTGGACGTGCTTGCGGGTGGTCAGGGCGATAACAACGGCGTCGATGGCGTGGTGTCGATGGTCGTAGCGGTTTTTTCGGTCGGCCGGGCCGAGACCCAGCGAACGCGCGTTCACCCCCCAGAAGCCTCGCAACTCATAGGTGGTGAAGCCTTTCACGCAACGGACGCGCCTTCGCTGCTCTTCGGCCCGATACAGGCACTGAAGGTAAGCCACCGCCGCCCGGCTTGTATGCTGGGTGGCCTTCAGGAGCGGGTCGGTGGTGTCGATAAGGCGGTGAATCGCACCTTCCAGTTCCTCAGGCGTTTGCAGATGAAACCGGTCACGTTTGCGGGCGGGCAGTTTGTCTATTCGGCGAAGCAGTTCCTGGTACCGTTGCTCGTCGTGTCCAAGCCATTGGTATGGCGTCTGGTTGCCCTTAGCCTGGTTGCATTGGGCGCAGCACAGGATCAGGTTGTTGAACCCGCTATCGCCCGGTCGGAGAGAGCGGGGGATGATATGATCCATCTCATACGCATCGCTTATCCATGCCGTTCCGCAGATGTGTTTGCCGCAGTACGGACACGCTGCCGGATCGCCGCACCTGGCACGGTATTCCTTCCAGAGTTTGTACCTTCGGCGCGCCTCGCCCTTCCGGAGTACGCCGCCGGCCTTGGCGACCTCCGCCTCGGCTTCTTTGTTGAGTTCTTCTTCCCCCTTTTGCCTCTTCAAGATTTCACGGCGGTGCTTTCGGGACTGGCGCATCTCGCGCGCCAACTCAATGACGATTTCCGCAGGCTTGCCGTGTTCTTGAACGAGCAGGTTAACAACCTTGCGCGTCTCGGTCAGGGCGCGGCAGACGAGCGGGTTCGTGAGGTAGGGGTCGAACTGCTTCACGGAGGGCAGGCGGTTCAGGGCGGCAGGTTTTGCTTTGCGCTTCAGGCTAGCGGCAGGGATTGCCTCGTCAACGCGCCTGCCGCGCCGGATGTGTGGCAGCAGTTCTCGGATGGCGTTCAGCGAGAATTGCAGGTGACCGTCCGGCAGGCCCTGTTGAATGTCAACCAACTCATCGGCCTGCTCGGCTGAGAGCCCCCACTCATCGGCCTTGGAGCGTAGTGCGGCCTCGTCGATGCCGTAGGCGCGGTTCTTGGTCTCGTCGACTTCCACCGCCACGAGCAGATCATGCAATTCGCCGCGCCTCTCGACGGGCAATTCCTCATACCATTCCGCAAGGCTGCTCTTGACAAAGGCCGCATCGACCGCGTTGCCTGCCAGCCCCTCACGCATGGCTCGTACCTCGAAACCGCGGAAACTCCGGTCTGCGCCTAGGCCAAGGAAACTTTGGATCTCCTTGAACTTCATCTTGGGCTTGGGGCGCAGTTCTTCCACCAGACGTGCTTTCTGGTCACGCGTAAGAGGTTTTTCTTGTCCGGTTTCGCGGCTGTAGAGCCGCAGGTTGTTAATCTCCTGGAGCAGGCGGAACTCTTGAGCCTCCCAGTGCCCCTTGGGGCAGCGCAGGTCTCCGGTCAATTCACACCTGCCGATGCTGTCCAGCGCCCACCAAAGGCGGCCTTGGTGGAAGGTCGCCTCGTGGACGTCGGCCTTCAGATCCTCCGTCAAAAACTCGGGGTGAAACTCGGCTTGCTTCGACCACAGGCGCTCAAACTCCTCTTCGTACATGCTTCGCAGCGTGCGGCGGTTCTGCGGGTTGCGGTCCCGATTGCGAACCCATTCCTTCGTTCCTTCCGGGTCTTTGTGCGCCTCCTTGCGTTCCTCTTTTGAGGCGTCGTTCACCGCAAACTGCGAGAGATACTGGCCAAGCGTCATGTCCTGCTCATGCAGATGCTCCTCAAGTGACTTACCCGCGTCCTCCGCTTTTCGGTCTTTTTTGGCTTCCGCGCTTTCCTTCTCCTCGTCTTTGTTCTCTTTGGTCTTCGTTATCCGCTTGTTGCTTTTGAAGCCCCGGCGATGGCCGAGGTGGAAGATTGCCCGCCCAAATTCGTGCGGTTCCAGGGCATCCTCCACGCCACGGGCGCGAAGAAGGTACGGATTGTATTTCATCATGAGGTCGGCGAGTGCTTGCCGGTCCTTCGGCAAGAGGTTGGCTTGCTGCAGGATTCGCCGCAACTTGCGGATTCGCTGCTCGCGCCGGCGAACGGTTCGCCGTTGTGACCTCTTCTGCCGTCGCTCCTGGCCCCGTGGCGTGCCGACTTTGTCCTTCTCCATCGCGAGACCCGCGGGGAACACCCGCACGCCCGCGCGGATGCGGCGGCCGTCCTCGAACGTGTCGCCAGCGGCGGCGATCATCGCCCAGCCGACCGAGTTGCTGCCCAAATCCAGTCCGAGTGTGTAGCGGGTCATGGCGGTCCCTTTCTTCCTGGCGCGGGAAAAAAAGCAAGAATATTATTGACAACTCAGGGGCGTTTGTCCATAGTGTATCTGGGTGTAACCAACCCTGGTTCGCGGTCTTTTCACACCAAGGCCCTCACGCTTTGGCGTGAGAGGATTCGCAGGCACCGCCGCCTCTTCGGAGGCGGCGTCCTTTTTGGCCTTTGGCCTTTCTCATTCGGCATTAGCCCCTGCGCAATGCGCGCTCCGTTTTGGGCCCGATTGTTAGAGTTCTAACTACTTTTTCGCCCCGGCCGGATTTTGTTAGAACTCTAACAACTTTTCGGCCCCTTCGCGGCCGCGCGCGCCGGCTGCCATTGTGGCATGGTGACTTACGTCAATTTTGCCCGTTTCAAAACCCCTCAAAAACGGAACAAAACCGAACAAAAACCGACCAAAACGGACACATAAATCGCAAAAACGGATCAAAAACCAGCGCGTTTTGCCTTACCTATCTTAACATTCGACCCCTAAAACCCCCCTCACGAGCCAGAAACGGGGTTCCGCGCCAAAAAAAGCGCGCATTTGCCCGTTTCGGCAAGCGCAAAATTGACGTAAGTCTTATGGAGCGACCGGCATGTAAGCCAACCCAATCGCACCCAAACCGCAAGGCCGCAACGAAAAACCACGATCGGCCGGTCCATTTCTGGTACCTTGGCGCGAGCGTTCCATCCTGGTTGCCAACGCCCCTGTGGCATGTCGGGGGGATTTTTGGCAAACCGGTGGCCGGGCCATCGGGTTTGAACATACGGCAGCCGCCGGCGCGAGAGGAAGTGGCACGCGCTCGGCGGTCTCAGAAAGGTGGACGGCCATGCATCGCGCATCGATTCTGCTCACGGTTGCGATTTTCCTGGCCTGCGTCCTGTTTACCGCAGCGACGGCCAGTGCGGGCAGGCCGCCGTCGCGAGGCGGGTCTTCGGCTGCCAGAAGGCCGCCAAGAGGGCCAAGGCCGCCCAAGACGACCGAACCGCCCGAGGAAGAGGAGACCGAGCCGGTTACGGTGGACGAGTCGCTCCTGGAGGAACCCGATGAGATCGAGCGCAAAACCACCGTCAGCATCGACAAGAACGCCTTCCACGTGAACGGCCAGCCGACGTATCGCGGCCGCGTCTACTACAAGAGCAAAGAAGAGAAGTACAAGATCGAAGGCCTCCTGATGAACGCCCGGATGGTCCAGGGCATCTTCGACGATCGCAACCCCGAGACGCGCTCCAAGTGGAAGTACCCCGACGGCCCGTGGGACCCCGAGCGCAACACGCGTGAGTTTGTCAAGAACATGCGTTACTGGCGATACCACGGCCTGATGGCCATTACGCTGAACCTCCAGGGCGGCAGCCCGGAAGGCTACAGCAAGGTCCAGCCGTGGGACAATTCGTCGTTCGACGCCGACGGCCGCCTTCGGGCCGACTACATGACGCGCCTGGAAAGCGTTCTCGACAAGGCCGACGAAGTGGGCATGGTGGTCATCCTGGGCTACTTCTACTTCGGCCAGGACGAGCGAATCTGGGACGAACGGTCGGTTATCCGGGCCACCGACGACGTTACCGACTGGATTCTCGAGAAGGGCTACAAGAACGTGCTCGTCGAGATCTGCAACGAGTGCAACGTCCGCCAGTACGACCACGCGATTCTGGGGCAGAAACGCGTGACGGAGTTGATTGAGCGCGTCCAGAAGCGCTCGGCGGACAAGTTAGACACCCCCGCCGGCCACCTGCTGGTAAGCGTGAGCATGGGCGGCGGAGCGCTGCCGCCCCACGATATCGTCCGCGTCTGCGATTTTATCCTCCTGCACGGCAACGGTGTGGCCGAACCGGACGGCATCCGCCGCATGGTCCAGCATACGCGAACCCGCATGGGCAGCAGCGAGAAACCGATCCTCTTCAACGAGGACGACCACTACGATTTCGACCAGCCGGACAACAACATGGTGGCGGCCATCACGGAGTACGCCGGCTGGGGCTTCTTCGATTTCCGCCGTAAGGGCGAGGACTTCGACGAGGGGTTTCAGAGCGTGCCGGTGAACTGGGCGGTTTCGAGCATGCGCAAGTACGGCTTTTTCCGGCTGCTGGCGCGGCTGACCCGCCATCAGCCGCCGTATCCGCCCCAGAAGCCCCGCAAATCGCGGACATCCCGTAAGAAGAGCAGCGGCTCGCGCGGCCAGCCCGGTCCGGCCGGTGCAGTTGGCGCCGTCGGCGTGGAGGCGGGCGACGTGCGGTTCTCGGTCTCCGCCGAGACCGGCGCGTATGCAATCGCCGACCCTGCGGGCGGCGTGACGTGGCGATCCAACCCCCACCAGGCGCGATTCGGACGGGTCCGGATGACGGTGGACGGCCGCCCGCGCGACCTGGACCTCGGCCGCTGCGACGTCAAAAAAAAAATGACACGGGCGCGCTGGAACTGACCTTCCGTCCCGTCCCCGAGCGAAAAAATCAGTGGGTCCGCGTCACGGTCGCTCCCGCCGGCGGCAGGTCGCTCGATTTCTCGTGGGACGCCGCCGACCCCGGCGCCGTCGAGCGCATCCGCCTGCTCGACGATGCTCTCTGGGCCACCGACGCCGAGAAAGGATACGTGGCGGTGCCGGTGCGCCTGGGCCTCATCATTCCGGCCGAGGGCGAGCGGCAGTTCGCCCACTCCTTCGACACCTACGCCTACGAAGGCTGCCACATGGCGATGGTCGGCGTCGTCAAGGCCGGCGCAGCCGCCCTCGTGACGTGGGACGATCCGTACACGGCGGCCGAGGTGCGGAAGGCCGCCGGCAAGGCGGGCAGCGTGAAGGGCAGGCAGGTGCTGGGGGTCTCGCTCGTTCTCCGCAAATCCGCCCGCCGTGCGCGGGTCTCTTTTCTCGGCAAGGGCGACTACGTGACCATCGCGAAGGCCTACCGCAAAGTGGCCGCCAGGAAGGGCTGGCTCGTTACGTGGGACGAGAAACTCCGAGGGCACCCCGACCGCGCCAGGTACTTCGGCGCCGTCAACTACAAACTCTGGTCGATGCTGTCGCGCCGGATGAACGGGGAGAGCACGAGGGAGGAGTCGGTCAAGGTCAACTGGACGTTCGAGGAGGCGGCTCAAATCGCCGAGCACCTGAAGAACGACTTGCGTCTGGACCGGGTCCTTTTCATCATGGGCGGCTGGATCCATCGCGGCTACGACAACCAGCATCCGGACATTCTGCCGGCGGCGCCGGAGTGCGGCGGGAGCGAGAAGTTCGCCGAGTGCTGCCGGCGTATCCGGGGCCTCGGCTACGTCCTCAGCCTCCACGACAACTACCAGGACATCTACCGCGACTCGCCGTCGTGGGACGAGACATACGTCATGCGCCGCGCGGACGGTCACCTGGCCAAAGGCGGACGCTGGGCCGGCGGACGGGCGTATCTAACCAACTCGAAGATGGCCCTTGCGCTGGCGAAGCGGTCGCAGAACCTGCCGGCCGTCAAGAAACTTACCGGCGCCGACTCCTACTTCATCGACACGACCTACGCCGCCGGCCTCCAGGAGGATTTCTCGAAGGACCATCCGCTTACGCGCGCCGACGACATGAAGTGGAAGCAAGCCATCTCCGATTACGCCCGCGAGGTGTTCGGCAGTTTCGGAAGCGAGTGCGGACGCGAGTGGGCCGTGCCGCACGCCGACTTCTTCGAGGGGCTGACCGGCGTCTCCGGCCGGTATTACCACGGCGCCGGCCTCTTGAAGAAACTCGGCGCCGTCCCCGTCCCGCTGTTCGAGATCGTGTACCGCGACTGCATCGCCATGTACGGCAAATACGGATACGACATTTACGCGAGCGCCCCGTACGTGCTGCACCACATCAGCATCGCCCGGCCGCTCCATTACCACAGCATCCCGCCGCACCTGTACTGGAAGGGCTGGACCGGCAGAAGCGAACCGGAGGCCGTGGCGCCCCGGGCCGCCGAGGTGAAAGTGAAGCAAGGGCGGCGGTTCGAGATCACGTACCACTGGCAGGTTGAAAAGCCGCTGCGCGGCAACTGGATGATCTTCGTCCATTTCACCGACCCGGCCGGCGCCGAGATCCGGTTCCAGAACGACCACACGCCGAAACCGCCCATCTCAAAGTGGCCGACGGGCGACCACGTGGACGGGCCGCATCCGGTCACCGTGCCGCAGGGGATGGACGGGACGTTCGACGTCCGCGTCGGCTTCTACTCGCGCCCGTCGCTCGGGCGCGTCAGTCTGCTCGGCGAGTCGGACACCGAGCGCCGCACCATCGTCGGCCGCCTCAAGGTCGCCGGCGAGACGATCACATTCACGCCTGTGACGCCGAAGCGGAAGGCCACCGGCGGCGACCCGGCCCTCTTCACCCGCGCCGACGGCGGGTGGGCCGAGGGGATGCACCCGATGGACATCTACGTCAAGAACACCTACGAGGTCCTCTCGCCGATGAACCAGATCACCGCCCGGATGCGGATGACCGGGCATGCGTTCCTGACGGCCGACCGCAAGGTTATCCGGACGGTCTTCGGCCGCGGGCCGAATGCCGTCACGTCCACGGTGAACATGGGCGCGGCGGACTTCGCGTGCAAGTCGGATGTGTGTGGCGACGTCGTCCTGCCGCCGTTCGGGTTCCTCGTTGAAGGACCGACGTTGGCGGCCTTCCGCGCGTCGAAGTGCAACGGCATCGCGTACGACGACCCCCCGCTGTTCACCGTCCGCAGCCTCGACGGCAAACCGATTGCCGAAAGCGGCAAGGTCCGCATCTGGCACGGTTTCGGCGACCCGCGGATTGTACTGGGCGGCAAGGTGCACACGGTGCAGAAGGAGGCGACGGTTGTCTTTTGATCGCGACCGGCCGTTTGAAAAGCCGTTGTTTTTTCCGAGACGATGCCTGCCTGAGCGTGTTTGTTAGAATACCCCGACCGGACCATTGTCCGAGCGGATGGCCGTGTGGTGCGGCCAGGTTTTTGAGGTTGCAACCCGCCACCGTTCGCGGTAGCGTAGGTGAACCCGTTATCCCTTTTCGGAGGAAGCCAGTCATGTCCAGCCGCATGAACCGTCGTCAGTTCCTGAAATCCAGTGCCGCCGCCGGCGCCGTGGTCCTCGCCTCGCCCGGCATGGCCACCACGTACGCCCAGAACAACAAACTCAAGATCGCCTACGTCGCCACGGGCGGCCGGGGCGGAGGACACTTGGGCTGTGGCAAGGGCGAGAACGTTACGGCCGTCTGCGACGTCGACCTCGGCCGCACCAAGAAGGCCAAGCAGATGTTCTCCCAGGCCAAGGTCTACCAGGACTACCGCAAGATGTTCGACGAGATGCACAGCCAGATGGACGCCGTCTTTGTCGCGACGCCGGACCATCACCATGCGGCGGCGGTGTCGCGGGCGTTGAGCCTCGGCAAGCACTGCTACTGCGAGAAGCCCCTCACGTACTCCATCCACGAGGCCCGTGTCCTGGCCGACCTGACGCGGAAGAAAAAGGTCGCTACGCAGATGGGCAACCAGGGCCACGCCAACGAGGGCAACCGTCGCGTCGTCGAGTGGATCCGCGACGGCGCCATCGGCACCGTCAAGGAGGTTCACACCTGGACCAACCGTCCCGTCTGGCCGCAGGGCTACGCCGAACTGCCGCCCCGCGAGGCCGTGCCGCCCGAACTGGACTGGGACTGCTGGATCGGGCCGGCCAGGTACATCGAGCGCCACAAGAACATGCACTCGTTCGCCTGGCGCGGGTGGCTCGAGTTCGGCACCGGCACGATCGGCGACATGGGATGCCACACCTGGGACTGCGTCTGGTGGTCGCTGGACCCGAAGCACGCCCTCTCGTGCGAACTCATCAAAGTCAACGGCAAGAACAGCATCACGCATCCGAAGAACATGATTCTGAAGTGGGAGTTCGGCCCGACCGCCTCGCGGCCCGGCTTCGTCGCCTACTGGCACGACGGCGGATGGAGGCCGCCGGTGCCCGCGGAGATCACCAACGACCCGACCCGCAAGAAGAAGAACCTCTGCAACTCGGGCAACCTGTTTATCGGCACCAAGGGCAAACTCTACGTCGAGGGCGACTACGGAAACAGCCCGCGCCTCATCCCCGAAGAGGCCATGAAGGCCTACAAGCAGCCCGAACGCATGGAGAAATCGCCCGGCCATCACGCCGAGTTTATGATGGCTGCCAGGGGTGAGAAACCCTGGGACTTCCCCAAGAGCAACTTCACCTACGGCGGACCGCTGGTCGAGGCCATGCTTCTGGGCATCGTCGCGCTTCGTGCCGGCGGGAAGGTCTATTGGGACCCCGTGAACATGAAGATCAAGAACAACCCCAAGGCCAACCGCTACGTCCAGCGCGTCTACCGCAAGGGCTGGGAACTGGTGACGAGTTAGACCGGCTTCTGTGCACCGACTCGAGCGCGGCGGGTCTCCCGACCCGCCGCGCTTTCGCTTCACCCGCGTTCTGCGCGGCGGGTTTCCCGACCTGCCGCGCTTCTGTGACCCTAACCTTTCGGCGCGTGCCTTTTCTCCTCCCCCCGTGTATAACGTCTTGAGCCATTCCACCATCAGGGGTGTGCCATGAACCCGATCCGAGCCTGCCTCGTCGCGCTTACGCTGGCGGCGATGGCTCGCGCCGCCGAGCATCCCTGGCCGGGCAGCGATTGGCCGGCCGCCAAACCGGCCGAGGTCGGAATGGAGGCGGCTCGCCTCGAAAAAGCCCGCGCTTACGCCCTCACCGGCGCCGGCTCCGGCATCATCACCCGCCACGGCCGCGCCGTCATCCGATGGGGAGACGGGGCCAGGCGATACGACCTCAAGTCCACCACTAAGTCCATCGGCGTGACCTCGGTCGGCCTCGCCATGATGGACTCACGTATAAAGACCCTTGACGTCCCCGCGAAGCGTTTCCACCCGACCTTCGGCGTTGCCAAGGACGGCGCCGGACGGCGCGAGTGGCTCGAGTCCGTCACCCTCTTTCACCTGGCAACGCAGACCGCCGGGTTCGAGAAGCCGGGCGGCACGGGCAAACTCCTGTTCGCGCCCGGCACGAAATGGGCCTACAGCGATTCGGGACCCAACTGGCTCGCCGAGTGCATCACCCTCATCTATCGCAAGGACGTGCGCGACCTGATGTTCGAGCGCGTCTTCACGCCGCTCGGCATCAAGCCGGCCGACCTCTCGTGGCGCCGAAACGCCTACCGCCCGCACACAATCGACGGCATCGTCCGCCGCGAATTCGGCTCCGGCGTAAGTGCGGGCGTCGATGCCATGGCACGCATCGGTTACCTGTACCTTCGCCGCGGACGCTGGCGGGACACGCAAATCCTGCCCGAAGCGTTCGTCGATGCCTGCCGCACCGTGCCCGAGCGCGTGCGCGGCCTGCCGGTCGTGGGGCCCGAGACGCACGGCAAGGCGTCGGACCACTACGGCCTCTTGTGGTGGAACAACGCCGACGGCGCCCTCCGGGACGTGCCGCGCGACGCCTACTGGTCGTGGGGTCTCTACGACAGCCTCATCGTTGTTATCCCCAGCCTCGACATCGTCTGCGCCCGCGCCGGCAAATCGTGGAAACGCAAGGCCGGCGCCGACCACTACGCCGTGCTTCAGCCCTTCCTGGGGCCCATCGCGACCTCCGTTCGAGCCGGACGCGGAAGCGTCCGGGCATCTCTCCCGGTGGGTGGCACGGCTGGCTTGTCCAGCCGTGTATCCATCGCGTCCCGCACAGCCGCCGCACCCCGCGCCCCGTACCCCCCCAGCCCCGTCATCAAGAAGGTGACGTGGGCGCCCGCGTCCGAAATCATCCGCCTCGCCAACGGCTCTGACAACTGGCCCGTCACCTGGGGCGACGACGATCGTCTTTACACCGCCTACGGCGACGGCAGGGGCTTCAGGCCTTTCACCGAGAAGAAACTCAGCCTGGGCCTCGCCACCGTCACCGGCCGGCCGCCCGATATCAGGGGCGAGAACCTGAGGTCCCGAAGTGCCGAGCAACTTGGCGGCGGGGCGCGCGGCAAGAAGGCGTCCGGCATGATCATGGTCGGTGGCACACTCTACATGGCCGTCCGAAACGCCGCCAACTCCCAGATCGCCTCCTCGCGCGACCACGGACGCTCGTGGACCTGGAGCACGTGGACCTTCACCACGAGTTTCGGTTACCCCGCGTTCATCAATTTCGGAAAGAACCACGCCGGCGCACGCGACGGCTTCGTGTACCTCGTCTCGCACGACTCCGACTCCGCCTACAAGCCCGCCGACCGGATGGTCCTGGCCCGCGTGACCAAGGCCCGGCTCATGGACCGCGACGCCTACGAGGTCTTCAAAGGCCCGGACGCGGGCGGCCGTCCCCTCTGGAGCCGCGACGTTGCCGGGCGCGCCGCCGTCTTCACGCATCCCGGACGCTGCTACCGAAGCGGCATCAGTTACTGTGCGGCCCTGAAGCGCTACCTCTGGGTCCAGATCATCCCGGGCGACGACACGCGGTTTGGCGGCGGCTTCGGCGTCTACGATGCCCCCGAGCCCTGGGGACCGTGGACCACCGCCTACTTCACCGAGCGGTGGGACGTGGGGCCCGGCGAAACGGCTTCGTTCCCCACGAAATGGATGAGCGACGACGGCCGCAACCTGTGGCTCGTCTTCAGCGGCGACGACTGCTTCAGCGTCCGCAAGGCCACACTGACTCTCGCGCGGTAGGGGCTTTTTTACTGTGTGCCACGGCCGGTCTTGCCCGGCCGTGCAGGTTTGGGGGTGAACTTATGCGTGCGATTCTTCTCTCCGCCATTCTCGGCCTCGTTTCCACCGCCTTCGCCCAAACCATCTCCCTCCCGAATCCCTCGTTCGAGAAGGGCGATGCCGCGCCCGCCGGCTGGACGCTCTCGGGCGGCAAAGGCGAGTGGCTCTCCGGAGGCGCTCCCGACGGCGACCGCGCCGTCGCCGTCACGGGCACGGGCAACGACTCGAACTTCTGGCGATCCGGAACGCTGCCCATGAAACCCGGCTCCGTCTACCTGCTTCGCTTCAAGGCTCGCAGCCTCGGCGCCTCGGGCGGCACGCCCGTCACCGGGCCCACCTTCTGCAACCGCGACCTCGGCAAGATCCCCGGCGAATGGGCCGACTACGAATCCGTCTTTGTCACGCCACGGGGCCTCACGCCGGAGGAGTCCTGGATCAAATTCGGCCAGTGGCAGGTTAAGGGATCGGTCGCCTTTGACAACGCATATCTCGTCCGCGCCATGCCCGTGTACGCTCGCCGGGGCGACCTTGTCCTCGGCAGAGGCGAGACGGTCCGCGGCGCCGAGTACGTCTTCGAGGCGCCCTTCCGCAGCGCCTCGCGCAACCACAGCCGCCCGCTCGCCTCCCACGCGTGCGGCTTCAACACGGACCGTTGGGTCCTCTCCAGCGGCGGCCAAGTCGTCTATCGCCACCGCATCGCCGGTCGCAAACAGACCGCCGCCGAGGTGGACGTGTCTGTGACCTGGTACGCCGCGGGGGAACTCGTCGCCGGAGTCTCTCGCGACGGGAAGGCGTGGCGAGAGGTCGGTGTCATCGGCAAGGGGGCTGGCGGGTCGTACCCCGTGCCGAAGGACCTGCTCCCCGCCGATGAGATCCGGGTGCGTCTGACCTGTCGTCCCGGGGGCGAGAAGAAGACGGGCGGCGCGTCGCTCCAGGTCGGCTCCTACAGTTACCGTGCCGCGCTCGATGGAGAGCCGGGCACGCTCGTCGGCAAGACGCACTTCATCGCCGTCTCTCAGACCGAGCCGCGTCTGAGAGTCGAAATCGACTCTCTTGGCGACGGCCTGCCCGGTGGCGACAACCGCGTCGTCGGCCGTGTCGTCAACACGACGCGCGAGTCCATCGCCGTGCTGCCGATGGTCACGGTCGACCGGAAGCCGCCGCCCGCGGGCCAGTTCCTATCGCTTCAGCCGGGCGCGAACCGCATCGACGCTCTCTACGTCGTCCCCGGTCCCGGCGCGCATACGCTGACAATCAATTACTTCGCGCCGGATTTGCCGGGCAAAGGCTTTCTCGGTGAGGCGTTGCTCCACGTGGCCGATCTGCATGAGACCTCCTCCGGCCGGCGGCTGCCGGGCTCGACGGATGAAGTCGGCCTGTGGTGGGCGTCCTCCGGATGGAAGATCAGCCGCACGCGACCGGCGCCGAAGGCTGGAGGCCAGGCTGTTGCCGTCCGCGCGGCCAAGAACGAGGCTGAGGCGGTACAGGTCGTCGTCCGGCCGAAACGGGCGATCAAAGGGATTACGGCAACCGCCGGAGCGCTGAAGGGCGCCGCCGGCGCCGTCATTCCCGCCGACGCCATCGACATCCTCAAGGTCCGCTATCTTCTGGTTACCCGTCCGACGGACCACACGGGCACCGTTGCGCCGTGGCCCGATCCGCTGCCGCTGCTGAAAGGGCCTATCGATCTCGAAGCGAACAGAAACCAGCCGTTCTGGGTCCGTGTGACGGTGCCGAAGGATGCGAAGGCGGGGACGTACAAGGGCACGATTCATCTTGCGGGCGAGAACTACGCTGCCGACGTGCCGCTTCAGGTCGAGGTCTTCGACTTTGCGCTGCCCGACCGGATGACCTGCCGGACGGCCTTCGGCTTCTCGCCCGGCAACGTCTGGCGGTACCAGAAGGTCACCCGGCCCGACGACCGCCGCCGGGTGCTCGAGAAGTACTGGGCCAACTTCGCCGCCCATCACATCTCGCCGTACGACCCCGCGCCGCTGGACCGGCTGAAGGTCACGTGGCCGAAAGGCGAAAACGGCAAGCATACGCTCGTGCCCCAGTTCGACTGGACCGCATGGGATGCGCAGATGACCCGCGCTATCGACCGCTGCGGCTTCAACTCGTTCCGCCTGAGCATCCCCGGGATGGGCGGCGGCACGTTCCACGCCCGCCGCGAGCCAAGCCTCCTCGGTTACCGCGAGGACACGCCCGAGTACCAGACCGCCTTTACGAACTATTGCCGCGCGCTGGAGGCGCACCTGAAGCAGAAGGGCTGGCTCGATGAGGCCTTCATCTACTGGTTCGACGAGCCGGCCCCGCGCGATTACGAGTTCGTCATGAACGGCTTTCGGAAACTCAAAGAGGCTTGCCCGGCCATCACGCGGATGCTGACCGAACAGCCCGAGGCGGCGCTTTTCGGCGGGCCGAACCTCTGGTGCCCCGTCTCGCCGAACTACAACCACGAGCGGGCCGAGGAGCGACGCGCTCGCGGCGAGCGGTTCTGGTGGTACGTCTGCTGCGGACCGAAGGCGCCCTACTGCACGCTCTTCATCGACCACCCGGCCACCGAACTCCGCGTCTGGCTCTGGCAGACGTGGCAGAGGAAGATCGACGGCATCCTCGTCTGGCAGACCAACTACTGGACCTCCTCCGCCGCCTACCCGGACGCCGATCGTCCGCAGAACCCGTACGAGGACCCCATGGGATGGACCTCCGGCTACTCAACGCCCAAGGGCGTGAAGCGTCCGTGGGGCAACGGCGACGGCCGCTTCATCTACCCGCCCGAGGCCGCCGCCGACGCGCATCCCGCCGGGCCCGTCCTCGACGGGCCGGTGGACAGCATCCGCTGGGAGATGCTCCGCGACGGGGTTGAGGATTACGAGTACCTCGCCATTCTGCGGCACCTCCTTGCGGAAAAAGGCGGCGGGCTCGACGCGAAGAAGCGTGCCGAGTTTGCGGCGCTGCTCGACGTTCCGGAGGACATTACGAAAGACATGACCACGTTCACCAAAGACCCCGCCCCGATCGAACGCCGCCGGCTGGCCGTGGCGAGGGCCATCGAGACGCTCGAACGGCTTTAGAGACCGGGTGGCACGGAAGTCCCGGCGCGCCGGGACGGCCGTGTGCCGCAGCGCCGGCAAACGGGTCCCGCCCACAAACACAGGGGGATGCGCAGATGATGCGACCTGTACGAATCGCGATTGCCGTGACGGTGCTTGCCGGAGCGCTCTGCTGCCGGGCGCGTGCGGCCCCGAAGACCGCGGAAGGAGAAAGGACCACGAGCGACCTGCCGTCGGCTGTGGGGCCGGGCGCGAGCGTCTTCAACGTGAAACAGTACGGCGCAGCAGCCGACGGCAGGACCAAGGATACGGCCGCCATCCAGAAGGCGATTGACGTCTGTGCGGCTTCGGGCGGCGGCATCGTGTATCTTGCGCCCGGCACGTACCTGTCGGGCACGATCGTGCTGAAATCGAACGTTACGCTGCACCTGGAATCCGGCGCGACGCTCCTGGGCAGCACCAACCTGGACGATTACGACCCGCGGCACCTGGTCTACGCGCGCGGCGCCCGGAACGTCGGCATCGCGGGCCGCGGCCGCATCGACGGACAGGGTGAGGCATTCTGGGAGCCGCGCCCCTCGCTGCCCGACGCCGCCAAGCCGTGGTACGAGAGGGACCGTTTCTGGCACAAGCCCAAGGCCCGCCCCGGCCGCATGGTCTGCTTCGTTCAGTGCCGCGACGTGCACATCCGCGACGTGCGTCTCGAGAACTCGCCCGGCTGGACGGTCCACCTGCTGGCGTGCGATTCTGCGATCGTTCAGGGCGTGACGATCCGCAACCCGCTCTACGGGCCGAACACCGACGGCATCGACATCGA
>CAZIJC010000091.1:0-18347 GCA_964539385.1 uncultured Anaerolineales bacterium | reverse complement strand
GTGGCTTCGGCGGTCTGGGTCGAGCCGTCAGAAGACATTCGGATAGTCCTTGATCTGGGCGTAGCACATGTCGGGCCCGTCCTTGCAGAGATAGTGCGGCCCGATGTTGCAGCGTCCGCACTTGCCGATGCCGCAACTCATGCGGCGGTTCATCGAGAGGTAAATCTGCTCCGGCTGGAAGCCCTTCTCCAGCAGGGCGAACGTCACGAACCGCAGCATGATCTCGGGACCGCACGAGAACGCATAGGCGTTGGGTACGTTCACCTCGTTCGGCAGGTTCTCCAGAACGGTGGTGACGACGCCGACGTGACCGGCCCATCCGGGCTCGGGGGCATCGATCGTCATCTCGAAGGAGACCTTATCGTGGGCGGCCCACTCATCGTACTGGCGTCGGAACAGGAGTTCCGCCGACTCCCTCGCCCCGTTCTTGATGACCACCTTGTTCAGGCGGTCGGTCATCGACAGGAGGACGTAGATGAGGGCCCTGAGGGGCGCAAGGCCCACCCCTCCGCCAACGACGACCACGTCTCTGCCTTCGAGTTTCTCGACGGGGTACCCTTTGCCGTAGGGCCCCCGCAAAGTGCAGACGTCGCCCTCAGCCATCCGGTGCAGCCGCTCCGTCACGCCGCCCGTCCGCAGGACCGTGACCTCCAGATGGCCCGGCTCGAGCGGCGAACTGGATGGCGTAAACGGCGCCTCACCCAGCCCGGGCACACCCAACTGCACGAACTGGCCGGCGCGAAACTCCAGGGGCTGCTCCAGATCGAAACAAAAGGTTTTGATGGTGGGCGTTTCGTCGATCACGCGGCTCAAGCGCGCGACCTGCGGAGCATAAGGATTGGCCTCAACCGCTTGTGTCACCGCTCAACTCCCTCAGACAATCGCGGATATCGATCTGACCGCAACAGGCTTCGATGCAGCGTCCGCAGCCGGTGCAGCCCAGCATCCCGTACTGCTGCGGGCTGAAGGCGTACTTATGGAGCAGCCGGTTGGCGAAGCGGCTGCGAAGGCTCGGGCGCGGCGTGGGCTTGGCGCCGGCCGGACCCGCCATCCGCGAGTAGCCGCCCAGGATGCACGAGTCCCACGTCCGGATACGCTCGAAGTTCTCCGCGCCCCCGACTTTGTCGTACAGGTAGAAGCAGTGGCAGGTGGGACAGATGAAGGTGCAGGCGGCACACTCGACGCACCGTGCGGCCATCTCGCTCAGTTCGTCCGTGCCCTGCTTCGCGAGGAGCAGTTCCTGGATCGTGTCGGTGACCCGCAGGCCGCGGGTCTGCTTCTCAACCTGGTCGATGGACTTCTGTCGCGCCGCGTTGCGCTCCGCAAGTTGCTCGTCGGTCGGCTCGGCCGCCGCATCGGCCACGCGGTCCACCATCTCCCGGCCGCGCTGCGTGCCCACGTCCACGAGGTAACCGGACTCCAGCGGCGTGATATTCAGATCGAAGCCGCTCTCGGCAAACGGCCGCCCGCCCACAGCGGTGCAGAAACAGTTCTCGTGAACCGCCACGCAATCGACCGAGACCAGCAGTTCGTTTTCGCGGCGGGCCTCGTAAAACGGGTCCTTGAAGTCACCCTCGCGGAAGACCTTGTCGAGATACGCGATGGCCACCAGGTCGCACGCCCGCAGACCGACCAGCGCGCGGTCCTCACAAACGGGCCGCGACGCCTCGGCGTCGAAGCCCTCGTTCGTGTAAACGGCCACGCGCTCTTTGGCAGGCTGAAGGAAGGCCTTCGGGCTGGAACTCGGCCGTGGCTCGCGAAGCGCCACCTCCGCCTCGGGAGCCTCTTGAAGATGACAGTACTCCGGACCGCGCTCGCGGCGGACCGCCGCATAAACTTTGGAGGCCTTGACGGCCTCCAGTAAGCGCACCAGTCCGTCCTCGCTAAGGAACAGCGTATCTGACACCACGGGCTCCCTTGCTAGCACCGTCGTGCTATGGTATCCACGGGGCAGAAAATGTGGAGAACACCCCTCGCATCCGCGCGAGTTACTGCAAACGGCGAAAGATTCTAGGAAAGCCCGTCTGAAACTGTCAACAGGAAAATCCGGAACTTTTGGGAAGCGCCCCACTGACCGGGCAGCGTCGCCTCCGGACTCCCACCTGCACATCGTCCGCTCACAGCAGTTGCCAACCGAGACCCTGCGCGGCATAATTACGAGCCGACGCAGGGGCGTCCTCGTGCGTGGGGAACACGCACGCCCAACAGAGGAGACACCGAATGGTTCGCGTAAGAGCGAGTTGCGCTTGCTTTGTAGCGGTTATGTCGCTGGCAGGGCTCTTGATGCAGGGCTCCGAAACCGCCCAAGCCGCCGTGGCCGAGGACGCCCGGCAGATCCTTGACGCGACAGGCGTCAAGGGCGGCCTTATCGTCCATCTCGGCTGCGGTGACGGCCAACTGACGGCCGCCTTGCATGCCAGCGACAGTTTTCTGGTTCACGCTCTGGATGCGGATGCGACCAATGTCGCGAAGGCCCGCGAGCGTTTCCGGTCGCTCGGCCTCCTGGGTAAGGTGACCGCCGACCACTGGACGCAGAAGGCCCTGCCCTATGCCGACAACCTGGTCAACCTCATCGTCGCCGAAGACCTCGGCGGCGTCCCGATGGACGAGGTGCTGCGCGTCCTGTGCCCCAACGGCGTCGCCTATATCAAGACGGCCCGGAAATGGACGAAAACCGTCAAGCCGCGGCCGAAGGCCATCGACGAGTGGACACACTTTCTGCACGGCCCGGACAACAACGCCGTCTCCCGCGACACCGTGGTCGGACCGCCGCATCGCATGCAGTGGGTCGGCGGACCGCGGTGGGCACGCAGCCACGACCACATGGCGAGCGTCAGCGCGGCCGTGTCGTCGGGCGGCCGGGTCTTCTACATCGTGGATGAGGGCCCTATTGCAGCGGTGGTGGCGCCACCCAAATGGTCGCTGGTGGCCCGCGACGCCTTCAACGGCGTGATGCTGTGGAAACGGCCGATCCGCGTGTGGGAGTGGCACCTGCGCGGCTTCCGCAGCGGCCCGCCCCAGATCGCGCGGCGGCTCGTCGCCGGCGGCGACAGGGTCTACGTCACGTTGGGCTACGGCCAACCGCTCGCCGCCCTCGACGCCGCCACCGGCCAGACCCGCAAGACCTACGAGGGCACCGACGGCGCCGAGGAGATCGTCCTCGACGATGGCAGGCTCTTCGTCGTGGCCTGTGACGTGGATGCCGCACAGGCCGCCGAGCAGGCGAAGCGCCGCCGCGCTGCCCAGATCCGTCAGCAGCGGCCGGACTATCCGCTCGACGTGCCGACCAAACGCATCATGGCACTCGATGCCGCCACCGGCCGTCTCCTCTGGAAGAAGACCGATGCCGACACCGCCGAACTCATGCCCACCACCCTGGCCCTCAGCAACGGCCGTCTGTTCTTCCAGAGCACCGACAAGGTGATCTGCCTGGCCGCCGAGACGGGCAAGGAGATATGGCAGGCCGACCGGCCCACGAGCCTGGTCCGTCCCGCGTGGTCGGCCCCCACGCTGGTCGTCTGCAATGGCGTTGTCCTCTCGGGCGACCGGGCCGCCACCGACAAGCCCGTGGACTCGGGCAGCATGAAGGTACAGTGGATGGTCGGCAGCGCCGGCGGCCGGGCGCCCGTGGGCGACCTCATCGCCTACTCGGCCGAGACCGGCCGGCGGCTGTGGACCGGCAAGGCACGCGAGTGCTACAACGCACCTGCGGACGTGCTTGTGGCCGACGGCTTGGTGTGGACCGGCAGCCTCGTTCGCGCCTCCGACCCCGGCATCACCGAAGGCCTCGACCTGCGAACCGGCGAGGTGAAGAAGAAGCGGCCGAAGGACCAGACGTTCTTCGCCTGCGGCATGCCCCATCATCGCTGCCATCGCAACAAGGCCACCAGCCGCTACCTGGTGCTCGGACGCTCGGGCGTGGAGTTCATCGAACTCGCCTCGGGCAGGGGTATCCCCAACCACTGGGTGCGTGGCGGCTGCCAGTACGGGGTGATGCCCTGCAACGGCCTGCTTTACACCCCGTCGCACTCGTGCGCCTGCTTCATCGAGTCGAAGATCGACGGTTTCAACTGCCTGGCCCCAAAGGGGGAAGCGCCCGTCTCCTCGGCCGCACCGCGTCTTGAGAAAGGTCCTGCCTATGGAAAAGTCGGTGCCCCCCAGGCGCCGGGCGGCGGGGCTGACGGATGGCCGACGTACCGGCACGACCCGGCTCGCAGCGGGTGCACGAAGACCGCCGTGCCGGCGGCGCTGAAGCCGGTGTGGCAGACCTCGCTGGGCGACCGTCTCTCGGCGCCGGTGGTCGCGGGCGGCAAGGTGCTGGTCGCCGCCATTGACACCCACACGATCCACGCGCTCGATGCGGCAGACGGCAAGCCGGCGTGGCGTTTTATCGCCGGTGGCCGCATCGACAGCCCGCCGACCGTGCACGGGCCTGCGGTGCTGTTCGGCGCGGCCGACGGGTGGGTGTACTGCCTGCGTGCGGCCGACGGCGCGCTCGCCTGGCGGTTCCGCGCCGCGCCGGCAGACCGCCGGATCGTGGCCTACGGCCAACTCGAATCCGTCTGGCCCGTGCCCGGCAACGTGCTCGTCCGCGACGGCGAGGCGTGGTGTGCCGCCGGCCGCTCGTCGTATCTCGACGGAGGCATGACCGTAGTGCGGCTCGAGGCGAAAACGGGCAAACTGCTGTCCGAAACGCGCATCAACAGCCGCGACCCGAAGACCGGCTACCAGGTGAAGGGCGCCACCCACGGCACCAACCTGCCCGGGGCGCTGCCCGACATTCTATCGACCGACGGCACGTCCGTCTTCATGCGACATCAACGGTTCGATGCCCAAGGCAAGCAGGAAGAACCCGACGTGCCCCACCTGTTCAGCCCGGCCGGCTTCCTGGAGGATCAGTGGTGGCACCGCAACTACTGGCTGGTCGGCACGCGTATGGGAACGAACTACGGCGGGTGGCCCCGCGCCGCTGCCCAGGCGCCTGCCGGCCGCCTGCTCGTGGTGGACGGAAGCACCGTCTGTGGCTTCGGCCGCGATCTCTACATCCACCACGGCAGCCACATCGGGATCGACGGCGCCTCGATCTACCATTTCCGCAAGGGCCAGCAACGCTGGACCCGCTACCGCCTGTTCGCCGTCACCTGGGCCAAGAAAGCAGGCAAGAAGAAGCCGGGCAAGCAGGTCCGCTGGGCACAGCCCGTGCCGTTCTTCGTGCGTGCCATGGTGCTGGCCGACGAAACACTGTTCGTGGCCGGCCCGCCCAACCCGCTGTCGGGCGAGGAGGCCCGCGACGTGGGGTCGGGCGCCGAGAAGATCGAGCGTCTGACGAATCTGGCCGCCGCCTTCCGCGCAGGGACGGGGGCGGCCCTGTGGGCCGTGTCGGTTGCCGACGGCAGGAAGATCGCCGAGTACGATCTGGAGCACCTGCCTGTTTTCGACGGTATGGCCGCCGCCCACGGGAGATTATACCTCTCGATGGAAGGCGGAAAGGTGTTCTGCATGGGAGCCAAACCATAGACAGGTATCCGCCACAGAAGGGAAACCAAACATGAAGAAGTACTCGCGCCGTGAGTGGCTGAGGCACGTGGCCGGGACGGTGGCCGTCTCGGCAGCCGCACCCTACGTCGTGCCGTCCTCGGTGCTGGGCGCCGACGGGACGGTCTCGCCGTCTGAGCGGATCGTGATGGGCGCCATCGGCATCGGGGGGCGCGGCGGTTACGTGATGGGCGCCTTCATGCGGAACAAGGACGTACAGATGACGGCCGTCTGCGACGTCCGCGGCGATCGCCGCAAGCGCGCCAAGGGCCGCGTGGACAAGCAGAACGACAGCAGCGACTGCAAGACGTACATCGACTTCCGCGACCTTCTGGCGCGCGACGACATCGACGCGGTGATGATCGCCACCGGCGAGAATTGGCATGCCATGGCGGCGATGCTGGCGGCAAGGGCGGGCAAGGACATCTACAGCGAGAAGCCGCCGACCCACACCATCGCCGAGGGCCGGGCACTGGCCGACACCATCAAGCGGCTCGGGACGGTCTACCAGTGCGGCACGCAGCGGCGGAGCATTACGCGGTTTCGGTACGCGGCGGACCTGGCGCGCAGCGGCGCGCTGGGCGAACTGAAGACGCTCCGCGCCGAGGGGGCCGGACGGATCTCGGTGCCGGGCTACTTCAGCGCCCCGCCGCAACCCCTTCCCCCGCGCGACCAGGTGGCATGGGACCTGTGGCTGGGCCCGGCTCCCTGGCGGCCGTATAACCAGAAGTACCTCGGCAAGTGGAAGGGGCACCGGGATTTCCAGGGCGGGAGCATCTCAGAATGGGGCAGCCATACGGTTGACCTGTGCCAGATGGCGCTCGACGCCGATGACACCTCCCCCGTCGAGTACGAGTACATCGGCGACAGGGGCGATCGCATCCGGTGCCGGTACGCGAGCGGGGTGGAACTCATCCTCATCGACGGATCCTGGCCCCTCCACGTCGAGTACGAGGGAACCGAGGGATCGGTGTACGTTGACGACGACGGGAACATCCGGACGAAGCCCGAGTCTCTGCTGCGCGGGCGGACGTTCGGCAAAGGGTACCCGGCGGAAGGGCACGTTCGGGCTTTTCTCAATTGCATCAAGCCCCGCCGGACGCCGGTCTCGAACGCCGAAGCGACCCATCGCTCGATGACCACGTGCCACATCGCCAACATGGTCCTCGTTCTGGGGCGGAGCCTGAAGTGGGACCCCGTGAAGGAGGAGTTCGCGGGCGACCCGGAAGCGAACCGGATGCGCTCGCGGGCAATACGCGGGCCCTGGCACACGTAGCGGGGCGGGTGTCCGCCTGCGCGAAGCAAGGGACGCCGGAGCCCGGCTCGTGCGGCCTGTCTCGCCGCGCGGCCAGGATTGGCCGCCGCGCGGTCCGTACGGACCGCGCTATCCGCATGGGGTGGCGATGCGAAGTTGACAAAGTAGCGCAAGAAGGGAGCACCAGCGTCGCCCGCGACAGATCAGGGAGGCAACCATGTACCGGTTTTGCGCATGCGCGCTCGTGCTGCCGGGGCTATTGCTTGGCAACACGGCGGCCGCACAGGACAAACTGACCTACGGCGACATCGCCGGCAGGCTGTACGATCTGGAGCGGCTGGCGACGCCGCCGCTTCCGGGTGAGCGATCGGGCAACTTCTCCAGTTGCGACCGAGGGGCAAAGTACAATGCGGAAACGGGGCATTACGAGAATTGGCATGCCAACTCCGACGGGGGCGGGTTCATTCGCCGGGAAGGGACCGGCATCGTCGCCGCCGAGATCGACGGGCCGGGGGTGATCTGGCGAGTTTGGTCCGCGCTGGCGAAAGAGGGCCACATCAAAATCTTCATTGATGGCCACGAAAAACCGACGCTCGACATTCCCTTTAAAGAGTATTTCAACAATCAGAGCGGCATGTTCGCCTACCCGGAGTTGGTGCTCACGCTGTCGCGCGGGCGCAACAGTTTTGTGCCGATTCCCTTCCAGAAGTCGTGCAAGATCGTGCTCGAGAAGGGCTGGGGGTCGTATTATCAGATCACCTACACGCAACTGCCCAAAGGCACGACCGTTCCCAGTTTCCGTGGCGAGTTTAATGAAGAGGAGCAGGCGGCCCTTCAGAAGGCTAACGCCGTGTTCGCCGCACGCGGCGCCGATCCCAAACCGCCATCCGCCGATCGCAAAACCGTCACCGAAACGGTCACGATCGAACCAGGCAAGAGCGTGGACGCCTGCCGCCTGACGGGCCTCCGAGCGATCTCCGAGATCCGCGTCGTGCCGGTTGCCAACGACGACAACCCGATCCGCACGTTGCGCGAGCTCGCGCTCTCCATCACCTGGGACGACGACCGCCAGCCCGCCGTGTGGACACCCTTGGGCGACTTCTTCGGAGCGGCGCCAGGCATCAACCGCTTCAAGTCGCTACCGTGCGGCATGGCCGAAGACGGCTTCTATGCGTACTGGTACATGCCGTTCTCGAAGTCGGCCTGCCTGACCGTGGCCAATGACGGAGCGAAACCGCGGAGGTTACGCGTGAAGGTTATACATCAGCCGGTTCGCACCGATCAACCGCTCTTGCGCTTCCACGCCAAGTGGCACCGCGACGCGTACGTGGGCGTGGATGAAAAGGCGTTCACGCGCGGCGAGCGCTGGCCCGACTGGCCCCTGATGGTGACCGAAGGCCGCGGCCGCTTCGTCGGCGTGAATCTGCACGTCTGGAACCCCAATCCGTTTGGCCGAGTCACCAAGGTGCTCGATATCGATCCCGCCGCGCTGCCCCAACGCATCGTCGGCGTGATGCAGACGGCCGCCAGACGCTGGTGGTGGGGCGAAGGGGACGAGAAGTTCTTCGTCGACGGCGAAAAGATGCCTTCCACGTTCGGCACCGGCAGCGAGGATTACTTCGGCTACGCCTGGGCGGCGCACAATCCGGTCGAGTTCGAGAGCGCCCTGCAGAACCAGCCGCTCAACAAGAACAGCAGCCTGGGGCACGTGTCGAACAGCCGTTTCCAGTTGGCCGACAACGTGCCGTTTCAAAAGCGTTTCGAGGCGGCGATAGAAAAGTACCATCCCAACCACTGGCCGCTCCTCTACGCCTGCACCACCTACTGGTACCAGCAGGCCGGTCAGACAGACCCTTACGGTCCCGTCCCGGTCGAACAGCGCGTGGACTACTACGTCGTGCCGAAGCAGATCGTCCCCAAGCCGGCCAAAGGCCTCTACGAAGGCGAGAGCCACTTCCGCATTAAGGCGTGCACGGGGGGCGAGGCGCACGAGCAGCCGATGCGCGGCTTCGGTCCGGGCTGGAGCGGCAATTCCCACCTGCTCTGGAAGAGCGGCAAGCCCGGCAACACCCTGACGCTCGAGTTCGACGTCGCCTCCGAGAACACCTACGACCTCACCCTCCAACTGACCAAGGCGCCCGACTACGGCATATTCCAGTTTTACCTGGGCGGCAGGAAACTGGGCGGACCGGTGGACCTGTATGATCGAAAAGTCATCCCGGCCGAGCCGATACGATTCGACCGGGTGCGCCTGACCAAGGGCAAACACGAACTGAAGGCCGAGATCCTGGGCGCCAACGCGTCAGCCAAGCCGGCCCGGTTCGGCAAACACCTGTTCGGGTTGGACTACCTCGCGCTGAAAGCAACACCGTAAGGCTCCTTGGCCTTGCAACCGGCTGACGTGCCCGCGGCTGCGGCGGCCCTTGCACAGTCAGACCTCAGCCCGCTCGGATTACTGCACCTGCTGAGGACATGCGGGAGAGCGGCATGAACCGGACAATCGTGTGCCCAATGATCTTGCTGGCGTTGTGTCTGCCGGCCACGGCAGATCAAGAGCGCACGGAAAGTGTGAATCTCCGTGAGACGTACCGGCCGCAGTTCCACTACACGGCCGCCAAGGGGTGGATCAACGATCCCATCGGGCTCGTGTTCTACAAGGGCCAGTACCATTTGTTCAACGATCACAACCCCGTCTCCTGCCGGTTCCCGGGCGGCAAGACCTCCGGCGAGCAGTCACATTGGTCGCATGCGGTCAGCCCGGATCTGATGCACTGGAAGCACATGCCCATCGCCGTTTTCCCGGACGACAACGGTGCCTGCTGGTCCGGTTCCGGCATCGTGGACTGCAGCAACACCGGGGGCTTCCAGGCCGGCAACGACAAGACGCTGGTCCTGATCTACACCTCCGCCGGAAAGACCTTCGGGCAGAGCCTGGTCACCAGCACCGACCGGGGCAGGACGTGGAAGAAACACAAGCACAATCCCGTACTGGGGCAGTTGGCCGGCGGCAACCGCGACCCAAAGGTCATCCGGCACGAGCCGACGGGCAAGTGGGTCATGGCGCTGTACCTGCGCGGGCACGATTACGCCCTGTTCACCTCGCCCGACCTGAAGCAGTGGGAGAAACTCTGCGACGTGAAGCACCCTTCGGCCACGGAGTGCCCGGACTTCTTCGAACTGCCCGTTCTCGACGCTCAGGGCGAAGCCACCGACGGCGGCAAGGACAACACCCGCTGGATCTTCTGGGGCGGCAACGGCACGTACCTCATCGGCCGCTTCGACGGCAAGACCTTCACCCCTGAAAGCGGCCCGCACAAGACCGAATGGGGCCGCAACTGCTACGCCGCACAGACCTGGTCGGGCATCCCGCCGCAAGACGGCCGGCGCCTTATCATCGGCTGGATGCGCGGCGGCAAGTTTCCCGACATGCCGTTCAACCAGCAGATGACCATCCCCCGCGTGGTTACACTGCGGAGCACCGAGGAAGGCCTGCGGCTGTTCCTGTATCCCGTCAGGGAGATCGAGAACGTCCACGCCAAGAAGCACACCTGGTCGAACCTGGCGCTTGGGGGCGGCGACAACCCGCTCGTGAACCTCAACGGCAAACTGTGGGACATCGACGCGGTGATCCAGCCCGGCAAGGCACAGCAGGTCGGCTTCGACATCCGCGGCCACCAGGTCATCTACACCGCGAAAGACCAGAAACTCACCGCCCTGGGCAACTCGGCGCCGCTGAAGATGCACCACGGCAAGATCGAACTGCGGATCGTGGTCGACGTGACCAGCATCGAGGTCTTCGCCAACGGCGGACACGTCGTGATGTCCTTCTCGCTGCCGATCGACCCGACGCACACCTCGCTGTCGACGTTCGCCACCGGCGGCAAGGCGAATGTCGATTCGCTGACGGTCTGGCAGTGCAAGTCGGTGTGGCCACAGTAGGCTTAAAGCCCGCAGGATACGGTCGTTCAGGGGTTCCGGCCGCGAGCGAGAAGTGTTCGACCGGGGCGGCGGCCTCGGACAGGAATCCGGGCTTGCAGGGATGAGCCGTTTGGGTAAACTCCACGAGAGATGACCCACGGAGGCCGCGGGCCAGAGCGTGTTTGGAAATCACGCTTCACCGTTCCTGCCAAACCGACCCGAAAAGGAGCGACCTCGATGAGCAGATCCGACTGGAAAGCCGCCCTGCCTCTCGCGCTGCTGCTGATCGTCGCGGCGGGCCCCGCCGCCGGCGCTGAGAGGAAACTCCTCTGGCAGATCGGCAAGGCGGACAACGACACCGCTGAGTTCGCCCTGGGGCGGGACGGCTACGAGGAGTTCAACCGCGACGGCTTCTTCATCGTCGGCCGCTCGGACGCGAAGCGCGACTGGCCGTACACGCATCCCGGCCCGGCCGATTCCTGGGCCGGCGGGCGGCCGCACACGTTCACGATCTTCTTCGCCCTGCGGAAGGCAGGCGGCGAGGCGCGGCTGGTGGTTGACCTGGCCGACACGCACGGCGTGCGGCCGCCAACGTTGCTGATCGAGGTCAACGGCCGGCGGTTCCAGCACAAGACGCCGCCCGGCGGGTCGGACAAGTCGATCGTCGGGGACCCGGCGGCCGGCAAAGAGCACCGCTTCGCCATCCAACTTCCCGCCGGCGTCCTGAAGAACGGCCTCAACGAGATCACCATCACCACCGTGGACCTGAGTTGGATCCTGTACGACTGGCTCGGCCTGGAGGGAAGCGAACAGACGGAGATTGCCCCCGCCGAGGGCGCGACGCTCGAATCCGCCCGGCTGGTTCCGTGGCTCAGCCGCAAGGACGACAAACTCTCCCAGCCCCTGGTGGTCTCGCTGCTGTGCGTCGGGGCGGGAAAAGGCCTGACACTCCACGCGACCGGCCTGGAGCCGGTTAAGGTAGCGCCGAAGCCCGGCACGTCGAGCCTGGAGCTGCGGCTGCCTCCCGTCAAGACGCCAACGGACGTGACGGTCGAACTGCGCGAGGACGGCAGGACGCTGGACAAGCGACAGGTTGCGCAGAAGCCCGCGACCGAGCGTCAGCCCGTGGACTACGTGGACTGCCTGCTGGGCACGTCCACGTCGCGATGGATGCTCTATCCAGGCCCGTCGATGCCGTTCGGCATGGTCAAACTCAGCCCGGACAATCAGGGCCACGACCCGTCGCGCCACCACTGGAAGGCCGGCTACGAGTACAGCATCGAGAACGTCATGGGGTTCAGTCACGTCCACGCCTGGACGATGGGCGGCCTGCTGACGATGCCGACGACCGGCGACCTGAAGACCACCCCCGGGGCCGAGAAAGACCCAGACGCCGGCTACCGATCGCGCTTCCGCCACGAGACCGAGACGGCGGTGCCCGGCTACTACGCCGTGACGCTCGAGGATTACGGCATCCGGGCCGAACTGACCTGCACCACCCGCGCGGGGTTCCAGCGGTACACGTTCCCCAAGAGCCGACAGGCCCGAATCCTCGTGGACCTGCTCACGCCGACCGAGTACGGCAAGCAGGTGCTGGACGCCAAGGTCCGCCGCGTGAGCGACCGCGAGATCGAAGGCTACGCGAAGATGAAGAGCGGCAAGCACGCTTCCGGCTACCAGGAATACGTCCTGCACTTCGTGGCACGGACGAACAAGCCGTTCACCTCGATGGGCGGCTGGGTGGGCGAGGAAGTCAAGACGAACGTGAAGGAGGTGGCCGGCCAGGGCGACGTGGGCGCGGTGCTGAACTTCCAGACGGCCGACGGCGAGGCCGTACTGCTTCAGACCGGCATCTCGCTCGTCAGCATCGAGCAGGCGCGGCTGAACCTCGAAACGGAGATGAAGCCGTTCGGCTGGGACTTCGACGCCTGCCGCGCCGCCGCCCGGAAGGTCTGGCAGGACCTGCTCGCGCGCATCGAGGTCGAGGGCGGCTCCGAGACCGATAAGGTCAAGTTCTACACGAACCTGTACCGCGCCTACTGTGCCCGGACGATCTGGAGCGACGTGAACGGCAAGTACGTCGATATGTACGAGAAACCGCAGCAACTGCCGGACCCCGAGTCGCCCGTCTACGGGTGCGACGCCTTCTGGAACACGTTCTGGAACCTCAACCAGTTGTGGAACCTCATGACGCCGCACGTCTCGAACAAGTGGGTGCGGTCGCTGCTGGAGATCTACGACAAGGGCGGTTGGCTGGCCAAGGGCCCGACCGGCATCGAATACTCGAGCATCATGGTCGCCTCGCACGAAATCCCGTTCATCGTGGCCGCCTACCAGCACGGCATCCGCGGCTACGATGTGGAGAAGGCCTTCCGGGCGATGGTCCATTGCCAGACGACGCCCGGACAGCGTCATCCCGGCGGCGGGCACGTCGGGAACCATCACCTGGTGCCCTACCTGGAACACGGCTACATCCCGCTGGGCAAGGGCCACGCGTCCAACACGCTGGAGTACGCCTACGACGACTGGTGCGTGGCCCAGATGGCCAAGGCCCTCGGCCAGAAGGAACAGTACGCCGCCTTCAGCAAACGGGCCGAGTTCTGGCGGAACCTCTTCGACAAAGAGAGCGGTTTCATGCGGCCACGGTACCCGGACGGCCGGTGGATGGAGAACTTCGACCCCTACGACCGCAAGGGCGGATGGGTCGAGGGCAACCCCTGGCAGTTCACCTGGTTCGTCCCGCAGAACGTCCGCGGCCTGGTCCAGGCCATGGGCCGCGAGCGATTCGTCTCGCGCCTGGACGAGGGCATGACCAAGAGCGCCGAGACCGATTTCAACGCCACCGGCGACCGCATGTCGGCCTTCCCGATCAACCACGGCAACCAGCCGAGCATGCAGGTGGCCTACCTGTTCAACTACGCCCAGGCCCCCTGGCTGACCCAGAAATGGGCCCGGGCCATTATGGACCAGTACTACGGCGACGACCCCATCGACGGTTGGCCCGGAGACGAGGACCAGGGCCAAGGCGGCGCCTGGTTCGTCATGAGCGCCATCGGGCTCTTCCAGATGGACGGGGGCTGCGCGGTGAAGCCCATCTACGAGATCGGCAGCCCCATCTTCGACCGCGTGACCATCCACCTCGACCCGAAGTACTACCAGGGCGGGCAGTTCGTCATCGAGGCAAAGGGCAACTCGAAGAACAACGTGTACATCCAGTCCGCCACGCTCGACGGCAAGGCCCTCGACAGGCCCTGGTTCCACCACCGCGATCTGGTCGACGGCGGCAAACTGCTCCTCCAGATGGGGCCCGAGCCCAACAGGAAATGGGGGAGCGCGCCGGAGGCCGCCCCGCCGTCGATCCCTCGCTGAGCCACGCCGCCGACGGCGTGCCACTTCGCCAAGACGCGCGCGCGGCTACTTCACCGCCCCGGCGGTGAGGCCCTTGACGAAGCGGCGCTGCATGATGACGTACAGGACGGTCACCGGCAGCGACAGCACGACCACGCCGGCGAAGATGTGGTTCCAGTTCCGCACATACTGGTCGTTGAGGAACTTCCATAGTTGCACGAACACCAGTTGGCCCCTGGTGGGGCCCATCACGATGAAGGCCTGCATGAAGTCGTTCCAGATCCACAGGCCCCAGAAGATGATCACGGTGATCGTGCAGGGGGTCAGCAGCGGGAAGACGATTCGCCAGAACGTGCTCACCTGCCCGCAGCCGTCGATGGCGGCGGCCTCTTCCAACTCGCGAGGGATCGTCGTCATGAACGCGCTGTAGATGAAGATGCACAGTGGAAGGCCCCATGAGACGTAATGGAGCAAGAGAGCCAAATACGTGAACTCGATGTTCATCATCCGGAAGAGTTTCAGAAGCGGCACCATGATGATCTGGAACGGCACGGTCAGGCCCATCAGGAAGAACACGCGCAGCAGTCTGCCGGCGGCCATCTTCCGCCGCATGATCGAGTAGGCGGCCATCGGCGCGATGGTAATCAGGCACAGGATCACGCCGGCGCACATCAGTAAACTGTTGAGCATGGGGCGGGCGAGTTTCATGCCGGTGAAGATGAACTTGAAGTTGTCCGGGTTCCACTGCTGGGGCAGCGCGAGGGGGTCGCGGATGATCTCCGGGTTGGTCTTGAACGCGTTCAGCAGGGCCAGCAGGCACGGGCTGATGAAGACCGCGCCGGCCAGCAGCATCAGTCCTTCCAGCCAGCCGAAGCGAAAGCGTATTCGTCCCCGCCTCATAGTTCCACCTGCCTGCGGCGCAGCAGCGCCACTTGCACGATCGCAACGGCCACCAGGGCGGCAAACACCGTGAACGACACGGCGGAGGCATAGCCCTGGCGGTTGTTCTTCACGCCCAGCCAGTAGATGTAGTAGCCCACCGTGGCCGTGCGATAGCCCGGCCCGCCTTCGGTGGTCACAACGATCTGCCCGAAGAGGTTGATGCCGAAGATGGTCGCCAACACGAGATTCGTGGTCACCGTGGGCACGAGCATGGGCAGTTGGATCCGCGTGAACACCGACAACGGCCCCGCGCCGTCGAGGCTGGCGGCCTCGTAGAGTTCGGTGGGGATCGTCTGCAGGTTCGCCAGGTACAACGTGGTGAAGAAGCCCAACGCGCTCCAGGCGACCATCGCGAAGATGAAGTACCCCACCAGTTGGGGGTCCATCATCCAGTCCTGGGCCCACTCGCCCAGCCCCACCGAGCGGAGCAGGAGATTGATCGCCCCGTGATTGTAGTTACACAGATACTTAAACAACAGCGCCGCCACGAGAATGCTGAGGATGTACGGGTAGAAGAACAGCCCCCGGACGAGCCCCTTCGCCGACCGCAGCCGATCCAGCAGCACCGCCAGCACCAGCGAGCCGAAGGTGAAGAACACCACGATCATCCACGTCTCGAACAGCGTGAACCGGATGGCGGAAGCGAAGCGCTCGTCGCCGGCGAGTTCGCGGAAGTTGGCCAGCCCGACGAAGTTCGGCTCGGCCGTCCAACCGGTCCAGTCGGTCAGGCTGTAGGCGAAACCCAGCACGGCTGGGAGGACGACGAACGTCCCGTACAGCACCACGGCCGGTCCGCAGAGAATCAGCGAGGCCCGCCAGCCCCGGCGACGGAATGTGGGGGCGTTGCCCATATCGCGTCACATGCCTTTCAGGGCGCTGTCCCAGTCGTCGTCGAGCATCTTCAACAGTTTGTCCACGTCGCGCGTGCCGGCGAGCATCTCCTGCACGACGGCCTTCATGGTGTTGCTGAAGAAGATCGGCGGGGGCATGTCGTCCAGGGCAATGTGGAAGCCCGGCGTTGTGCCGTACTCATCGATGGTCCGCTGGATGTTGTCGAACAGCATCTGCGCCGGCTCCCAGGCGCTCTGAGGGCCCTTGACGGGCACCTTCGAGGCGGCCGCAAACTGCCCCTCGCCGTTGAGAAACAACTGGTACACCTTCGCTTTGTAGAAGGCCTCCAGGAAGGCCCGGGCCTTGGCGCGCTTCTCGCCGGCGGCCGACGTCGTCATCGCCCAGCCGCTCTGGGGACCGGAGCAGGTGATCAGGACGGGCTTGCGCCCCGTCATGGAGGGTATCGGCCAGTAGTCGATCTCGAAGTCGACCTTGTTGGCCTCGATGTCTCCGGCAATCCAGCAGCCCATCATCCAGGCGGCGCCCTTGCCGCCGTAGAAGATCCCCTGCTCCTCGTTGTATCCGTCCGAGGCGGCGCCCTTGGCCACGAAGTTGTCCAGCAGGTGGATCATCTTCTCCAGGATCAGCCGGGCCGTGGGATCGGTGGCGAATCGCACCTCGCCCTTGTTGCGGCGAAGCGTCCAGGAAGGCTTGTCCAGCGAGGGGGCGCGGTCGTACATGTTGGTCGCAATGGCGTAGAACAGGGGCTGAAAGGCCGACCACTCCCGCCCGCCGAAGACCAGCGGGCGATGCCCCTTGACCTTGAGTTTGGCCAGGCCCGCGACGAACTCCTCCCACGTCTGCGGCGCCGTGGTGATGCCGACATCCGCCCACATCTTTCGGTTCACCGCGATGCCCTGAACCTGGATGCCGCCCTGAGTCGTGTAGTACCGGCCCTTGTACTTCCTGGGCGGGGGGATGCCGAACTTCTCGTAGTAGGCCTCGTCCAGCGGCACGAGGTGATTGCCCTTGACCAGCATGGGCGTGAACTGCCACGTCTGGACCACTTCCGGCAGGTCGCCCGTGGCGATCCGTGCCTTGTAGAACTCGTCGCCGTTCTGGTTGCCCAGATCGATCAGTTCGATCTTCCAGCCGGGGTTGTCCCGCTCGAAGGCCTCCCGCCACGCCCGGAAGTGAAGGCGGAAGCCCTCCCGGCCGCCGATGTTGCGCGTGACGCGGATGACCTTCGCGTTGTCCTCGTCCCTCCCGCACCCGGCCGACAGGACCACGGTCGCAATGGCCGCCGCCCACAGCACGCAGGCGCCTGTGCTCGTTCGCTTCTGCATCGCCGTCTCCTTCGCCCGTCGCCTGCCGCGCAAGATGTCGAACGACCGCCAAAGACGCCGGCGGCTTCCGGCCGCGTTTACCGTTTCCGGTACGTCTCGGCGAGTTTCTTGAAGTCGGGCAGTTCATCCCGCGTGATCGTGTGCGGGTGGGTGTAGGTTTTCCTGATCCAGTCCTCGGGGTTGTGCTTGCCGCCGACCCACCAGGGCAGGCAGTAGAGCCACTTCGGCCCGTCCTTGGCCATCATGTCGGGGTTCGGGATGGCGCCCGACTCGCTGAGGGCAAGCATCTTGCCCGGGGAGACCTGCTCCATGATGCGCAGCGCCTTCGGGTAGGCCGTTTCCTGGTAGGGTCCCCAGCCGTAGTAGGAGTTGGCGTAGATGTCGATGCCGGAGATGTCGACGTAGGCGGCGCCCGGGTAGAACCGCTTGCGCAGGTCCACCTGCTCGGGGTCCTTGCCCTTGGCGACGGTCTTCAGACCGGCGTTGTAGACCCAGATGAGGTTGTGGAGTTTCCGCTCCTTGACGTAATAGTTGAAGATGAGGCGCCAGAGGGCAGCCGTGTTCTCCGGCTTCTCGCGGTCGGTCCACCAGAACCACCCGCCGTCGATCTCGTGGAGCGGCCGCCAGAGCACCGGCACGCCAGCGTCGCGGAGTTTCTCCAGGTAATCGCCGGTTCGCAAGAGGTCGCGCATGATGGCCTTGTGCTCGTCGGTGCCCGGCGTCATGCCCTTGGCGAGGTCGAACGGGCCGCTGGGCGGGTTCTTGCCGTGCTTGCCGACCCAGGCCGTGCCGCTGGCCTTCATCGGGTGCTTCCAGTGGAACTGCATGGACGGGATGCCGCCGGCCTGCCACCACGCCTTGACCTGCTCGGTGTACCGCTCGACGACGCTGGTGTAACTCTTGCCCCAGGTGGGGCTGTTCCAGCCGCTGATGTCGATGGCAAGTACCGCCGGGTGCTTGCCGCAGATCTCGTGCACCTTGGCGGCGTTGCTCGTGCCGCTGATGCCGGTGAGCGTCCGCTTGCCGTAGACCGACGCCAGGTAATCGAGCACGGCCCGTGCCTCTGGGCTAAGGTCGGGGTCGGCCGGCTCGATGGCCGGCGCGTCGGCCGCGGCGACGGCTACTGACCCAAGTAAAGCTAATGTCCTACACGTTCAAATGCCGATGTCGGG
>CAZIJC010000090.1:4079-18587 GCA_964539385.1 uncultured Anaerolineales bacterium | reverse complement strand
TGTCGCCGGGCGCGAGACCACCTTCGCCGCGTCGAATCCCGACGCCCTGATGGGCGAAGCCACGTTGCCGCTGCCGCCGGTCACCGCGGAAGTGCCTGTCGCGACCGTGAGGCCGACCGTCGCAGGCACCGGGCTGGAAGCGGATCGTGAAGGGCCGCTCGACACCCGGTCCCCTCTTGGCGATGTCGCCGCAGGCGACCCGGCCGCAGAACCCGACCTGGGCTTGGACACGCTGGCGCCGGAGCCGCTGGACGTTCTGGCGTCGGCTGCGCTGATGCCCGCCCTCTCTCGCTGAACTTTCGTTTCGCCCCCATCATCCGTGGGCGTGTTGGTGCGACCGAGGCGCCTGCGCCCGCGACACGCCGCAGTCCCGGAATCCATTTCTCGTGGGTACACAGCGGCTCAAAAGACGTTATAATGTACGGACGGATGTTCGAGGGGTTTTTTGTGCGCCCGTCTCAATGCGCCCGGTCAAGAAGGAGCGAAATGGTGCCACGACGCAGAATGCTCCAAACCGGCGTGGTCTGCGTGTTCGTGCTGCTGGCTGCAGGTGTGGCGTGGGGCGCGCCGAAATTGCCCGAGAACCTGGCCGCCAAGGCAACGGTCAGCGCCTCCTCGGAGTACAGCAACCAGTACCTGGCGAAGTTTGCCGTGGACGGCAAAGTGCCGCCTGCCGGCAGCCAGGCTGACCTCGGCAAGGCGTGGGCCGTACAGGGGAAGACTGCCGCCGACAAAGCCGAGTTTACGCTCGGGTGGAAGCAGCCCGTTACGGTGGCCGAGATTGTCTACTACGGCCGCACCGCGTGGCAGCGGGAGGAGAATTTCAAGGACTACGCGGTCCATCTCGACGGGTCCGAGACGCCCGTCGTCAAGGGCCGCCTGAAACCTGGTCACGGTCCGCAGCGGATCCGCCTGCCGGCGCCGGCCCGGGTCCGGCGGGTCGCGCTGAAGTTCCTGTCATCCTACGGGGGGAGCAACCCGGGGGCGTCGGAGATTGGCGTCTATGCCGCCCCGCCGCCGGAGAAGGCGCTCGGGGCGCTGCGCGGCCCGAACGAACCCCCGCCGGCACCGCTGACCGACCTGCCCGACCTTGCGCGGCGCCTCAAGGCAGGGGACCTCGGGTTTACGAAGATACTTGCTGTCGAGCGGCACCGTGTCAGATCCTCACACGTGTACACTTACCATTGCGAGGGCCAGCGCGACGGCGGCGGCCTGTACGTCTGCGACGTCACCACCGGCGACCTGAAGCAACTGGTCGATGCGTCCGACGGCCAGATCCTCGACGCCGACGTCTCCTGGGACGGCCTGGAGATCCTCTTCTCCTGGCGTCGCGATAAGCACTACCACGTCTGGCGCGTGAAGGCCGACGGCACGGACCTCGTGCAACTTACCCGCGGCGACGTCTACAACTTCAACGCGTGCTGGCTGCCCGACGGGGGTATCGCTTTCCTCTCCACCCGCGCCCCGCAGTTTGCCTACTGCTGGACCTCGCCGGTCGGCGTCCTGTACCGGATGGGCCGCGACGGGAAGAACGTGCGGCGGCTGTCGGCCAACTATCTGAATGACTTCACGCCTGCCGTCCTCAGCGACGGTCGCATCATCTATGGCCGGTGGGAGTACGTGGACCGGCCCGCCATCCCCATCCAGGGCCTCTGGACGATCAACCCGGACGGCACCATGCTGGCGCAGTATTACGGCAACCGCGTGCTCGGCCCGGCCACGTTCATCGACCCGCAGCCGGTGCCCGGCTCCGGGGCCGTCCTTTGCACCATGACCGGCCACAATGGGAGCTGCGGCGGGGCCGTGGGCGTCATCGACCCGATCTACGGCGACAACACCCAGGCCGCCATCCGCAACCTGACGCCCGAGATCAACCACGGCCGGGTTGGCCATTCGAACAACGGGCCGGCCAGCGGCCCGTACCAGACGCCGTACCCGGTGGACGAGACGTACTTCCTCGTCTCCTACAAGGGGCACGTGCTGGTCCGTGATTACGCGGGCACCGGGCAGGCGACCGTCCTGGCGAGCCGGGGGATAGGCTGGCGGAATGCCCGTCCGCTTCGGCCGCGCTGGCGGCCTCCCGTCCGGTCCTCGGCCGTGCCGGACGAACCCGCCGCGGAAGAAGAGGGCCGGTGGGCCACGGTCTATCTGCAGGACGTGCACAGGGGCCTCGGGCTGAACGTGGCGCCGGGCGTGGTGCGGCAGGTGGTGGTGGTCCAGGAGATCGAGAAATCTCGCAAGACCGATGTGCGGCACCGCGCCTTCGGGTTTCAGTTCCCCGTCGTTTCGTGCGGCGCCACCTACTCCCCCAAGAAGGTGTGGGGCACCGCCGACGTGGCCGAGGACGGCTCCGCGTCCTTCCGCGTGCCGGCCGGCGTGCCGATCTACTTCATGGCGCTGGACGAGCACGGCCGGGCGGTCCAGCGGATGCGGTCGTTCACGCACTTCATGCCGGGCGAGGTCCAGGGGTGCATCGGCTGCCACGAACCGCGGTCCGAGAGCCCGCGCGTGGCGCGGCTCCAGACGACCGCCCGGCCGGCGCAGCCGCTCCGTCCGCCGGAGTGGGGTCGCCGAGGCTTCGACTACGCCGGCATCGTCCAGCCGGTGCTGGACCGACACTGCACCCGCTGCCACAAGCCGCCCGACCCGCCCAAGGGCGTGGACCTGACGGGCGACGCGACGGACTTCTTCAGCGTCTCCTACGAGGTGCTGGCCCGGGAGAAGTTCGACCGCGGCTGGGGCGGCCGGGGGTACACGCGGTCCATCTCCACGTACAACGGGGCGGAGCGGAACATCCTGGAGATCACCCCCAAGGTCTGGGGCTCGCCCGCCTCGCCGCTGGCCGACCGCATCCTGGCAGGCCATCCGGACGCCGACGGCCGGCCGCGCGTCGACCTTTCCGAGGCCGAACGCCGCCGCATCTTCGCCTGGATCGACCTCAACGTGCCGTACTACGGCACCTCGCTGGCCCGCGACTACGAGCGGAAGGGGTGCCGGAGGCTGTATCCGGCGGACCTGGACAAGGTCCTGGCGGACGTGGCCGGCCGGCGGTGCGCCGACTGCCATAATGGCGGCAAGGTGCCGCGGAAGGAGTGGGTCCGCATCGCCCGTCCGCGGTACAACGCCTTTCTGCTGGCGCCGCTGGCCCGGTCGGCCGGCGGGACGGGGGCGTGCGGACGGGTGGTCTTTAAGGACACGTCCGACCCGGACTACCGGGCCGTCCTGGAGACGTTCGAGGCCCTCCGGCAGACCCTGCGGCAGCAGCCGCGCGTGGACCTGGCCGGGGTGGTTCCCGACGACCGTGTGAACCGGTCGAAGATCTGACGAAAGGCCAGGGCAGGCGTGCGACAGATCGCTTCGCAAGCCGTGTGCGTTCTGGCAGTCGCCGTCGTTATGGTACCCGCCGCCGAGACCGACGTTAAGAACGTCGAGGCCCGCTGCGCGCTCTACGCCGAGGCGTGTAAACTGGGCAACTTCCTGCGTTGGTTGGCACGGCCGAGGTCGGTGAAGCACTGGTCGCTGACGAGGTTGCACCGGTTGAAGAGTTGAAAAGAGCATGAACATGAAGAGCGTAAACCCCAAACCGAAATGTCTCTTACTCACCGCAGTGGTCATCGGGCTGGTGAGCGTGACGGTATCGTGCTCCACGTCGTCGAGATTGAGTGCCGGCGCAGAGTCGTGGAAGGAGGAAACGGTCCTCATCTCGCGACAGGGTGATCAGACCGTGGTCCGGCCCTTCGAGGGCGACAAGATCCTGTTCAAGAATGCCGATCCGCAACTCGCTATTGAATGGGGGCTGGCGAATGCGCGCACCACGGTCGTGTTGGCCGGCAAGTATGTCGTGTCCGATAGCATCGGCATCCCGCGCGATGATGTCACGCTCATCATCGATCAAGGTGCCGAGATTTCACTGAACCCTGACAAGACCGGGCACAAGACAGATATTGGCTTCCGCTCCCGCCGTAACCCTGGGAGTTGGAAAATAGTGCCGCTGATATACAACCACGGCCGCGCTAACGTTCGCGTGATCCAACTGGGCACGCTGGTCCATTCCGTCTGGCAAGATCAGAAGCCCGGCACACAGACGTTTCCGATCGTATTCGACGGCAGAAACGAGAAGCGCACGTGCGGGGTCGAAGGTGGAATGCTGCTGGTGGCCGGGTCAGCCGCCCAGTCGTTCCTCCTGCTCGACGCCCGCGGGGTCCATGTCCCCCTTCTGACCCCGGATTCGGATTCGAGAATGGACGGGGTGCTCACACTGGAAGGATGCGAAGGCTGTAGGCTTGGGATGATCGTCAACCTGGCCCACGAGCCCGGCGGCAAGACGGGCGAGACAGTGGACTTGAACGCGAGCAACCGGGGTATCACCATCGAACGGCTCGTCGGCGAACGGTCGCAAGAGATCATCGACATGAACGGAAGCCACGCCGACGTCCACGAAATTGTTTCCGTCGGCAAGCCCCAGAAGCTCCTTTGTTTTTGCGTACGCTCCGGGCCGCGATGGACAAGCAGGCCGGGCGCCGCCGACCGGTTGGACGTGTGGCAGGCGACCATACTGGAGGACGCGACCAGCGTTCGCCGGCGGATCGAGGCGCCCAAACTGCCGGACGCACTCCCGCGCTTTACCGTGAAAGCCACTGTTGAAGTCACTCTCAAGGACGGCAGCAAGAAGGTGTATACGAAAGAGGTCGAGATCGATGTGCGGGATGGTGGCGTCAAGCCTGAGAAAAAGGAATAGCCCCTTCCGGAGAACAGCAGGCGACGCGCCTTGTCTCGAAAGGACAAAAAGGACGAGAAACGACCTTAATGAGCGTTCATACGTTCCCGCCCCGAATGCCCTATCGCGCCGTACCCCTCGTCAGCGCCCACCGTTCGAGCCACCTGCGGAAGCGGCCGGTGACATTCCCCGCGTCGCCCAGCCGCCTTCGTGGGCGGACCGGCGTATGTCTCGCAATCCGTTTCTCGGCGGTACACAGCGGCCAAAGAGGCGTTATAATGTACGGGCAGACGCTTGGCGCAAAGGGGAGTGTGTGCGGCGCTGGAGACGTCCGGCCAGGGAAGGAGAGAGAGTGGCACGTTGCAGGATCTTCCGAACCGGCGCGGTGTGTGTGTTCCTGCTGCTGGGCGCGGCCGCCGCCTCTGCCGCGCCGGTCAAACTCGACCTGGATGCCGAGACGAAGGCGCAGTTCGATGAGTTGGCGCGGCAGATCGGGAACCCCAAGTGGTTCGCCAAGGTTGCCTCGCAGGCCTTTGACCCCCAGGCGCTGATCCTTCCGGGGGACCGTGACCCGGCAGACGTCGTGCTTCGCCGCACAGCGGCGCTGCTCGCCCGGCTGGAGGCCATGCCGGCGTGTCTGGACCTCTCGGCGATGGCGAAGGAACTGACGCAACTCCGCGCCAAGGCCGCTGAGACGGACGTCAAGGATGCCAAGGGCCGCTACGCGCTCTACGCCGCGGCGTGCAAACTGCGGCGGCGCATCGCCTTCGCCAATCCGCTGCTGGGCTTCAAACGGATTCTGTTCATCAAACGCCACAACCCGGGCGGCCCGTTCCACATGTGCGACCAATACTACGGCTGCAACGCCAGGCCCGGCGGCGGGCTGTTTGTCCTCTCGGACCCGTTTGAGTCGGAGCCCGAACTGACGGACCTGCTGGCCGGCGCGGTGGTCGAGAAAGGACGCCTCAAAGGAAAGCAACTCGCCGGCGGCGCGTTCCTGTCGCCCGAACTGTCGTTCGACGGCAGGACCGTCCTGTTCGCCTACACCGAGTGCCGGGCCAAAAAGACCTACACCTGGGGGCCGACCATCAGTTGGCACCTGTTCAAGGTCGGCGCCGACGGTGCCGGCCTCACGCAACTGACGGACGGGCCCGCCGACGACTTCGACCCGTGTTTTCTGCCGAACGGGCGCGTTGCGTTCATCTCGCTGCGGCGCGGCGGGTACCTTCGTTGCGGCCGCCACTGCCCGGTCTACACGCTGTTCTCGATGGAGCGCGACGGCAGCGACATCCTGCCGTTGAGTTTCCACGAGACGCACGAGTGGCACCCGAGCGTCACGAACGAGGGGATGCTCGCCTACACGCGGTGGGACTATGTGGACCGCGACACCAACGTCGCCCACCACATCTGGGTCTGCTATCCCGACGGACGCGACCCGCGGGCGTTCCACGGCAACTATCCTGAGCGGCGCGAGAGCCGGCCGTGGATGGAGATGAGCATCCGGGCCATCCCCGGCTCGCCCAGGTTTGTGGCCGCCACGGGCGCTCACCACGGCAACGCCTTCGGGTCGCTCGTGCTCATCGATCACCGTCTTGATGACGATTGTGCGATGTCGCAACTGGCGCGCCTGACGCCCGACGTGCCGTTCCCCGAAGCCGAGGGCAAGCCGATCAAGAACTACATGATCTACGGCACCCCATGGCCGCTGAGCGAAGACGATTACCTCTGTGTCTGCGGCCGCGACGCGAACAGGCGCGGCATCTACTGGATCGACCGGTTTGGCAACCGCGAACTGCTGTACCGCGACGCGGCGGTTTCGTGCCTGAGCCCGATACCGCTGCGTCCGAGGCCCATGCCGCCGGTCATTCCCGATGCAACGACGCAGACGGCCGCCGCTCGGGAAGCCGCCGCCGACTTGCCGGCGACCGTCGCGGTGGTGAACATGTACGATAGCGATTTCAAGTGGCCGAAAGGCGCCAGGATCACGGCCCTGCGGATCATCCAACTGCTGCCGAAGTCCACGGCGCCGCCGAACAAGCCACGCATCGGCGCGGCCAACCAGAGCAACGCACGGGCGGTGCTCGGGACGGTGCCCGTCGAGGCCGACGGCAGCGTGTACTTCGAGGCGCCGGTGGGCAAGCCCATCTATTTCCAGGCCCTCGATGAGCAGGGGATGGCCGTGCAGTCGATGCGGTCGATAACCTACGTCCATCCGGGCGAGCGGCTGACGTGCCTCGGCTGCCACGAGCCGAAACGCACGTACGGCGGTCGGCCGGCCACGATGCCCGTCGCGATGCGCCGCGCGCCGTCGAAGATCCGCCCCGACGTGGACGGCTCGAACCCGTTCAACTTCCCACGGCTCGTCCAGCCGGTGCTCGACCGCAACTGCGTGGACTGTCACCGGAAAGAGAAGAAGGGCCCGGACCTGAGCGGCGCCGTCGAGCGCGGCTTCACCCGGTCCTACAACAACCTGGCCGCCAAGTACGGCTTCTACTTCCACGTCTCGAACGGCTCGATCAAGACGGGCGTCCACGGCGGCAGCCGGACGCTTCCGGGCAAGTTCGGCGCGCTTGCGTCGAGGCTGATGCAGGTGATCGAAGGCGAGAAACACCGTCAGCGCGGCCTGCGGCTGTCGGCCGAGGACCGGCACCGCATCGCGTTGTGGCTTGACTGCAACTCCGAGTTCTACGGGGCGTATGAGAACACCGATGCACAGGCCCGGGGCGAGGTCGTGCGGCCGACGCTGGAGTAGCAATCCGCAGCGCGAATGACCGAGAACCGGGGCGGGCCATCGCCCACCCAGACGGGTGTCGGCGTGGGAAAGGCGGCTGAGACCATCGAGAAAGGCAACATCTTGCGGTCCCATTTCGCCGAATCGGTGTTAAACGGATTGTTACTTGCCAGGGGACGGGTCTTCATGTTAAATGGTGGCTCCGTTTGCGGTTACTGAGGGCAGCATTGCCAGTGTCCGCGATCAGACGCTCGGTGTGTGGGCGGCTGTGTGTCGGGCGAAACGCGCTCCCCTGTGGGTCGCGGTTAAACGCGCCTTGCGGAGGCCGGTCCTCAGTATGGCGGCCCTCAGCGGACGGACATGGTATCGGTTGGACTCAGTAGGAGGTAGATGCTAATGAGGGGAACGGTCAGGCACGTGTGGATTGTCGCGGCGGCTTGGTTGCTTGTGACCTGTATGGTGGCCGAGGCCGCCGATCCGCCGTATTACGCCAAGAAAGCCACGTGGCAGGACACCTTGCTCGGCGCCCGCGAGGCCCTCGTCAGGCACGAGCAGACGCAGACCAAGAGTCCCAAAGCGTCCGAGACCGTGAAAGGCGTGGCCCTCGGGCCGTGGTACATGGCCGGCCCGTTCTACACGCCCAAGAAGGACAAAAGTTTCTCGTACGCGTTCCCGCCCGAGAAGGGTGTGGACCTTGCCAAGCCGATGGGCAGTCTCCGCTGGGCGGCCAAGGCGCAGTTCACCGACGGCATGGTGCACCAACTCAGCGCCGGCAGCAACGGGTCCATCTACCTGTACCGGACGATTACGGTCCGGGCGAAGCAAAACATTACCGGATACTTCGGCAGCGACGACGGTATCGTCGTCTGGCTGAACGGGAGGAAAGTACTCTCCAAAGACGTGTCCCGAGGCCCTGGCGAGAACCAGGACAAGGCGAGGCTGTCGCTCCGGCAGGGTCAGAACCAACTGCTGCTCAAGATCCACAACCTCGGCGGTGGCTGCGGCTTCTACTTCTCCGCCACGGGCAAGGGCAGGAAGAAGGCGAGTCCGCGACAGACGATACGCCAGGGCCTCTGGAGCCTCGTCTCACGCGATTTCCGCGACGGGGAGGCCAGACGCCAGATGTCGTGGGAGAAGGCCGACGGCATCTGGGCCGCCGACTGGAAGGCCGGCGACGCCAAGTCGCTGGCCCAGCGGTACGTCAGCGTCACGCGCCTGCCGCGACTGGCCGAGAAAGTGAAGGCACTGGCGGCCAACGCCGGGAATGCCGCAGCACTCCACGCCATCCGCAAACTCTACTACCAGGCCCGCGAGATCGAGGAGACGCTGGCGAGTGGAGGCAACGTCAACTTTCAGGCCATGCACCTGGCCATCACCGACCTGACCGAGACGTTTGGCGAAAGATACCCCAAGGGCGGGGAGTTCCTGAAGCGGCTCGGGACGCTCCAGGAGCGGCTCGAGAAGGCCCAGGCGGGGGGCGGCAACAAGGACGAACTCCTTGATGTGACGCAGGCCCTCGTGACGCTTCAACGCGAGGCCCTGCTCGCCAACCCGCTCCTGGATTTCGACAGACTCCTGCTTGTCAAACGGAGCACGAAAAGCCCGAAACTCGGACTGCCGCAGAACTGGACCGGCAACTCCGCCATCTCCAGCAAGGGCTACGACAACGAGATTGTCACCCTTGCCGTGCGACACCCCGAAGGCGAACTCAAAACGCTCTACCGTCCGGAGAACACCGAATTCGTCGGCGACGTCGACCTCCATTTCGCCGGCGACCGGATGCTCTTCTCCATGGTCGGCGCCAAGGGCAGGTGGCAGATCTGGGAGGTCCGCGCCGACGGCACCGGCCTCAGACAGGTTACCAAGGACGAAGATCCCGACGTCGACAACTACGACCCGTGCTATCTGCCCGACGGACGCATCATCTTCTGCTCGACCGTCGGCTACCAGGGGGTGCCGTGCGTGGGCGGAGGCAGCCCGGTCGGCGCGCTTATGATTGCAAATGACCAGGGCGAGAACGTCCGGCAACTGACCTTCGACCAGGACCACTCCTGGTGCCCGACCGTCCTGAACAGCGGCCGCATCATGTACACCCGGTGGGAATACAGCGACACGCCGCACTACTTCTCGCGACTTCTTTTCGAGATGAACCCCGACGGTACGGCCCAGTTCGAACTGTACGGCAGCAATTCCTACTGGCCGAACTCGACGTTCTACGCCCGGCCGATTCCGGGGCATCCGACGAAGATCGTGGCCATCATCTCCGGCCATCATGGCGTTCCGCGCATGGGCGAGTTGCTGATCTTTGATCCGGCCAAGGGAAAGCGCGAGGCCGACGGCGTCGTCCAGCGCATCCCCGGATACGGCAAGAAGGTCGAGCCGGTCATCCGCGACGGCCTCGTCAACGGCAGTTGGCCGAAGTTCCTCCATCCGTACCCGCTGAGCGAGAAGTACTTCCTGGTTTCCTGTCAGATGAACTCCAAGTCGGCTTGGGCCCTGTACCTGGTGGACATCTTCGATAACATGCTCCTCGTACGCCAGGAGCCGGGCTACGCCCTCTTCGAGCCGGTTCCGCTGCGCAAGACGCCCAGGCTGCCTGTTGTCCCCGACAGGGTGGACCTCTCACGCAAAGACGCTGTGGTGTACATGGCAAACGTGTACAAGGGCGGCGGCCTGAAGGGTGTGCCGACCGGCTCTGTCAAGGCGCTGCGTGTCTTCACGAATCATTACGGCTATCGTGGAATGGGCGGCCACATCAACATCGGCATCGACGGGCCGTGGGACGTCAAACGCATCCTCGGCACCGTGCCGGTGCAGGAGGACGGGTCGGCCATGTTCCGCGTTCCGGCCAACGTGCCGATCGTTCTGGAACCGCTCGACGCCGAGGGCAAGGCCCTCCAGGTGATGCGGAGTTGGTACACGGCCATGCCGGGCGAGTTCGCCTCATGCGTCGGCTGCCACGAACGCCAGAGCGAACGGCCGCCTGCACGCCAGACGATTGCTACCGGCCGGAAGCCGTCGGAGATCAAGCCGTGGTACGGCCCGGCTCGCGGCTTCAGTTTCGACCGCGAGGTCCAGCCGGTGCTCGACACGTATTGCGTCGGCTGCCACAATGGAACCAGGAAGAACAAGCATGGCATGCCGATTCCCGACTTCCGGCGGAGCGACAAGAAGGCCTGGCGCAACTTCTCGGCTCCTTACGTGGCGCTGCATCCGTACGTCCGCCGGCCGGGCCCCGAGAGCGACTATCACTTGCCGGCACCCCTCGAGTACCACGCCGACACGACCGAACTCGTCCAGATGCTCCGGAAGGGGCACAGCGGCGTTAAACTCGACGCCAAGTCGTGGGACCGGCTCATCACCTGGATCGACCTGAACGTGCCGTGCCACGGAACCTGGAGCGAGTACCGGCAGATTCGCGGCGATGGCCGCGCGCGACGCCTCGCACTCGCCAAGAAGTACGCCAACCTCGACATCGACCCGGAGGCGTACCCCGTTATCGAGACCAAGCCGGTCGTCCCCGTCAGGCCGCAGCCCGTGAAGCGGCACTCTGCCAGGACTGTCACGTGTCGGGGCTGGCCGTTCGATGCCGCCGAGGCCAAACGGCGTCAGGCGGCCGCCGGAACGCCATCGCGCACCGTCGAACTGGGCGAGGGGGTCAACCTGGAATTGGTCCGCATACCGGCGGGCGAATTCGTGATGGGCGATGCCGACGGCTGGCTGGACGAGGGACCCCGGTGCCGGGTGGCCGTCGCGAAGCCGTTCTGGATGGCCAAGTTCGAGATCACCAACGCCCAGTACGCCCTGTTCGACTCGATGCACGACAGCGGCTACATCAGTTGGTATAACAAAGACCAGGGCAATCGGGGTGTGGCGGCCAGCGGCGAGAAACAGCCGGTTATCCGCGTCACGTGGCAAGAGGCGGCGGCGTTCTGTAAGTGGCTCTCCGGAAAGACGGGGCAGAAGTTCACCCTGCCGACCGAGGCCCAGTGGGAGTACGCCTGCCGCGCCGGCACGGCCACGCCGATGAACTACGGCCCGGTGGACGCCGATTTCAGCAAGCAGGCGAATTTCGCCGACCAGCGCCTTCTCAGCCTGTGCCGGCGCGACTCGCCCAAGTGGATCCCGCACATCGCCAACGTCAACGACGGCGATACCATCACCGGCAGCTACGACCGTCACCAACCCAACGCATGGGGACTGTACGATATGCACGGCAACGTGTGCGAGTGGACGCGGTCGATCTTTAAGCCGTATCCGTATCGCGCCGATGACGGCAGGAATGCCGAAGGTCCCGACGGCAGAAAGGTCGTTCGAGGCGGGTCGTTCTACGACCGCCCGAAGCGGGGACGGTCGGCCTTCCGTTTGAGTTATCCATCGTGGCAGAAGGTTTTCAACGTGGGCTTCCGTGTGATTAGCGAAGACGGGGCGCCGAAGCGGTTGGCGGCTACGTCCGGTGAATGAATTCCTGGGGGTTATCACTTAAGAAGCGTGTGGCAGAAAAGCAAAAGGAACTGACATGAGACGACTGATTGTGACCGTTTCGCTGTGCGCCTTCGGTGCGCTGGTCCTTGGTCAAGCGGAGGGGGAGGCCCGGGGAGCGGCCGCCGCCGTTTACCGGTCCCCGTTCGACCTCAAGTATTCACCCGACGGCAAGACGATTGCCGTCTCGGACCGGACGGCCGGCAAACTGGTCCTGATCGACGCGGCCGCCAAGAAGGTGGTCCGAGAGGTTGCCCTGAACGGCCAGGGCACCGGCGTCGCCTGGGCTGCCGACGGGGCCAAGGTCTACGTGGGCGAGCGTAACGCCGGCACGGTGGCCGAAGTGGACGCCGCAAGCGGCAAGATCGCCCGGCGCCTGAACGTGGGGCTCAGGCCGGCGGGCATGGCGGTTGTCGCCAAACGCAACCTGCTCGTCGTCGCCAACACGGTGACGCACGATGTGTCCGTGGTTGATCTGGCGAGCGGCAAAGAAAAGGCGCGTGTTCGCGTTCCCCGCGAGCCGTACTTTGTGGCCGTGACGCCCGACGAGAAGATCGCCGTCGTCGGGAACCTCCTGCCCATGGGCGACGCCTCCGACCCGCAGTCGGCGGCGAAGGTCAGCCTGATTGACCTGGAGACCTTGAAGTCGGTCGCCGACATCAAACTTCCGGGCGGCTCGAGCGCCCTGCGGCAGGTGGCCGTATCGCCCGACGGCAAGTGGGCCTACTGCGTTCACACCGTCGGCCGTACGACGCTGCCGACGACGCAGTTGGAGCGCGGCTGGGTCAACACCAACGCGATGAGCGTTATCGATCTGCCGGCCAAGGCCCACTGTGCGACGCTGCTGCTCGACCGCCTGTCGGAAGGCGCCGCCGATGCGTGGGGCGTTGTCCTCTCGAAGGACGGAAAGACGCTCTGGGTGTCGATCTCAGGCGTGCACCAGATCGCCAAGGTGGACCTGGAAGGCCTTCATCTGCTCCTGGAAGGCAAGGACCTGCCGCCCGTGGAGGGCCAGAAGGAGCCGCGGTACGTCTCGGACATCTGGAAAGAGATCAAGAAAGACCCCAAGCGGCGTGAATTTCTGGTGAACGACCTCGCGGCCCTCTACGGCGCCGGCCTGCTGATGCGCAAGCATGTCGACGGTAAGGGGCCGTACGTTCTCAACCCGGAGCCGCTTGGCAAGGCCCTGAAAGGCCCGCGCGGCATTGACCTGGCGCCCGACGGCAAGACGTTGGCCGTGGCCGTTTATTTCGCGGGCAAGGTCGCCCTGATGGATGCAGATACCCTCAAGCCTGGCCCGACGATCGCGATCGGCACGAACCCCGACCCCGACCAGGTGCGCATCGGCGAGATCATCTTCCACGATGCCACCTACTGCTTCCAGCACTGGCTCAGTTGCGCAACGTGCCATCCGGAAGATGTTCGGCCGGACGGCATGAACTGGGACCTGTTGAACGACGGGCTGGGCAACCCGAAGAACGCCCGGTCGCTCCTGTGGTCGTACAAGACGCCGCCCGTCATGTCGCGCGGGGTCCGCGACAAGATGGAGACGGCGGTGGCGGCCGGGTTCCGCTACATCCAGTTCCACGAGCCGACACCCGAGACGCTCCGCGCCGTCGAGACGTATCTCAGGGCTCTCAAGCCGGAACCGAGCCCGTACCTGACGGCCAAGGGCGACCTCTCGGACAGCGCCAAGGGGGGCAAGAAGGTCTTCGACGGCAAGGCCGGGTGCGCGGGGTGCCACCCGGGGCCGCTGTTTACGGACCTGAAACTTTACAACGTTGGCACACGGGCGGAACTCGACCGGGCGGACGAGTTCGACACCCCCACCCTCGTTGAACTTTACAAGACCGCTCCCTATCTGCACAGCGGCGCAGCCGTGGAGTTGAAGGACGTGCTCACCACGTTCAACAAGAAGGACCAGCACGGGACGACCAGCAAACTCTCGAAACAGGAACTCGACGACCTGGTGGCCTATCTTCTGGCGCTTTAAGACGGGGACGAGCATGACGAAGGTTCTCGCCGCCGGTGGCCGCCCGACTGGCGCGGGGGCCTTCCTCGGTTTGTGGGGCCTCTGCGTCCTTCTTTGCGCTTCGTCGGGGGCGCGGGCGGCTGCGCCGGCGGCCCCGGATCTGCTTCAGCAGGCGCTGAAGGGCCCCATGGCCGGCGTCCGGGATATCATCTTCGCGGCACGGCGCAGCGGTCCCGACCCCCACTGGTACGCCAACATCAGTTACTACGCCGAGGACGAGAATCGCAAGACCTACGCCCCCGGCGGCCGACTCTGCCGCATGAATCTCAGGACCGGCCAGGTCAAGGTCCTCTTGGAGGATATGCAGGGCAACGTTCGCGACCCGCACGTCCACTACGGCGGCAAGAAGATCCTGTTCTCCTACCGCAAGGGCGGCGGCGACCACTACCACCTGTACGAAATCAACGCCGATGGCTCCCGCGTCCGCCAACTCACACGCGGCGACTACGACGACTACGAGGCCATCTACCTGCCGGACGACGACATTATGTTCGTCTCCACACGCTGCAAGCGGTGGGTCAACTGCTGGCTCACGCAGGTCGGCGT
>CAZIJC010000090.1:0-3979 GCA_964539385.1 uncultured Anaerolineales bacterium | reverse complement strand
GGCATCGAACTGATGGACGGTCGCGGCCAGACGCAGTTGCTCCGGCCGAAGCCGGACGGCATGGACCTGCACGAGCCCCGTCCACTGGTGGCGCGGCAGCGCGAGAAGATCATCCCGTCGCGCACCGATCCCGCGCAGCCCACCGGCCGCCTCATGCTTAGCGACGTCAACGTCGGCCGCAACATGGTGGGCGTCGAGCGCGGCGAGGTGAAGAAACTCCTCGTCCTGGAACTGCTGCCCGAGCCGATCCACTTCCACGGCGGCATGCAACCCATCACGTCCGGCGGCACCTTCATTTTGGAGCGTATCCTGGGCACCGTGCCGGTGGAGCCCGACGGCTCGGCTTACTTCGAGGCGCCGGCCATGCGGAGCCTGTTCTTCGTGGCCATGGACGCTGCCGACAACGCCATCAAGCGGATGCACTCGTTCGTCACGGTCCAGCCGGGCGAGACAACCGGCTGCGTCGGCTGCCACGAGCGCCGCACCACCGCGATGTATGCGCCGCAGAAGTCTCTCATGGCCATGAAACGCGCGCCCAGCAAGATCCAACCAGTCGAGGACGTGCCGGACGTCTTTGACTTCCCGCGCGACATCCAGCCCATTCTCGACAAGCACTGCGTCAAGTGTCACAACCCGGAGAAACGCGCCGGCGGCTTCAGTCTGGCCGGCGACCGTGGCCCTTACTGGTGTCACAGTTACCTCAACCTGACATACCGCAAGCAGTTCGTCGATGGCCGCAATCTGCCCGTCGGCAGCCGCCCGCCGCGTTCCGTTGGAGCCGTGGCCAGCCCGATAATGGCCAGACTGAGCGGCAGCCATCATGACGTCAAGGCCACGCCGCACGAAATCAAAATGGTGCGCTACTGGATCGAGTCCGGGGCGGCCTATCCCGGTACGTACGGGGCCCTGGGTACCGGCATGCTGTACCGCCATATCCAGAACCGGTACATCCGTCACGACGCCGATTGGCCGGAGAACAAGATGGCCGCAGGGGTTATCCAAAAGCGGTGCGCCGGCTGTCACAAGGGCGACATGCGCCTGCCTGCGGCCCTCAGCAGCAACGCGAAGCGGTACGATCGCGAATTCGTCTACAATCTGAGCCGGCCCGAGAAGTCTGCCTTTCTGCTGGGGCCGCTCGCGAAGAAGGCGGGCGGCTACGGCACCTGCCAGGTCAAGGCCAAGCCCCCTAAGGGCAAGAAGACCGTCCCGGAGGTTTTTGCCGACACCAAGGACCCGGACTACCAGAAACTCCTTGCGTGGATCCGCCGCGGCAAGCAGTACTTGGAGCAGGAAGACAGGCGGTTCGACATGGCCGGCTTCCGCCCCGGCCGGCCCTACGTCCGTGAGATGAAACGCTACGGCATCCTCTCGGAGAAAATCGGGCCCAACGATCCCGTTGACCCGTACGCGACCGACCAAGCCTACTGGAAATCCTTGTGGTACAAGCCGATAATGCAATGACAAAGGAGAACGCCATGCACCAGAGCGTCTGGCGGCTGGCCTTGATCGCGTGTGCGCTGGTTGCGGGTCCCGGGTGCGCCGTTCAGGAGGTGTGGGTCGCGCGGCAGGTTGCCGTCGTCTCGCAGTTGAAGGTGCCCGAGTGCGCGTTTGTCGATCCCACCAGCGGCGGCGTCTACGTCACCAACATGGACACGACCACGCAGCAGTATTGGGCCGACGACGGTGTGGCCTCCATTTCGGTCCTGCGGCCGGGCGGCAGCCCCTACGCGATGCCTTGGCACCAGTCCACACCCGAGGCGCCCCTGCACAGTCCGAAAGGCGCGTGCATGCTCGACGGCGTGCTGTACGTGGCCGACAACACACGCGTGGTCGGGTATCCCGTCATCGAAGACAACGAGCCGGTCAAACTGATGGGCCCGTCCGGACGGCGCCTCAACGACATGGCCACCGATGGGGTGGCCGTCTACGTTTCGGACACCTTGGCCGGCGTGGTTTACCGAATGGACGGCCGGGACGTCACGCGCATCAAGGCGCCGAAGGGCGTCAACGGCATCACGTTCTTCAAGGGCAAGATGTTCGCCGTCAGTTGGGCGCAGCACGACGTGTACGAACTCGATCCGACCGGCAAAGGCGACCCTGTGCCTTTCGGTCTGGCCCTCCACTTCCAGACGCTCGACGGCATCGAGGTTCTCGACGACGGCACGTTCATCGTCTCCGACTTGACGGGCGACCGCGTGGCGACGATTTCGCCCGACCGCAAGACCGTTCGGACACTGATTGACCTCAAGACACCGGCCGACATCGGCGTGGACATCGGCCGGCGACTTCTCTACGTGCCGCAGTTCGAAGAGAACTGCGTGGCCGTCTACAGGTTGACGCAAGAGAAACAGTGAGCAGGGGCCGAGGGGTTCGATATGCGGAAAGCCCGTTTGAAGCGGCGCATCGTGACGACGGCCGTGTGTTTGCTGGTCGCACTTGCCGCCGGCGTGGACGCCGCCGAGCGGGGGCGGCGTCGCAAGCCAGAACGTCTGCAGCAGACGGCCGCGACCTCACGGCTTGCCGAAGATTCGGTTCGGGCGGCCATCGAGGACCTGACCGCGACGTTCGGCCCGCGATATCCGCAAGGCAAGCAGTACCTCGCCCGCCTCGATCGTCTTCGGCAGCAGCAGGCCGGCGCCAAGGGCGAACAGGCCAAGCAAGTGCTCGCCCGGTTGCAGGCCCTCAGCCGCGAGGCCCTGATTGCCAATCCGCTGGTCAGCGGGCGGCCCATCGTGTTTGTCGCCCGCCCCCAGTACCGGGGCGATCACCATAATACGGCCACGATGTTCCAGACGGGCGAGATCAACACGCGTTCGTTCAAGGGCCCCGGCGCCGTCAAGACGGTCGACTTCGCCCGCGGCGGCGAAGTCAAGACGTTGCTCGAACTGCCCCAGGGCGCCGCGCGAGACCTCGAGGTCGCCTTCGACGGCCGCAAGATACTCTTCTCCATGCGGCGCGACGTGAAGGACGACTATCACCTGTACGAGATGCGCAGCGACGGCTCCGGCTTGCGGCAGTTGACCTCGCTGCCGGGCGTCTCGGATTTCGACCCGCTGTACCTGCCCGACGGGCGCATCGCCTTCTCGTCCACCCGCGAGCCGAAGTACTGCATGTGCAACCGCCATATCATGGGCAACCTCTTCCGCATGGACGCCGACGGGGCGAACATCCACCAGATCGGTCGCAGCACGCTGCACGAAGGCCACGCCGCCCTGACGCCCCAGGGCGTCATCGTGTACGACCGCTGGGAGTACGTGGATCGGAACTTCGGCGACGCCCAGGGCGTGTGGTCGTGTAATCCGGACGGCACGAACCACGCCCTGTACTTCGGCAACAACACGAGGTCGCCCGGCGCCGTCCTCGACACGCGGGCCATCCCGGGCTCCGAACGATTCATTGCCACCTTCAGTTCCTGCCACGACCGGCCGTGGGGGGCGCTGGCGATCGTGGACCGAAACCGAGGGATGGACGGCAAGGACCCGGTGGTCCGCACCTGGCCGCACGACGCCGTCAAACTGGTCATGGTCGGCAACTACGACACCTTCAAACGCGTCAAGCCGAAGTACGAGGACCCGTACCCGCTGTACGATCCGTCGGCGCGGCGTTCGGCGGGCAAGTACTTCCTCTGCTCGCGCCAGATTGAGGGCGAGCAGATGGGCATCGTGCTGATTGATGTCTTCGGCAACGAACTGGTACTGCACGCGGAGGGGCCGGGGTGTTATGACCCCATGCCGCTGGGCCCGCGGCCGCGGCCGCCCGTCGTTCCGGACCGCGTCGACCTCCGTCGGCAGGACGGCTACTTCTACGTGTACGACGTCTACGTTGGGACCGGCATGGAGCAGGTCAAGCGCGGCACGGTGAAGTATCTGCGCGTGGTGGAGTCGCCGGAGAAGCGTTTCTGGACGCGCACGGCGTGGAACGGCAGCGGCACGCAGGCCCCCGGCATGGCCTGGAACGACTTCAACAACAAGCGGATCCT
>CAZIJC010000089.1:0-18670 GCA_964539385.1 uncultured Anaerolineales bacterium | reverse complement strand
AGGCCGTGGCGTACGTGGTCGGCAATCAGGGCGAGGCGATGCAGGTCTATGACGCTCGTGCTGAGGCGGGGTAAGGTGACGCGCGGCCGGGTGGCTGACCGCTCGCTTGCGCTCGCGGCTCGGGGCTTGCCGGTCTTGGCTCGCGTCCCGCTCGCTTGCGCTCGCGGCTCGGATGGGCGCATGCGAGCCGCGACTGGCATCCGAGCCGGGAGTGCGAATCGAGACTGTATCCGAGCCGCGAGCGCAAGCGAGCGGGTTCTGAAAGAGGCTAACGATGACATCGCTATCCCTGCGTGTCTGTGCGATCATCGGTCTTGTCGCGGTCACCGCGCACCTTGCCGCGGCCGCAGACGCGCCCCAACCCATGCCGCCCGGCTACACGATTCCCACCATCGACCTCGCCCACGAGACGCATCGCCAGATTATCGTCGACCGCGAGAAGGGCCAGTACCTCGGCCATCCGACCACGGTGCTGCTGAAGGACAACCGGACGATGATCGCCGTCTATCCGAAAGGCCACGGCGGCGGGGCCATCGTCATGAAGCGCTCGACCGACGGCGGCCTCACGTGGTCCGACCGTCTGCCGGTGCCCGAAAACTGGGCCACCAGCAAGGAGGTGCCCACCCTCTACCCCGTGACCGACGCCAACGGGAAAGACCGCATCATCATGTTCTCCGGCCTGTACCCCATCCGGATGGCGGTCTCGGAAGATGACGGCGTGACGTGGACGCCCTTGAAGCCCATCGGCGACTTCGGCGGCATCGTCGCCATGGCCGACCTGGTGCGCCTCAAGGACGGCTCTTACATGGCCGTGTTCCACGACGACGGCCGCTTCCTGAAGAAGGGCGGTCGCCGGGCCAGGCCGCCCGTCTTCAACGTGTACAAGGCGCTCTCGACCGACGGCGGCCTGACGTGGAGCGAGCCCGAGGTTATTGCCACCCACCCCACCGCCCACCTGTGCGAGCCCGGGGCCGTCCGCTCGCCCGACGGCCGCCAGATCGCCCTGCTGCTGCGCGAGAACAGCCGCCGGTACAACTCCTTCGTCATCTTCTCCGACGATGAAGGCCGCACCTGGTCGAAGCCCCGCCAACTGCCGGCCGCCCTCACCGGCGACAGGCACCAGGCCCTCTACGCGCCCGACGGCCGGCTGGTCATCAGTTTCCGCGACACGACCCGCTCCAGCCCGACCAGGGGCGACTGGGTCATGTGGATCGGCACGTACGACGACATCGTCCGCGGGCGCGAGGGCCAGTACCGCGTCCGACTCATGGACAACCATCGCAGCGCCGACTGCGCCTACCCGGCGCTGGAACTGCTGCCCGACGGCACCTTCGTCGCCACGACCTACGGCCACTGGACGAAGGGCGAGTCGCCGTACATCGCCAGCGTCCGGTTCAAAATCACCGAGATCGACGAGCGGGCGGGGCGCCGTAGCAACTGAACGTGATAAGGTAGGCCTTGGGGATGCCGCGTTCAGGTTCGGTGTTCATGGCCCCCCGCTCGCTTGCGCTCGCGGCTCAGATGCGCTCGCGGCTCGGATGCGCTCGCGGCTCAGATGCGCTCGCGGCTCGGATTGTGCCCCTCACGCTTCTTCGACCGTGGCCTTTTCGCGCAGCGAGTCGAGGAACGTCTCGACGGCCTCGTCGCGCATCTGGCTGGCGAGGTGCTCGCGCACGTGGTCTTCGACCTCTTCCAGGGCATACGGTGCGGCGGCCTTGCGCTCGATGACCCGGACGATGTGAAAGCCGAATCGCGTGGCGAAGATGTCGCTAACCTGGCCGGGCTTCATCTTCCAGACGGTGTTCTCGAACTCTTCGACCATCTGCCCCCTCGGGAACCATCCCAGGTCGCCGCCGGGATCCTGGCAGTCGGAATCGTTGTCGGCGACCTCGCCGAAGTCCGCCCCGGCCTCCAACCGTTTCTGGGCCTCCTTCAGTTTGGCCTCGGCCACCTCGGGGGGCGTGTTCGCGTCCACGTGCATGACGATGTGGGCGGCGTGGATGCGTTCCGGGGCCATCAACTCCTGCTTGTGCTCGTCGTAGTAGGCCTGGACGGCTTCGTCGGACGGGTCCGGCACGGCCTCGGCAACGCCGGCCATGAGGCGTTGTATGCGCAGGTGCAGTTCGACCTCCTCGCGCAGTTGGTCCTCGGCCGTCGCCTCGTCGGCGTGTTCTTTGGCCGCCTCAAGGGCCTTCTGGAGTTCGTCGTCCGGCAGGGGCTCGGTGTCGGCCTTGGCGGCCTGCTCGATAAGGACGCGTTCGACGGCGTTGTCGCGTGCCCACTGCTGGAGTTTGGCCTCGCGCTCCGCCGGCGCCTCCTCGGCGAACGCCTTCTCGTATTCCGGCCGCATGCGCTCGGCCTCTTCGTGAATCGTTTCGTCGTCGATGCGCTCGCCGTTGACGATAATCGCCATGCAATTCTCCCTTCGGTTCCCTGGAAAGGGTCGCATTGTAGCGGCGGCAAGGCCTTCGTGCAACGTTTGCGAGCGGCCGGCGCCGCCGGGACGAAACTTGACACTCCGCGCCGCTGCGGATACAGAGGAACGAAACCAGGGCTTCGATAACCGAAAGGCGGCGACACGATGAACCGACATGGCATGCGACGATGGGCGGCGGCCGTGGCAGCAGCGATGTTTATGGCGGGCGCAGGATGCGGCAGCCGGGCGCAGGAGGGAACTCCGCCGAAGGGCATGAAGGCGGTCATCTTCTGCGACGCGGCGAGCCCGCCGATCTGCTTTGCCGCCGAGGAGGTCCGCTCGGCGCTCGAGGCAAAGGGCTACGCCGTGACGCAGCAGGTCGCCGACGCGCAGCCGCGAGGGCAAACGCCCGTCCGGATACGCTTCGTCCTCGGCGAGGGCAAGGCGGACGTCCCGTCGCTGAAGCGGCAGGGGTACGCCCTTCAGCGGGGCACGCGGGGCGGGTACCGGGTCCTCGCGCCCGACGCCGTCGGCGCGATGTACGGCGGCCTGGACCTGGCGGAAACCATCCGCCTCGACGGACTCGAGGGCGTCAAGGATTGCACGGCCGAGCCGGCCATCGCCCGGCGCGGCGTCAAGTTCAACATCCCGCTCGACGCCAGAACGCCCAGTTACGACGACTCCGGCGACGCCGCACAACAGAACATCGCCACCATGTGGGAGTGGGACTTCTGGGAAGACTATCTCGACGAGATGGCACGCAACCGCTACAACGTCCTGACGCTCTGGAACCCCCACCCGTTTCCATCGCTCGTGAAACTCCAGAAGTACGCCGACGTGGCGCTCGACGACGTGTGCACCTCAAAGATCAAGCCGGCCGCCCGCCACGGCTCCATCGGCGAGCACATGGGCGTCTCGAAAGAGGTGCTCGCGAACGTCCGCGTCGTAAGGAGGATGACCATTGACGAGAAGATCGCTTTCTGGCGCCGCGTCATGCAGCGGGCACACGAGCGCGGCATCGACGTTTACATCATCACCTGGAACGTCCTGACGAACTCGGCCGGCGGCAAATACGGCATCGACGACCGCCAGGACAACCCCAAGACCATCGCCTACATCCGCGAGTGCGTCAAGCAGACGATCCTCACCTATCCGCACCTCTCTGGGCTGGGCGTGACGGCCGGCGAACGTATGAGGAAACGCAACGACGAGTTCGCCAAGGAGAAGTGGCTCTGGAAGGCGTACGGCGAGGGCGTCCTCGACGCCAAAAAGGAGCAGCCCGGGCGCACCGTCCGCTTCATCCACCGCGTCTGGCAGACCGGCGCCGGCGAGGTCGTCAAGGAGTGGTCGCGGTATCCGGACCCGTTCGAGGTGAGTTTCAAGTACGCCCGCGCGCGGCTCTATTCGTCGACGAAGCCGCCGTTCTCGAAGGGCCTCCAGCAGGAACTCAAGGCGAACGGCCTTCGGTGCTGGTGGAACCTGCGGAACGACGACATCTTCGTCTTCCGCTGGGGCGACCCCGACTACGTCCGCGAGTTCCTCGGCAACTTCCCGGCCGACCTGACGGCCGGCTACTACGTCGGCAGCGACGGGTACGCCTGGGGCAGGGAGTTCATCTCGACCGAGCCCGACTCGCCGCGCCAGTTGGAGATCCGCAAGCACTGGTACCGCTTCATGCTGTGGGGGCGGCTGGGATACGATCCGGCGCTCGACCGGCGGTATTTCGAGAAGCGCATCGCGCATCGCCTGCCGCAGGCGCCGGCCGCGGCGCTCTACGACGCGTGGCGGGAGGCCTCGAAGGTCATCCCCCTCGTCAACCGCTTCCACTGGCGCAACTGGGACTTCATGTGGGCCGTCGAAGGCTGCATGGACCAGCGCAAGGGCTTCCACACCGTCCGCGACTTCATCACGAACCCGACGATGGAGGCCGGCGGCATACTGACGATCCCCGCTTACGTGGCGGCGCGGCTCAAGAACGAGAAGATTGAGGGTACGACGCCCGTGCAGCTGGCCGAGCAACTCAAAGGACACGCAGCGCGCGCCCGCGAGAACGTCGAACGCACGCCGCGCGACATCGGCACGCCGGCCAAGGAACTCCGCCGAACCCTCGGCGACATCCTCGCCATGGCGTGGCTCGGCGACTACTACGCCGCCAAGATACTCGGCGCCGTCGAACTCGCCCTCTTCGAGAAGACCGGCGATGCGAAGCACAAGACCGCCGCTGTCAAACACCTCCAGGACGCCGTGCGGCACTGGCAGGACTACGCCGCCGTCGCCAGGGCGCAGTACCGTCCGCAACTGCTTGCCCGCACGCGGGAACTGGACTGGCTGCACCTGCAGGAGGACGTGAAGAAGGACGTCGCAATCGCCCGCAGCGCCAAGGCGAAGTAGGCCGGGGCGTTTAGCACTACAGCGCCATTTCGCGCGGCGGGTCCGGAGACCCGCCGCGCAAAATGTGAAGCGGGACCAAGCCCATGGCCACGCAAGCGTGGCCATGCCACCCGCCGAGTTGGTGTTGTCGTACTAATTCAGCGGCAAAACCCAGATGTTGCGGTAGTGGACGGGGTTGCCGTGGTCCTGGAAACTGAACCCTCCCGGCCGTGCCTTCTTGTTGAGTTCGTGGTTGTCGTGAATCTTGATGCCGTTGTGGAGGACGGTGATGACGGGGTTGCCGGTGGCCTTGCCGCCGGTCTTCTTGACACGGTACGCGACGTCGTAGGTCTGCCACTGGAGCGGCGGTAGCGATGCCAGGCTGAACTGGTCGAAGGCGTCGGGGTCCTTGTACTTGTACAGGCCGCCGCAGCCCCCGCCCGTGTAGGTGGTCATGCCGAAGGAGTCGAGCACCTGGATCTCCTGTCCGCACGGCAGGTACACGCCGCTGTTGCCGCGTCCCTGTCCGCGCCCCTTGGCCACGAGTGGGCACTTGAACTCGACGTGCAACCTGAAACTGCCGTCGAACTGGCGTTTGCTCCGCAGTCCGCCCTTGGGCACCCGGATGCCGCCGCCCTCGACGGGTATCCACTCCTGCTCCTTGCCGCCCTTGAGCGGTTTCTTGACGACTTCGCTGAAGTCCTTGCCGCCCAGCAGGACGATGGCGCCTGCGGGTGGCTTTGCGCCGAGGGTGGGCGATTCCCGGACGATGCGCTTCATCTCGATCTGGCCGCCCGTGCCGCACGTTCCCTGGATTGCCCCGGCCCGGTAGGCGGCCTTGATCTGCTGATTGCCGTGCGTGCCGACGAAGCGGGCGCCGCCGCCTTCGATCTTGCCGTCGAGTTCGATTTTGGTGATCTTCCCCCCGGTCTGCTGCACGCGGATGAAGACCTTCAGCGCCAGGTCGCCTGTGGCGACGACGCGTGCCTCCAGTTTGCGTGTGCCCTTGGTATCGCCGATGGCCCCCTCATAGAGGCCCTGGATGGTTTCCTCCGGCGCGGCAGCCGCGAGCGCCGTCCCGACGAGTGCCACACATGCGATGACAAACCACGCGAAACGATGCATTATGGGTTCTCCTTAACGAGTGGTGACTACCCATGCGCGGCGGGCAAGCCCGCCGGCTAACTCAAACCAAAGCAAGCGCGGCGGGCAAGCCCGCCGGCTAACTCAATCCACGCCAATGCCGGGCGCTACAGCAAGGTCGGGCGCCGTTCACCGCACGGCATTGAACACGCCAACCGGCTGAGCGTGCCGCACGTTCTCGCAGCGCCGGCCGTCATGGCAAAAAGGTTCCAGGAACCTTTTTTGCCGTTATGGCCGCCCCGGACGGGGTGGAAAAGCACGCCTCGGATCGTGGCAAACCGGCGGTCACAGCCCCGGACGGCCGTTTTGGGGCCAACTTGCTTGACTAACCGGGATTTTGGAGTATACTGTCGGTACAGGGAATAGACGGGCTATGACCGTTCGGAGGGGACCGAGCGGCATGGCCCGTTTTGTATAGGTACAATCTGGCCGCATTGCGTCAAGGGCGATTTCCGGGGGAGTGGCCCGCCGGAGGTCGCTCTTTCGTTTGATGCGCGGGGGGTGTTCAGGAAAGGGGTCGGCATGAGACCCACAAGAGCATCTCGCCATGGCACGTTCGTATCGGAAACGCGGTGCATATTGACGGCTGCGCTGGTGCTCCTTTGCCTCGGGTCGGCCGGCCGGGCCGCGACGACCCTTACGTTGAGCGACTGCTCGAATAATGAGGACGTTTGCGCTGAGAGCCTCGATGCTCAGGTCGCCTTCGCCGTTTCCGGGAGTGCGCTGACCCTGGCTGTGGTCAACAATACGCCCGAATCCCAGGAGGCCCTCTGGTTCCGCGTCAATGCCATCTACTTCAACGTTGCGGAACACGTGACGGGCCTGACGCTCCGGGATGCGGAAGGCTGGTCCGTCGAGGTATCGCAGGACGCCTACTTGGCCGGCGGCTTCCTCGTCGGCGGTTTCGGTTGGTTCGACGTACGGCTGCGGGGCGGCGTGGGTGCCAGTCCCTATCAGGTCTACCCGGGCCAGACCAAGACGTTCACGTTCGACATTGCCGGCGCCGCGCCGTTCACGGACACCGACTTCACCACGGAACTCAGTGCGCCGCAAGGGGGACACATCCTGTCTTTGGTGGCCGCCAAGTTCGCCGGCGAAGAGGCCAGCGGCTTTGGGAGTGTGGTGCCCGAACCCGCGACGCTCGCACTGGTAGCCCTAGGCGGCCTGGCCCTGTTTCGTGGCCGACGTGATTGACAGGTTGTTTGGAAGGGCGATTTCCGGGGGAGTGGCCTGTCGGAGGTCGCCCTTTTTCTATGGACTTGAGGATTGAGCGGCAGGGAGCGGATTATGTCACGATTGCGGTGCAAGAGAGCGGTTGCCCTGGCGGCTTTTGCGTTGGCGGCGGCTTGGGCTGCTCCACTGTGGGCCCAGCAGATTGAGGTGTCGCCGGTCAGCCATGCGGCGCCCTTTGCCGTCGGGCAAGACATCGACAGCAAAGGTGGCGGCGGCGGTGGCGGCGGCGGCGTGGGCGCACCGTCCAGTTTCAGCCTCCTGCCCTACGGCGTCACGCCCGTCAAGAACCAGGAGACGTGCGGCTCGTGCTGGGCGTTCGCCTGTTACGGCGCGATGGAGAGCAACATCCTGATGCAGGGGGGGGGCAACCAGGACTTCTCCGAGAACCACCTCAAGAACTATCACGGCTTCGACCTCCTCCCGTGCGAGGGCGGCAACACCTGGATGCACACGGCCTACCTGAGCCGCCTCGACGGGCCCGTCAGCGAGGCCGACGACCCCTATCTGCCCTGGGACGACCGCCCCTCGACGGGCGGGCCGAGACAGGCGCTGCTGAGGCGTAGCGTCTATCGCTACGCCCCGGACGACATCAAGGACGCGGTCATAACACGCGGCGCCCTCTACACCCACATGTGCTGGGACAGCGCGTTTTACAATAACGAGACGTACACCTACTGTTATACGGGCGGCGAAGTTGTCAATCACGCCGTGGCCATCGTCGGCTGGGACGACAACAAGGCGGTCCCCGGCGCGGGCGCCTCCGGCGCGTGGGAGGTCCGCAACAGTTGGGGCGCCGGCTTCGGCGACGACGGCTACTTCTGGATCTCCTACGACGACACCAGGGCGTGCAAGTTCGCCGCGTCGTTCGAGGCCGAGGAGGCCGACGTCGCCCAGCGCTGCTATTCGTACGACTACTACGGCGACGTGAATGAGGTCAACACCCCGTACGGCTACAACCGGTTCACGGCGACGGAGGACGAGAAGTTGGCCGCCGTCGGTTTCTACGTCGGAGAGGACAACGCCACCTACACCGTCAAGGTCTACGACACGGTGGACGCAAGCGACCTGCCGATCGGTCTCTTGGCGTCCAAGACCGGCTCGCTCCTGGAGGGCTTCCACGTCGTCGACCTGGACTCGCTTGTCGATATCGCCGCCGGCGACGACTTTATCGTGTCGCTGTATATCGAGGACGGCGGTGCGTACCCGCTGGCGTTCGACTACGCCGTGACAGGATACAGCAGCGGCTCCACGGCCAACCCCGGGGAGAGTTTCTACAGTTTCGACGGCGAGGAGTGGTGGGACATCCACTACGAACCGTCTTTCGATACTGCGAACTTCTGCATCAAGGCCTACACGATTCCCGAGCCTGCGACGCTGCTGCTCCTCGCCCTGGGCGGGTTGGGCGTGCTCGTTCGCCGCCGCAGGTAGCCCTCGGCGGCCTGGCCCTGTTTCGTGGCCGACGTGATTGACAGGTTGTTTGGAAGGGTGATTTCCGGGGGAATGGCCCGCCGGTCGCAGACTCCTTCGGAGAAGTCGCCCTTCGGGATGACCGTGCCACCCGCGCCCAATTGGCACCCCCCGGATACATTTGTCCCGGATCGGTTTGCTTTCCCGCAAAAGCGCGTTATAATTGCAGTGTAGAGAGGCCGTTGAAACGTTTTTTTGCCACTGTGACCGTGGGCGTGAGGACGCTTCCCTTCCCTACGCCGCCCTGGAAACAGTCTGGCCGCATTGCGTCAAGGGCGATTTCCGGGGGAGGGGCCCGCCGGTTGCAGGCTCCCTCCCCTGCGCCGCCCGGGAAAAGGCGGAAAATGACCATGAAGCGGGCGCTCAAGCCGGTAGCCGATCCTACGGCGCCCTGGAAAAGGCGGAAAATGACCATGAAGCACCGAATCGCGTTGGTCTGGGCGCTGAGCGTCTGGCTGATCATCGGGGCCGTCCCGGCGACCGCCTCGTACATGGACCTGATGGACTACCCGCGCCTGGAGGCGGAACTGGGCGCGGCCGTCCCGACGGGGGACGGCATCCAGGTCATGCACGTCGAGGCGAAAGAGGGCAGCGATTACATTCCCCACGCCGACAACTCGGAGTTCGAGACCCCCGACAAATCCTTCACGAACGTCTCGGCGTCCTCGCCGGGCTCCTCGTCGCACGCGACGACGGTGGGCATCAACTTCTACGGCAACGACACGTCGGTCGCCCCGGACGTGGGGATCGACGAGGCGGTCCTGAACTACGAGGCCGGCGATTGGATCTATAGTTTTCTGAACTTCAACCAGGTCGCCAAGCCGGAAACCACGACGGCGCGCATCGCCAACCACAGTTGGCTCGCCGGCACAGGCGTGCCTTCGATCGACGGCAACATCCTCCGCCGCATCGATTTCACGATTGAAGAGGACGACCTGATCCAGGTGGCCGGGGCGCCCAATATCAGCCATGAGGCGCCCATCTTCAAGGACGCCTACAACGAGATTTCCGTCGGCTTGACCAGCGGCCAGCACGTCTCGGGCACCACGGACGTGGATACGCTGTACACGGACGACCGGGTCGCGCCCACGCTGGTGGCGCCGGGCTTCAACAAGGCCGACTCGACCACGTTCACCAGTTGGGCGGCGCCGATGGTCTCGGCGACGGCGGCGATGCTCCTGGAAGTCGCCCAGGATGCCTCGCTTTCCTCCGGAACCATCACCAACCGCACGCGGACCATCCAGCACGCCGAGACGTCCGAGGTCGTCAAGGCCGTGCTGATGGCCGGCGCCGACCGCGCCGTCGATAACCCGCGCGGCGCCGACCTGACGGACTACACCGTCGACACCACCAACAACCTCGACAGCCGCTACGGCGCAGGACAGATGAACATCTATAACGCTTACCGCATCCTTGCCGCCGGCGAGCAGGAGAGCCAGCAGGACGGTTCGAGCGGCACCATCGAGGCGTTCGGGTGGGACTACGACCCCGCTTTCGGCGGCGACGCCGGCAGCAACGTCGTCGGCTCCTATTGCTTCACGCCCTCGGCCGCCTGGATGCTCGACCGGCTCCAGGCCACCCTCGTCTGGAACCTCGACGTGGACATCGACGTGGACATCGACCTGCACAAGGTGGAGTTCATCCCGACCTTCTATGACCTGGACCTGCTCCTGCTCGACGTGACGGGCGGCGGCGAGATCAGCCTGGCCTCCTCCACCTCCACCGAGCACAACACCGAGACCGTCTATTACGAGGGGCTGACGCTCGGCAACACGTACGAACTCCGCGTGGCGCCGAAGGACGGCCAGGGCGACTTCGCGTGGGATTACGCCTTGGCGTGGCAGGTTCCCGAACCGGCGACGCTGGCGCTGTTGGCCCTGGGTGGGCTAATCCTGTTTCACCGTCGCCGCCATTTGGGCCGCGGCTGAACGGGCGCGAGCCGATTCTCGCCAGCCGGACTGCAATCCACAATCGACTACTTCCGCTTCCCCGCCCGCGCGCTTCGCTTGAGCGCCTGGTCCAGGTCGGCGATGATGTCGTCGGCCTCTTCGACGCCGAGGGCCAGGCGGATCAGACTGTCGGTGATCCCCAGTTCGTGCCGTGCCCGGCGCGTCTCGCGGTAATACGTGATGGTGGCCGGATGGGTGATGAGCGTCTCGACGCCGCCGAAACTCGGCGCGATGAAGCATAACTTCAGCGAGTCGAGGAACCGTTTGGCCATCGCCAGGCCCCCTTTGATGTCGAACGTTACCACGCCGCCGTACCCGTCCATCTGGGCCTTCGCGATGGCGTGGTGCCGGTGGCTCTCCAGGCCCGGGTAATACACCTTCTTGACGAGGGGGTGCCGTTCGAGGAACCGTGCGACCTTCATGGCCGAGGCGTTCTGGCGCCGGACGCGCAGGACGAACGTCTTGAGGCCCCGCACCAGCAGGTAACAGCAGTGCGGGTCGATGACGCCGCCGAACCCCTTGTGCAGGGCCCGGATCTCGCCGATGAGGCCGGCCCGGCCGAGCACCGCGCCGCCGAGGATGTCGTTGTGCCCCGCCAGGTACTTCGTCAGGCTGTGGACCACCAGGTCCACGCCCCACTCCAGCGGCCGCTGGTTCAGCGGCGTGGCGAACGTCGAGTCGATGACCGTCAGGACCTTGTGCTTGCGGGCGATCTGGCGCAGTTTCACCAGGTCGAAGATGTTCAGGTACGGGTTCGTCGGCGATTCCGAGAAGATGAAACGTGTGTTCCGCCGGATCGCCCGCTCCAGCGCCCGGTAGTCGCCGAACGGGACGATCGTGCACCCGATGCCGAACCGCTGAAGGTACTGGGAGCAGAACTCCAGCGTCCGCTTGTAGGCGTCGTCGGTGATGACCAGGTGATCGCCGCTCCTGACGAGCGTGAGGATGGTGGTCGTGATGGCGCTCATGCCGGAGGTGAACAGGACACCGTCCTCGGCCCCTTCCAGTTCGGCCAGCCGCCGCTGGGCCACCAGTTCCGTCGGGTTGCCGTACCGGCCGTACTCGAACCGGGCCTTGCCGTGCTTGGTGTAGGCCTCGACCTCCCTGGAGTCCTTGAAGACGAAGGTGGAGGTCTGGACGATGGGCGTGGTGATGGAATCGGCGTACCGCTCGCGGTCTTCGCCGGCGTGGATCGCACGGGTTGACATGCCCCGCTTGTCCCCCCGGCGAGCCGGCTGTGCAGGGCGGCGGCGTTTCGGTTTTCGCGTTTTGCTCATTGCGGCTCCGTTTTCTCTGGTGTCCGATACCCTGATCTTCAGGTTACCCGTTGCCGCTCGCCCCGTCAATGGTTCCGCGCGACGGCAGTTCGCCGGGGCGTGGCAGCAATTTCCGGCACGATGCAACTTGGCGTCAGGTCCCCGCTCGCTGACGCTCGCGGCTAGTCAGGCACGCGAACTAGCCGCGCACGTCAGGTCCCCGCTCGCTGACGCTCGCGGCTATTCGGGCACGCGAACTAGCCGCGCACGTCAGTAAGCGGCCGGCCCTGCCGGAAATCGTTACCACGCCCGGGGATGCGTTCCCACAAAAGCGCCCTTGCGGAACGGCGGCCCTCTGGCGTACACTTGAGCGCGTGTCGTTGCTTGAGGAAAGGGCCGAAGGGTGACGCGTGCACTTGCAGCAGCGGTGGTGGTCTCGGCGGCGGCGCTGACGCTGGGCGGCTGCGGGCCGCAGTATGGGGCCGCCTCCGCTTACGTCAGCCTCGAGGTGGCCACGAAACTGGCCCGCGACCGCGTGTATCCGGCCACGGTCCGGGTGGACGCGAGGCGGGCGGAGTTCGTAGGCGGCAAGAAGCGGCGGCGGGGCGGCAGCGGGTCGGGCGTCATTTTCGACACCCAAGGACACATCCTCACGAACTTCCACGTGGCCGGCCGCGCCGATGAACTCACCTGCATCCTCTTCAACAAGGAACGCGTCAAGGCCACACTCATCGGCGGCGACCCCTGGACCGACCTGGCGGTCATCCAACTCGACCTCGACGAGGTGAAGGAGAAAGCGCTGACGTTCCAACACGCCCGGTTGGGCGACTCCGACTCCGTCGAGGAGGGCGACAGCGTCCTGGCCATCGGAAGCCCCTTCGGACTCTCGCGCTCCATCTCCGCCGGCATCATCTCCTGCCGCGACCGCATCCTCGGCACCGGCCTGGAGACGCCGGCCGGCTTCGAGACGGGCCTGTTTAACACGTGGCTACAGACCGACGCCGCCATCAACCCGGGGAACTCGGGCGGGCCGCTCATCAATTACCACGGCGACGTCGTCGGCATCAACACGCGCGGCGGCGGCAACGACCTGGGCTTTGCCGTGCCCATCAACGTTGCGAAGGAGGTGGTGCGCCAGATCCTGGAGAAGGGCAAAGTCACGCGCAGCACCATCGGGCTGGTGCTGCAGCCGCTCCAGGACCTGGAGACCTTCTTCGATGTCGGCAAGACCGAGGGCGCGGTCGTATCGAGCGTCGAGGCAGACGGGCCCGCCGCAAAGGCCGGCATCCAGCCACAGGACGTCCTGCTGGCCTACGGCGGCCGGAAGGTCCAGGGGCGGTACCCGGAGCAGTTGTTCGACCTTCGCCGCCGCGTGGCACGGATGCCCGTCGGGGCGAAGGTCAAGGTGAAACTCAAACGCGCCGGCCAGGTCCGCTCCGTCGAGATCGTCACGCAGGAACTGACCACCGTCCGCGGCAAAGAAGAGAACTTCCCGAAATGGGGCCTCGTGGGACAGGACATCACCGACCGCCTCGCCCAGCGCGAAAAACTGCCCACCACCAAAGGCGTTTACGTCACGGGCGTCCGTCGCGGCGAGCCCGCCGAACGCGCGGGCGTCAAGAAGCAAGACATCATCGTCCGTGCCGGCGAGGTTGACGTCCGCAATGCCGGCGACCTCCGGCGCCAGTACAACGCCGCCGTCAAGAAAAGGGAGAAGATGGTCCTGTTGCGCGTGCGTCGCGGCCAGGGGGTGCTGCCGGTCCTGCTGAGACTCGACTACGCCGATGACAAGAAGCCCCCGAAGACGGAGCCCAAGAAACAGTCGCCTGAGAAGACCTCTGTCGGGAAGGCGAAATAGCCGACGTTAGCCGCCGGGCTTGCCCGGCGCGTATTCTCAAACCAGGAGGCCCTTCATGCCTTACCGCACCGTCGCCAGGTTGTGTATCGCCGCGCTTGCCGCCTGCCTTGTTGCCGCCCCCGCCCGCGCCGACAGCACCGCCGAGCAGATCCGGGCGGTCCGCAAGGTCGTGGAGCCCTCGACCGTCATCGTCTCCTTCCACATCGCACGCGACGACGGCACGAAGGCCGAAGCCTATGTGCTCGGCACGGTTGTCGGCAGCGGCAACGTGGTCATGTTTCACAGCATCGTTATCCCGCCGCACGTCGCCCAGACGCAGTTCAAGGACTTCAAGGTTATCGTGGCCACCGGCGACGACCCGACGCCGTACGAGGCCGAGTACCTCGGCAAGGACGACCTGGCCCAACTGGCCTTCGTCAAGGTGACCGACCCGGCCGCGCCCGCCCTTCCGCCCCTGGCGTTCGACGAGAAGACCCGTGTCCAGGTGGGCGATCCGGTCGTCTCGGTCACCAACCTCGGCGAACCGGACGGCTACGAGCGCGTCTTTCAACTGACGCGCATCTCGGCCCAGGTCGATCAGCCCGTCACCACCTACATCTGCGCCAAGGGGCTCGGGTCGCCGGGAACCCCCATCCTGACGCTCGACGCGAAGGCCGTGGGCGTGGTCGGCCTCGTCCGCCTCAACCGGGGGTCCAACGCCCGGCCGAAATTGTCGCTCGCCCAGGTCCTGTGGCCCACCGAGCGGTTCATCAAACGCATCAAGAACCCGCCGAAGGGCGGCAAGGCCGTCAAGCAGCCCTGGCTGGGCGTCCAGACGCTGACGCCCGTTACCAAAGACCTGGCAGAGTACTTCAAACTCGGCGACCGGCGAGGTGTGGTCGTCGGACAGGTCATCGAGAACAGCCCCGCCGAGAAGGCCGCCATCAAGGCAGAGGACATTCTCCTGGCCGTGGGCGGCAAGAACATCACCGGCACCGAGGGGCAACTCGTCGAGAACTTCTCCAACACCATCCGCGAAAGCAAGGTCGGAGAGACGCTCGAACTGGAGGTCTGGCGGGCCGGCAAACTTAGCAAGATCAAGGTCACGCTCGCTCCCATGCCGAAGACGGCGGCCGAGGCCCAACGATTCAACGACGAGAAGTTCGGACTCACCGTACGCGAGATGGTGCTCACCGACCGCGTTGCCAGGGAACTGCCCGCCTCAGAGACCGGTGTCGTCGTCGTGTTCCTCAAACCCGCCGGATGGGCCTACGACGGAGGCCTGCGCCCGGGAGACATCATCAAGAAGGTCCACGATCAGGACACCGCCACGCTGGCCGAGTTCAAGAAGATCTTCCGGGCCGAGGTCACCAAGAAGCCGAACGAGATCGTCCTGTTCGTGCTTCGCGGCAAGAAAGACACGCAACTCGTTCGCATCGAGCCCCGATGGTAGCCGCCGCCAACAGGTGCGGCTCGTCCATGACGAACGAGGCGAACCGGCCCTGCCAGAGGTACCCTCGCCAGCCCTCGCGAAAATTGATGCGACGGGTGTAGCGGCGATGGGCCTCGCCCAGGGCGCGGGCCAGGGCCTTCTCGGTCTTCGGCACCGCCACGAGGTGCACGTGGTTGGGCATCAGACAGTACGCCCAGATTTCGACGCCGCACGCGGCGCAGTGTTCAGCCACAAGAGCGAGGTACGCCTCGTAATCTTCCTCGCAGAAGAAGGTCGGCAACCGCCGGTTGCCCCGCTGCGTGATGTGGTGCGGATACCCGGGAACCACGACTCTCGCTAACCGTGCGATGCCGCCAGCCTACCCCAACCGCCGCGCCCCGTCAACTATAAAAACGGTATTGTGTCCCCGGAATCGGTGGGTTTAGCTCGCGCTAAGAGCACATGGATCATGGATTCTTCTGTCTTTCCCAGGGAACAACCGGCACCCTTTCGTCCCAGACCACATACAGAAGGGGCTTGTCATGTGTCTTGACCGTTTTGAGTTCGCGGGACGCCGTGATTTCGATATCCTGTCCGTAGGTTTGGTCCTGCGTTGCGATAAAACAAAAGGAATGGACGCCCGCCCCGTACTTCTTGATGTAGTCGGTCACTTCCAAATGGATCTGTTCCTGAAAGATCCAATAGTCTTCCACAGCGATAGGATTGTTATCGCGCTTTGGCCTGTTGTTCCACGTCAATCGGCTGCTGTCCCACGTCGAATCCGTTGCATAGACCGCAATCTTAGGCCGAAGGGGTCTCTTTGTCTTTTCCTTTGGGTAATTACGGAACTTAATCGTCGCATAGGCAATGCTGTTCCGGTCCGACGGCACCTTGTCGACGTTGAACTTCAGGAACACCTGCTTCTCCGCCACCGCGTCCTTGGGATCTTTCGGGTTCAGGGGACGGTAGAGCGGGTTCACTACATTGGCAAAATTACCCGCGGGCCTGGCTTTGTCCGCGAAGGTGTAATCGACCGCCTCATAAGCCTCCCAATGACGCTTTAGTGTATAGATCTCCTTGGCGGGGGCCGCTTGGCCAACCTTGCCGAAAGTCGCGCATATCACGCCATGGCTGTCGGGGACCGTTACGGTCAAGGGATTGTCATTGCCCCGGACCGAACCCGCCCAACCGGCAAACCGATAACCGTCCTTCGGCTTTGCCTCCAAAGTGATCCTGTCGCCGATTCGGACCATGTACATCCCGCGATGCAGAGGGCCGAGTTGGTGCGCGATCGTCCCCCCGTCGGTGGTTTCCAACTTCAGTTGGCGCGAATAGGACTTCTCCAGATTCAGGTTCAGGAACTGGTCAATGCATGGGACGTTGTAAGCGTGCGCCCTGTTCTTCTTGGTATTGAAAAGCCCGTTCTGCTTGTTGCCTCCGGAAGTGTCTCCGTCCGCGTAGCAGGTGATCGACTTGTCCTTGTTGAAGTCGTCCAACAGGAACTCCATCTGGGCCAGATTCTGATAGTCCGTCATGAATCGTTTGCAACTCTTCACCCGTGATATGTGATAATCCAGCCCAATCCTCTCGGCGAGAGCCCCCACGGCTTTCCACTTGGTGTTCCTGTATTCGGTCAGAAGCCCCGCGGACTCCTTTCTCGGCGGCGGATATCGATTCAGCCGGCACCATTTCAAGTACTCGTCCGTGTACTTCGGGTCGTTCAGGCCGTAGAAGCCCCAATCATAGTCGCCCAGATTGAAGTTGTGGGCGAGACCGTAGTAGCAGGGGTCCTCGGTCGGCGGCCGATCTATCCCAAAGGGGAACTTCCAGGTCTGGGCATCCTGCAGCATCTGGCCCCTATTCCTGTAGAAGATCCACGCCGTAGGCTTGATCGTGTGCGCAAGAACGCCCTTATGAATGATGTAGTCCATGAATTTCGATCTGGCCTGCTCCGCGGTCAGATGCTTGGGGTCATTCGGCGGAAGCGACTGTTCCCATTTGTATCCGTGAAACTCATTGTTCGTTTGGTAGCCGATGTTGCGGTACGACTTGAACTCGCGGATCACCTGCTGCCAGACGTCGTAATCCATCTGAACCCAGTCGTCGGTATAACGCTGTTCGTCGGTGATCTTGGCGGACGGGCGTGTATCCCGCAGGTCCTCGTACTTGATGGGATTGACTTGGATGATCAGCCAGTATCCGGCTTTTGTCGCGATGTCCACGGCTTCGTGAATCTGCCGCATATTGTCTTCCGGGATACACCACTTCCCCTGGCTGTTCTTCTGGGGGATATAGGCCTCCGGCCTTCGCAGTTGCAGGAAAAGGCCGCTGAAACCATAGGTCCTCATTTCGTGGATGTACTGGACAAACGGGCTGTCAGGGCCCGTGTAATGCATCGTGGGATTCCAGGTTATCGGGCTGGGGTGTGTGTACAACGTACAATGGAGCCCGAATTGGAAGTTCCGGTGAAACTCGCTCCACGTCACCGGCTTCTCTTCAGCCCGCGTTGGGGTATCGACCTCGGTGAATACGATATTGGGCTTGGGCGCCTGATCGCGGCGGGGAGCGGCCCATCCGTGCCGTTGGATAGACGTGGCCGCCAAGCCTGCACCCGCGAGTTGAAGAAGCCGGCGTCTGTTCATGGGCGTCCTCCGATGCCGCTCATAAGACATTGCTTTCTGGCCATTGGTATGCGCATAAATTTACGCCTCCTCAGTTATAACAGGTCGAACGCCACGAGCGTCGGGAGCTCGCCGTGCGGTATTCCTGGGACGTCATACTGTTGTCTCCACTTACCATTCTCGGGAGCGCGGTACCGGACTCGGCCACGTGCCGTGCCCGGAGGTCTTCCCCTGACTGCCACGGGTCTAGAGTACTGGCCGATGTTATGTCGGTCAAGTGGAATCGGGCGCGGGAGGGACGCGGGGCGAGGCGCGGCGGCTCAGGAGAGCCGTACCGGTTTAGCGTGCTCTGGAAGCGATGTCATTTCGACCGAGCCCTCGCCAAAGGCGAGGGCGAGCGGAGAAATCTCGCTGTGCGCACGGCCAAACAGCAACGACAACGGCGAGATTCCTCGGCCCGCAAGCGGGCCTCGGAATGACAGCGCTAAACACGTACGGAGAGCCACCGCGCGGAATGGGCCAGCGAACGGCAAATACTGAACAAGGAACGCCCAACGCAACGGCCACGGCACCCAGCCACACCGAACCATGGTCACCCTCCGGGCTGACCATGCCACCCGCCGTTTTTGGACTCCGGCGGCTTGCCGCCGCTTTGCCGTTTTTGGACTGCGGCGGCCTGCCGCCGCTTTGCCGTTTTTGGACTGCGGCGGCTTGCCGCCGCTTTGCCGTTTGAACGGCAGTGAAAGCGGTGCCAGGGCACCGCACTCCAAGGCGGCTGCGCCGCGAACGGCAGTGGAAACGGTGCCAGGGCACCGCACTCCAAGGCGGCTGCGCCGCTTTGCCGTTTTCGACCCGATTGTTAGAACTCTAACAAAATCCGGCGCCTCTCTCGATTTTGTTAGAACTCTAACAACTTTTCGGCCTCTGCGCGGCCGCGCGCGCCGGC
>CAZIJC010000088.1:0-18691 GCA_964539385.1 uncultured Anaerolineales bacterium | reverse complement strand
GCAGGCGGTTGCCGGCGTGCTCGGTCACGAGGTCCTTGCGGGTGACCTGCTTCCATCCCCATCCCAGGCTCATGGCGACGAGGCCGTCGCCCGCCTTGACGAACCGCGAGACGGCGGGCACTGTGCCGGCGCCGGCGAGTCTGGCCGTGTCGACGCACAGCACGTTGACGCCGCGCAGTTTCTTCGGCCAGTCGGTCCCCGCGAGGGAAACCGTCTTGAAGCCCTTGCCCTGGAGAAAGCCAAGCAGCCCCTGCGCCCGGTGGATGCCGACAACAGGCTTCGCAGCCGCGCCGCCGGCCCATCGGACGGCGTTTGTCATCAGGCGGCCCGTGTCGGTCGCCTTGTCGCCGAGGACGCCGGCGCTGAAGTAGTCGGTGTGGCCGAAGGCGACGGCGCGGCCGTTGCCTATCCGGGCCGCAGCGACGACGGGTTCGCGCAGGTTGTTCCCGGACCCGCCCGTCACGACCGCCATCGCCTGCTCGCCGAACACGCACAGCGGTCCCGGAACGCCCGGGGCGGCAATCTTCGCGACGCCGTCGAGGAGGACGTCGACGTCTTTCGCCTCCGCACCGGTCTGACCGGCGGCCAGGAGCAGGATGGTTGCTGCAAGAGGCCACACCTTCATGTTGTCTCCCCTTGGAATGCCTGACGCCGCGCGCCGGCTCGGGAGACCCGCCGCGCACGTTACGTAACAACCCGGCTGCGCCTATGGTGTAACAGCCCCTTAGTGCCGGCGGACCGCCGAATCTACTTGCGGGTGACCGTGACGAGCACGTTTCGCTTGCCGACGGGCATCGGTGCGTGCCACAGCCCGCCGCCGGCGTCGCGGAACTCCAGACCGTCGGCCGAAGGGGTTCCCTCGGCGGTCCAGACGGCAAACGGCCCGCTCTCGGCCAGGCGGAAGACCAGTTCCGACGCCGTTTGCCGCACGACCTCGACCGCCGCCGGCGACAGGTACTTGTCGGTCCGGCCGATGACGGCCCAGCCGGAGCGGATCGGGCAGAGGTGAAGCAGCCGCTGGGCGAAGCCTTTCAACTCGAAGGCGTACGCTTCGCCGAGTTTCTCCGCCTTGCGAGCGTGCCAATCATAGACGAGGAGGCCCTCTGCGGGCAGCGTCCAGGAGCCCTCGTAGGGCTGAATCATGCCGCCGGCGCGGGAGTAGTCTTCGGGGGTGACCTTCGACTTCAGGGCGGCGTCAGCGGCGCCGGCGAACAGGTTGTACGCGACGACGGCGGCGCTTCCGCCCGCGAGCGGCGCGATGACGCGGTACGGCACGGCCGCCTTCAGCGGATCGACGAAGAGCGAGTCCGGCAGCGGCGCCGCCGGCGCCACCGGCCGCAGCAGTCTGCCGTCCCGATAGCAGAGGGGCGTGATGATGTCGGCGACGAACGCCTCCGGGGCGTCGGACAGGTACACCGGCCCGCCGGACATGGCTTTCGAGACGGCCATGATTTGCCCCACGCCCTCGTGGCTGGAGTGGAACATGTCGTGGTCGCCCCAGGCCAACTGGCCCAGCCACAGGATGTTGGCGTAGGACTGGACCAGGTGCCGCATGGCCGAGCGGGTGCTGCCCTTGGAGTAGTCGATACTGCACCGTCCGACGCTACTGGCGCGGCAGTTGTGGAAGTTGGCGGGGTTGTGCCAGTTGCAGTTGATGAGTCCGAGGCCGAGTTCCTCCAGCGCCGTCTCGAAGGCCTGGGAATTGCCGGCGCACCGCTCGACGGCGTTGTCCACCTTGCCGGCGAGGCGTGCCAATTCCATAGACTGAAAATCGGTCTTCACAAAATCGAACCCGTACTCCTTCACCGATCCCATGAACGCCCGGTAGAACGCCAGGGACGAGGCAGGATCGTTGCGCGGCATGAGGCTCCATTCCGTGAAAGGCTCCAGGTGTTGCCGCAGCGCTTCCGGAAAATCGTTGTTCGGCGAAAGGCCGTTGTTCGACCCCGTGAAAAAGTGCCACAGGGCCATCCAGCGGATCTTCTCCGGCTTCCGGCGCGCCAGCAGCGGCGCCCACCCGTTCGAAAACTTCTTCGCGTCGGGACGGAAACTGTTCATGGCGCCGCGCTCGGCCGACGTGTGCCCCATGTCGACGATGACGTAGCGGATGGGCAGGCCGGAGGCTTCGATGCCGTCGACGGCGCCCAGCAGTTTGGCCTCGTCAATTTTCCCCTTGAAGTGCTCCCAACTGCACCAGCCCAGGTAGGAGAAATACTCGGGGTAGGCCTTCTCGTGGCGAACGTGTGCCCGCCCGCGGAGCGGTTTGCTGGTGATGGCGGCACGGAGGGCCTCGTGGCAGGCCTCGTACACGTCGTCAAACCTGGCCCAGGCCAGCAGCGGCGCGTCGCACCGTACCTCGGCCGTCCCGAAGGTGCCGAAACTGAGCAGAATCCGTCCGCTGTCGTCGGTATGAAACCACGATTGCGTCTTGGGGCCTGCCATGGCGGTCACGGCCAGGTAGCCGCCGCTCTCGATCGGAAGGATGAAGAAGATGCCGCCGTCGTTGAGGCTTGCGATGCTCTGCTTCTCGTTCTTGAAGGCCCAGGGGAAGGCGCGGTTCATCATGTTCGGCCATCCGCGCCCCTCCGGATTCGCGTGCGAGAAGAACAGGCCCGTGGCGAATGGCGGCAGGAGCAGTTCGTACGTTCCGAGGACGCCCCACCGGCTGTCGTCCGGTTTGCCGGAGAAGTCGGTCAGGACCTTGGCGCCGGCGCCGGCGAGTTTCGTAAGGTCGAGCGTACCGGTGATCGTGGGATTGGGCTGGTGCTTGCCCTGATGCCCCGTCTTGGCCTTCTTCTTTTTCTTCGCGCTTGCGAGGGCTGCAATCTTCGCGTTGGCGGCGACCTCGAACTTCGCCTCGGCCCAGTCGGCGTGGTCGCAGGCGTAGCCGTCGCCGCCGTCGGTGACGACGAGTTCCAGGAGTTTGATCCCCTTGAGGTCGACGTCAACCTGCCTGGCGGGCTGGAGGCGTTTCACGATTCCGCTTTGCCACAGCACGGCCCCGTCGCCGATGACCTTGAACTCGACGCTTGCTTGCGACGGCCGCTTGGCCACTTCGTCGTCCACGCCCACGCGGGCAGTGAACCGTGCGGCAGCGCCGTTCAGGCTGATGCGCAAGACGCCCGGCGCGTGCGTGCCCAGGCCGCGTGCGAACGTGCGCCCGGCAATCGTCAGCGGCTTGCCATCGACGGACCGGTTCCGCTTCGCCGGGCCCCAGCCCGTGGTAGCCTTGCCGACGTCGAGTTCATCGAGCCAGACCGTCCTGGCGGGCGCGGCAGCCAGGACGGTGCCGCGCGCGGTCAGGAAGAGGGCGATCGCGAGTGCTAATCGTTGAGGAATGTGGCGGTTTGTTTTCATCTCTTCTCCCGGTGCAGCCGTCATGGGCTGCCGATGCGTATGGACTGGAGAATCTGCCCGGCCACCCCCGGCAGGCCCACAAGATAGGTGGGCGAGGTGGACAAGTCAATCGGCCCGTGCGGTTGGCTCCGGCCCATGATGTCGAGCCGGCCCGGGGCGGTCGAGGCGGAACGTGTAGTCCGGCCACAGGGGGCAGTTCAGGTCGATCCAGCACTTCACCCGGCGCATCTCGTCGGCGCTCAGTTTCACGTCGTTGTGGCCGGCGCCCAGCACCTGCCAGAGTCTGCTCTTGACCGTGCCGAAGGTCAGCGGCGCGGCCTTGGTATGCTCGCGCCCATACGTGTAATCGAAATAGTGAACCAGTCCGCGGGAGATCAGCGTGCGGTAGGATGCCGGGACCCGGTCCGCGCCGCGTGTGCCGGTCAGGTCGATCTTGCGCTTATGGTTGGCGTTGTGGCAGCGGATGCACCTGGCGTTCCACACGGGCTGGACGACCTTCTCGTAGGAGAACGGCCCCGCGCCCCACGGCGGGGGCTCCAGGAGGCGGGGCTCGCGGTCGAGCGCGCTGGCGCGCCGGGCCCGCGCCACGGCGGTCCGGTCTTCGTGGCACCCGATGCAACTGCGCGTCTCGCCGGGCTGCAACTGCAGGACGCTGCGCATCCGCTGCAGTTCGTTGAACTCGCCGTCCAGGATCTGGAAGTACAACACCTTGCCGGCCGGGGCGTAGAAACCGGCCGACCCGTCTTCCTCTACCGGCACGATGCCGAACGACCCCTTGGCCACGTAACTGGGCCATCCGTGCGGGCCACGGACCTTGTGCGTCGGCGAGGCATAGTAGTCCTGGAAGGGCCTGTGGTCGTTGCGGTACTCGCCGCTGGGCAGCCGGCTCAGGTCGGCGCGCACTTCCTGGCACACGCGGATGTACTTGACGGTGCCGCGCTTGACCTTCGGTTCGAGTCCGCGGTACACGTCGGCGACGATGAACCGTCCCAGGTTGCCGTGGTCGTTGCCGGGCTCGGCGCCGGCGCCGACCGTGGGAACCGTGGGAGGGGACGCCACAGCGCACAGCGGCGTCGGGCACATGCTCCCAATCGCCGGGTCCAGGTAGAGGACCTCCCGGTTGCCGAACCGGTCGATCACGTACAGGCCGAACCGGTCGGCCGGAGCGTGGCTGCACAGGACGTGGTCGCGCGACACCGGGACCGGATCGCGGAAGCACTGCTTCCTGGCCCAACTCATGTGGTAATGGGCCGCGACGTCGGGCGTGATGTTGGTGATCGCCTGCGGGTTGAAGCGGCCTTTACGGAGGTCGATGAGGGCAATCGGGCCGTTCAGGTCACCGCCGTGGGAGATCAGCGTGCAGCAGATCTCGCCCGTGCCGGGCACCTCCCGGCCGTTGCCGTAGCAGTTGCGCGTGTCGTTGCCGAAGATGAGTTCGGGGTGCATGCCGTCGGGTCGGATGACCCAGAGCGTGTGGCCGAAGTCGGCGCCCTTGTCGAGGTACTCCGACCGGGTCCAGATGATTCGGCCGTCGCGCATCACCGACGGGGCCCATTCGCTCAGGTTGGCGTGGGAGAGCGGCCGGATGTTGCCGCCGTCGGCGTCCATGCGAAAGAGGACGAACGCCTGGGGACGCCAGCAGAGGTACCGCGCCTTGCACCGCGTGGAGATGAAGGCCAGCCCGCCGTCCGGGAGGGGACACGGCCAGTAGTCGTGAAACGGCCCGTCCGTGAGTTGCCGCACGCCGCTCCCATCGGCATCCATGGCCATGAGGCGGTAGTAGCCGGACTTGGACGGGAGATAGGCGAAGTGGACCCTGCGGGCGTCGAACGTGGCCATGGGGTTTCTGGCGATCCCGCCGCCGGCATCGAAGAGCCGGACGACCTTGCCCGCGCCGGGGTCGAGGCGCCCGTCGCGGCGAGGAATCTTGAGTATGTACACGCCCCCGCCCGGACGGAACGGCGCGTCCAGGATCACGCTGTAGTTGTGCGAGGGCAGGAACGGGTGACGCTTGACGAACAGGATCGTCTCGATCGCCGCGAGGTCGGGGTCGCGGAAGAACAGCCGCCGCTTCCCCAGCCGCGCCTCGAAGAAAGCAGCGCGCTCGGCGACCGGGTCCCGGGATGCTGTTGCGGCAAGCGACGCCTGCCGGCGGCGTAACGCTGCCAACCGGGCGCGCTCCGGCGTCACGTTCAAACCCTTGGCGGCGAGGCGCTCGATCATCTCCTCCATCTGTCGCAGGACCCGCGGCACGGAGTCCGCCGCATCAATCTTGCGCCACGTGCGGTCCTCGCCCGCAAAGGCGTAGCGGAGCAGGTCCTCTTCCGACAGGGGCCCAGCCGGTAGCGTGGGAGGTCCGACGCGGGCAACCGTCTTCCATTGCACGCCGTCGAGCGATGCCAGGATCTCGAAACGCTCGGGCATCCGGTCGCGGTAGCGCCCTTTCCGATCTCGCGAGAACACGACCTGCGCCACCGCGGCGGGTCGGGGCAGTTCGATCTGGGCCCACTCGCCCGGCGTTCCGGCGGCGATCCAACTGTGGTCGTTGCCGTAGAGTCCGTCATTCAGGTGGGCGACCTGGTGGATGGCGTAACCGGGCAGGCAGGAGGAGGCCGTCGCCTTGGCGCCGCCCTCGGCCAGCGCCAGGTTCCGCGTGCCGTCGGGGCCGTATACCTCCAACTCGTCGATGCACGGTTGGCCGCCGGCGCTCGCATGGACGAGGAAGCGGACAAACCGGGCCTGCACCGGTGGAAAGGTGACCGTGTTGGCTCGGTCGGGGGCGAGGGCCGGCTGGGCGGCCAGCGCCGCGAGCGTCAGGAACGCGAGGCGAGCGACTGCGTCCATCGGATGATATTCCTTGTGCGGACTTGGCTTGTCCCCATGCGCGAGTCGAATCGCGTGCAGACGAGCCGCGCGCGCCAACGAGCGGGCGCTTTCGCTCATCCGAGCCGCGAGCGCCAGCGAGCGAGCTTACAGTCGCGGCTCGCATGCTTATCGGAGCCGCGCGCGCCAGCGAGCGGTCGCCTTACGGTCGCGGCTCGGGTCTCTACGGTGCCTTCGGCCGCGGCGTCGCGTCGGCCGCGAGGTCTCCAAGGGCGAACTGGATGCCGTCCAGGTAGTGCTGAAGGACGGTCGGGTTCCAGAACAGTTCGTGCATGTGCCCCAGGGCGTTGTAGAACACGCGGCCCTTGCCGTAGGTCTTGACGTAGGTTATGGCGAAGTCGCCGTCCGTGCGGTGGATGCCGCCCTTCTTCATGTCGGTCCGCTCTGTGTCGATCGACAGGAGCACGCGGGCCTTGTCGCGAGAATACGGGGCCTTCAACTGGTAGATCTCGTCTTTGACGACGAACAGGGGCTTCTTGAACGCCTGGGTAAGGGGGTGGCCGGGTTCCTCGATCTTCAGTGTGACCTCGGAGCCGGCGCCCCACGGGTGGTTGTCGAACCGCGCGCCGATGATCTCGCCAAACTCGGGCCACTCGCGGAAACTGGCGACGCCGGCGTGGATGACGGCCAGACCTTTGCCGGAGGCGAGGAAACTGCACAGGCTCCTTTTGAGGCGTTCGTCGCGTTCGGTGGCGGCTTTCTTCTTTTCGGGGGGCAGGTTCTTGAAGTTCTGCGGCAGGAAGATGTCGCGGTTCGTGTTGTTGAAGAAGACGGCGTCGAACTGCTTGAGCGTTTCGGCCTCGAACATCGACGGGTCGTCGCTGACGGTGGCCTCGAAGGCCCCGGTCTTGGAGCCGATGATGCGGACGGCCTGCTTCCCGTAGGGGATCGAGGAGTGGAAGTAGCCCCAGGAGACGGAGTAGACGAGGAGTTTGCGGGGTTTGGCCGGCTTGGCGGCGGGTTTGATCTTTGCGACGGCATCGGTGATTCGTTGAATCTCCTCCGCCGACGGCCCCTTTCTCGGTTTCGCCGCCCATCCTGTGGCTGCGGTCAGGCCGACGGCGAGCGCGGCGGCCAGCAACGTGCACGCGATTCTCGTTCGGGGATCCATCGTGCGCTCCTTATGCAGACGTCTATCCTTCGTGCCGCTCCGTATCGATGCCGTGCGGCGTCACTTGTCCGCGGCGCTGGCGAGTTTCGGGTTCCGGCGGGGCATGCATCAGCCGCCTACCGGTGCCACGCGGGCGCGTGGTCGCTGACCGACTCGGCAAAGGTGGCCTTGCGTCGGAAATCGGCCGGGTCGTAGGCCGGGTTCCCGGAGTCGGCGACGGCCCAGTGCGAGTGCTGCCGGCCGTAGTAACTGCCGTAGAACTGGTAGTTGGTGTCCACCCAGCGGCTGACGATCATCCGCTGCCGGTCGCTGAGCATTTTCGTGTGGTTGTCCTTGGCGTTTTTGGGGTGGTCGCGGCGGGTCAGGATCTCCACGAGGACGCTCTTGTAACAGCCCAGGGCCTTGGGGGGCAGGTAGGCGCCGTTGTAGTTGCCGCGGTCGCCCTGCCGGAACGACGTGAACTCCGGGATGATCGGCCCGGCCATTTCCTTGCTGGCGAGTTGCTCGTAGGACACGCTGTAGCGGGTGGTCAGGTCACCGGTCAGCACGAGGCCGCCGGCGGGGTCCTTCTTGCCGTGGCACGAGACGCACTTGGCGTCCCAGATGGGCTGGATGTCCGAGGGGTAGTGGATGACCTGCCCGGCCAGGCCGGTGCCGCCGTTTTCGACGAGGTCGCACGGCTGCGGCTGGGGCACGCTCGGAGGCCGCTGCAAGGCCAGCGGCGTCGTCGTGGAGGCGGGGGGCACGTTCCGCTCCGATTCGCCGTGACAGCCGGTGCAGGATCGGACCTCGCCGGGCTTGTAGTTGACGTAGGTACGCTCGCGCTGAAGTTCGCCGAAGTCCGCGTCCAGCGCCTGGAAGAAGATGCTTCGGTTCGCGGGCACCTCGAAACAGGCGGACCCGTCCTTCTCCACGGGCACGACGCCCCATTGGACGCGCGGCCAGAGGGCGGCCTTCCATTGGGAACTGCTCACCGCGTGCCCCCACCTCCGGCCGGTGGACCAGTAGCGGGGAAGGGCCTCATTGATGCGGATCCACTTGACCTCGCCCGGCTTGACGCCGGTCATGCCCCCGGTGATGTCGGCGACGACGCACACGGCCTTGCCGCCGGCGGCGTAGGCGGGGTCGCGGGTGGGGGGGACCAGCGGCGGCGTCCGGCGGGTAACCAGCGGCGTCGGATGCCAGCACGACAGATTCTTGTCCTTGTGGACCGGCCAGTGGCGGCCGTGGGTGTCGATCAGATACAACGCGTACGCGTCGGGGACGTCCTTGTAATGGTCGGCGGCCCTGACCTTGTACGAGACCAGGAACCGGGTGTCGCTGACGGGCCAGGGATGCGTGTACAGGTGGCCTCTGCGGCCGTTGCGGTCGTGCACGTAGCGGCCATCGTCGGTCAGGAAGTGCCAGCCGGGCTCGGTGCGGCGCTGGATGAAGACGTGCGGGGTGAGGTTCGTGACGGCGTAGCGGTTGTCCCACTGGACGTAATCCTTGGCGTTGGGGTCGGGGCCGCGCTCGCGGTTGCTGTGGAGGCCGTTGACCAGCATGATTGCCCCCAGGCATCCGCCTTGGGGGAAGTGGCAGGTGCCCACGCAGACGATGCGGCCGTCGTCGGCGGGCAGCGGCTGGGGGTACATGTAGACGGTCGTGGTGTCGTCGGCCAGCCCGTAGATCTCCCGGCACTGGCTCCCGTCGGGGAGCATGGTCCAGACCGTCTTGGCAACGCGGGCGCCCTTGTCGATGTATTCCCATCGGTGGTACATGACGCGCCCGTCGCCCAGGATCACGGGGCAGAACTCGCTGACCGGGCTGTTGGACAACTGCTCGACGTTCGAGCCGTCGGGGTCCATGCGATGGAGCGTCGGGGCGACCAGAGCCGCCGACCCGCCGCACAGGACGGTGTGCTCGCTGCGGGTGGACGAGAAGATGATCTTGCCGTCCGGCAGATAGCAGGGATGGATGTCGTCGGTGTGCCATCCCTTGCGCCACCTCGCCGCCTTCTCGGCCTCGTCGGCCGGGGGATGCGAAACCTGCCGCAAGCCTTGGCCGTCCACGCCGACTTCCCAGATGCGAAAGCCCGCCCCGGCGTTCTCGCGGAAGTCGAACAGGACCTTCCGGGCGTCGAACGACAGGCTGATCTTGCCGATGAACCCTTTCCCGCCCGGCATCTGGGCCGCCGTCACGACGGCGCGCTCCTGCCTCGTGCGGAGGTTGTAGACGTAGATGCCGTTGTCCGGAACGAACCGGTCGCCGGCCGTGCCGTTGTTGATGTCGGTGTAGTAGTGGTTTGACGAGTACGGCTTGCGTTTGACGAAGAGGATCTCGTCGAAGTCCATCGCGTCCGGCGGCAGCGGCGCCTCGGGCGGCGACGACGCGGTCACGGGTGCCGCGGGGGCGCGTGGCGCCGGGGCCCGTTTGCCCGTGGACCACTGGCTGGTGCTCGACTGGTCGGCGGGCTTGCGCAGCGCCACGTTCTTCTTCGGATTGTCCCGAGCAAAGACCTCGACCTCGTCCAGGTGCAGCCACGTCCGGGTGGGCAACTGGATGCGGACGAAACGGGCCTTGGCGCCGTCGAGCGGAACGCTCAGCGGCTTCTTGTCGCTCGCGCCGTGGAAAACGGTGCCGTCGTGCTGGTAGACCTCGCGCCAGGACTTGGCGTCGTCTGAGAGGAGGATCTTGAGGCGCGCGGCCCGTGTGGCGTCGCCCGTGCACCGGTTCCACACGACGACCCTGCCGACGGGCTGGACCTTTCCGAGGTCCACCTGCCACCAGGGCTTGTCCTCCTGGGTGGTGTGGAAGGCGGCGCCGCCGTTCTTGACGCCGTCCACCGCGCCGGCGGCGTCGGACTGGGTGGTCACGCGGCCGGCCGGGGCCGACGTGGCCAGGAGCAGGCATCCGACAACTGCGAGGGACACGGTTCGCAGCATGGGGCTCCTCCGCTTTTCCTCACCGTAATGATACCCGCAAACCGCGGGTTGTGCAAACGGTTACGGCCGCGCGATGTGCGGCGCGGTCCGGATACGCGGGGGTATCGGCAGGTTCTCGATGCCGGCGAACGACGGGTCCGGCAGCGCCCGGATGTCGTCGTCGCCTCGATACGGGCAGTTGGCATCGACCCAGGCGATCAGTTGCCGCAGGCTCACCGGGTCAACCTTCACGTCGTTGTGCTTGCCGCTCATGGCGATCTCGACGAGGCGGCTGGTGCAGGAGAGGTGCCGCATCGGCGGCGTGGTGGCGTAACTGGCGGGGTCGCTGTAAGCGTAGTTCTCGCACATCAGCGCCCCCGCGATGCCGGGCGTGTGGGGCTTTCGGTTCAGGCCGGGGCCGACCGGGCCGACCAACGTCAGGTACGGCTCCGGAAAGATGCCGCGCCCGGGGCGCAGCGTCAGGTCGAGTTTTTTGCGTCCCTTGCCGTCGCCCTGGTGACACTTGCCGCAGTACCGGTCGAGGACGGGTTGGACCATCCGCTTGTAGGAGATGCTCTCGGTGCCCCATGGCGGCGGCACGAGGTCCGACGCCTCGTGCCGCATCGCCGTGCCGCGCTGGTTAAGCGGCGTGACCGTGTGCAGTTCGTGACAGCCGACGCAGCCGCGCTTCTCGCCGGGCATCACGCCGACGAACGACCGCATCGTCTGGATCGCGCGGTAGTGCTCGTCGAGGAGTTGGAAGTGCAGCGCCGCGCCAGGCGGCGCCTTGAAGTGGACCGAGCCGTCGGCCTCGACGGGCACGGTTCCCAGGATTCGCTTGACGCCGTCGTCCTGGAGGACCGAGACGACGGGTCCTGAGAATCGGCCGTCGCGCGTCCACAGCGAGTACGTACGCGAATCCATCTGAATGACGCGGAGGAACGTGACCTTGGCGGCCGCCAGTTCCGGCACGTTCTGGCGGACGTTTGTGCTATAGAGGACCCCCGGCTTCGGCTCGGTGCGGTCCTTGCCGGTGCCGGGCCAGGCGACGCGGTCGGAATGGGCGGGCGGCCGGCGGCGGGGGCGGACCGGCATGGCGTGCCAGATGTTGTAGACGCCCTCGTAAATGAGTTCCCGGTTGCCGTGCGTGTCCATCAGGTAGAGCAGGAACTTGTCGCCGCGCTCGCGGCTGCGGGCCGAGACGAGAAAGTCTTGCTCCGAGAGCGGCCAGGGCGTCTTGTACGCGGTGAAGCGGCCGGCGGTGTGGTAGTTCTCTTTCTCGGGCGGATCGACGGGCGGCCGTCCGCATTCCGGCCACGGCGTCTCGCGTGTCACCTTCGTCAGACCGTCCGGGAAGTTGAAGCCTTTCGAGGGGTCGATGATGCCGATCGAGCCGGCGAACCAGTTGTGGTGCGCAAGTCCGGTAAACATGACGCGCCGGCTTCCGGGGATGGGCTGAGGCTCGGTCAGGTGGTCCGGCCACACGCTCTGGTTGCCCCAGAACGTCGTCACGTTGGTCCCGTCCTGGTTGACGGTCCAGAGGCTCTGAATCCGCCAGAGGGCCTTGTCGTGGTATTCCCATCGCGAGTAGATGATGCGACCGTCGTTCAAGAGCGCGGGGCACCAATCCGGCTCGTTGTTGCGGCTCACAAGATAGATGTTCCCGCCGTCGGCGTCGCAGCGGGCCAGGATGTACGAGTACGTGTACGGCATGCACCGGACGTACGTGTTGCACCGCGTGGTGATGAACATGATGTGGCCGTCGGGCAGATAGATGGGGTCGAGGTCGTCGTACGGTCCATGGGTCAGTTGCCTGAGACCCGAGCCGTCGATGTTGACCTCGTACAGGTGGAACGACGGCTCGTCGTTTCGCCAGAAGCAGAAGAGGACCCGCTTGGCGTCGAACGAGAGGTCCGCCTTCCAGAACGACCCGGGCCAGTCGGGAGCGAGTTTGCGGATTCTGCCGCCCGGCGAGAGGCCGTCCAGGACCAGAAGCCGCCCGCCCGGCACGGCCATCATGCCGTTGCGGTGCCTGGCCTGGTGCGGCCATTCGCGGCCCTGGGGGTACGGGTTGTCGATGAAGAGGACTTGCGTGAAATCGATGACGGGGTTGGCGAACATGATGTGGCGTTTGGCGCGCCGGACGGCCAGATAGAGTTGGCGTGCGGCGGCCGGGTCGGACTTCGGGCCGAGGCCCGCCAGGCGCTTCTCCAACCCGGAGAGTTCCGTCAGGTCGGCCGAGAGGTCGGGGGCGGTTGTGTGCTTCGCCAGTCGCGCCGCAAGTTCCCTCGCCCAGGTGATTTCCTGGCGTGCGCGGGCGGCAAGCGGTTTGCCTTCGGCCTGGAGGATCCAGTCGCGTTCCAGAATCGTCCTCGCCTCGTCCGCCGTCAACGTGCGCGTCTCGGGAAGGACCGGCAGGACCTCGGGCGCAGGGGCGTACTGCGCGTAGATGCCGCTGAGGCGCCGTGCCCTCGCCACGGCCTTCTTCGCTGTGGCCGGGATGGCGGTGAAGGCTTTCCATTTGCCGGCGGGCGTTCCGGCGGCGCCGGCGAGTTGCTTCTGCGACGGCCAGTTGCCGCTGTAACCCGTCGCGGCGTTCGCGAGACCCGCCATGACGAGGCAGGTGCCCGTAGGTGGATCGACCGTCAGCACGCCGCCGGTGCGGGCGTCGAGCGTCGAGTAATCGTTCTCGTGATCGTGGGCGGCTTCGAGGTTTGCGTAAGCCGACAGGCGCACGTCCGCAAGCGGGGCTTGGCCGACGTTCGTCAAGACGAACTCGACGGCGGCCGTGTTGCCTTTGCGCATGAGGGCGCGGATGCGGATGCGCAGCCGCCCGTCGGCCGTCTCGACGGTCGCAACGGCCTGGTCTTCGGCGACTGCGGCGGCGGGCTGGAGAATCTTCAGGTTCTCGGGCGTCCCGTTGCCGGTGATCGGCGTTCCGGCACGGCGGTCGGCGCCGCCGGCCGTGTAGTGGACGTACCATCCGAAGCGGCTGCACTGGCCGCCGCGCTTGGAGGTGAGGCTCTGCCGCTTGCCTTCCCAGAAGAAGTGGCCGGGGCCCTCGAGGGCGAAGTCGGTCGAATCGTTCTTGATCCAGGCGGTTGGCTGGGGCCCCGCGCCGGCGGGGACAGGCGGGGGGTCCGGAAGATTCGCAAACTCGTGCCGCGCCTGCTCGGCGCGTTTCGCCACCTTCTCGTGCGAGGAGTCGAAGGCGAACAGCACGACCTCGCGGACCGACCGGCCTGCTTCGACCGTCCCGAGTTGCCAGGTCAGCACGCCGTCGGTGTTGCCGGTCGAGTCGAGCCCCGCGCCGAAGCACGCTCCGCCGGCCGTCAGCACCGCCGTCGCCAGAACAGCCGCGAGAGCCAGACTCTTCATAGCGCTATCGCCTCAGCAGTGGTGCCCACCAAAGGATACCGCCGCGCGGGGACCCGTGACAAGGCCGAATCGCAGCCCTTGTCGTGCCAAACGACTCGTGCCGGCGCTTCACCTGCGGTCCTGATTCTCTATAATGCACGGGTCCTGTTGCGTGCGGCAGGGGGGTGATGATGGAGAAAAAGAATGAGAACCGTCGTCCGAACCGTCGTCCTGTTGGTTGGAGTTGCGAACCTTCTGGCGCTGCCGGCGCCGCTCGGCGCGGCCGACCAGCCCCAGTGGGGTCAGGCGTGGTCGCGCAACATGGTCTCGGACGAGACGGGCCTGCCCGATTCCTTCGAGCCGCCTGAGTTCGATTCCGATACCGGCGAGATGGTCCGCGGAACGGGGAAGAACGTGCGGTGGGCCGTGCGGCTCGGAAGCGTCTCCTACGGTACGCCGGTCATCGTGAGCGGCAAAGTGCTTGTCGGCACGAACAACGGGTTCCCGCGCGATGCGAGGCACCAGGGCGACCGCGGCGTGCTGATGTGCTTCAGCGAGGCCGACGGGGCGTTGCTCTGGCAACTCGTGTGCCCGAAACTGGCACGCGACCCGTATCTGGACTGGACGAACATCGGCATCTGCTCGCCCGCATCCGTCCAGGGGAAGCGCGTCTATATCGTCGGCAACCGGGCCGAGGTGCTGTGCCTGGACCTCGACGGTCAGGCCGACGGCAACGACGGGCCGTGCGTCGATGAAGGGAAGCGCATGGCCCGCCGCAGTCAGAAACCCCTCGCGGTCCTCAAGACCGACGCCGACATCATCTGGGCGTTCGACATGATGGCCGAGGTGGGTTCACGCCAGCACGACGGGTGCCACTGTTCCGTGCTCATCGACGGGCAGTTCGTTTACGCGAGCACGTCGAACGGCGTGAGCAACACGCATTTCGGCCTCGCGCCGGACGCTCCCAGCATCGTGGTGGTTGATAAGACGAGCGGCCGCCTGGTCGCCACCGACGACGAGCACCTCGCGCCGCGGATCATCCACAGCATGTGGTCGTCGTGTGCCGCGGGGAAGGCGAGCGGGCGGGAACTCATCGTCTTCGGGGGCGGCGACGCCATCGTCTACGCCTTCGAGCCGGTCAGCGGACCATCGGCCGACGGTCGCCCCGCCAAACTCCGGACCGTCTGGCGATTCGACTGCGACCCCGACGCGCCGAAGAAGAACATCCTCAATTGGCAGGACAAGCGCCAGGAAGGCCCGAGCACCATCATCGGCATGCCGGTCTTTTGCGAGGGTCGCGTGTACGTGACGGCGGGCGGCGACCCGTGGCACGGCAAGCACGAAGCCTGGCTCAAGTGCATCGAGGCCTCGGGCAGCGGCGACATCACCCGCAGCGGCCAGGTGTGGTCGTACGACCTTTCGCGGCACAGCCTGTCGACGCCGGCGGTCCGCGACGGTCTCGTCTACGTTGCCGATAGTTCGGGGCAGGTTCACTGTGTGGATGCCCGCACCGGCAAGCCGTACTGGGTGCACAAGTTGCAGGGCCAGATTTGGGCCTCGCCGCTCGTGGCCGACGGCAAGGTGTACATCGGCACGATCAAGGGCGACTTCTGCGTTCTGGCCGCCGGCAAAGAGAAACGCGTCATCGGCGAGGTTCGGCTGCCGGGAGCCATGTGGGCGTCGCCCGTGGCGGCGAACGGCCGCCTCTACGTTGTGAGCCGCCGGCACATGTTTGTCGTCGAGCAGATGGACAAGTAGCCGCAGTGTGTTCGCCCCGCAGAGGTACGGTGAGGATGACATAAGGCGGAGATGGGTCAGGGCGTACCGGCACCGCGTGCGACGAGGGCACTCTCAGCGCAAAGGACAGAACCGTGCAGACACGCCGTGAGTTCGTGAAGGCAATGGGCTTGGGCGCCGCGGCGCTGACGCTGCCGTCGGTGAGCCATGCCGCCGGAAAATCGGCCGAGAGGCCCAACATCATCTTCATCATGTCCGACGACCATGCGGCCCACGCTATCGGGGCCTACGGCGGTCGTCTGGCGAAACTCAATCCCACCCCGGTCATCGACACGCTGGCCCGCGACGGCGTGCTCCTGGAGAACGCCTTCTGCACCAACTCCATCTGCACCCCCAGCCGCGCCTGCATCATGACCGGCCAGTACAGCATTGTGAACGGCGTCCTTGACCTCGGCGGCAAACTGGCGCCCGAGAACCAGTACCTTGCTATCGAGATGAGAAAGGCCGGCTACCTGACGGCCATGATCGGCAAGTGGCACCTGAAACTGGAACCCAACTTCGACTACTACAAGGTGCTGCCCGGCCAGGGCTCCTACTTCGACCCGTCGTTCCGCGAGAAGGGCAAGGGCCAGTGGCCGAAGAACATGGTCAAGATGACCGGCCACTCCTCCGACTGCATCACCGACAGCGTTCTGGCGTGGCTCAAGGGCCGCGACAGGACCAGGCCTTTCTTCCTCATGTACCACTTCAAAGCGCCGCACGACATGTTCCAGAACGCCAGGCGGTACGACAACTATCTGGCCGACGTGGACATTCCCGAACCGGAAAGCATGTGGAAACAGCCGAACTTCGGTTCCATGGCCACGCGCGGCTACAACGACGAACTCGTGCCGTACATCGGCACGTCGATCGGGCGGCGGCACGCCTTCCGCAACTACGCCAGGGGTTGGGCCAAGGACGCTAACCTCTCCGGCGAGGAGGCCAAGCGGCTGGCCTACCAGACGTATCTCAAGAAGTACCTCCGCTGCGTCAAGGGGGTCGATGACAACCTCAAGCGGTTCCTCGACTATATGAAGGCCGAGGGCATCCTCGACAACACGCTTCTCATGTACACCGGCGACCAGGGCTTCATGCTTGGCGAGCACGACTACCAGGACAAACGCTGGATGTACGACGAGTCGCAGCGGATGCCGTTCCTCGTGCGCTACCCCAAGACCATCAAGGCCGGTTCGCGCACCGGCGCGATCGTCGAGAACGTCGATTACGGGCCCACGATACTGGACTTCGCCGGCGTGAAGGTGCCGGACTACATGCAGGGGCGCAGTTTCAAGTCCATCCTCGAAACCGGCGCCGAGCCGCCCGACTGGAAAAAGGCGGCCTATTACCGTTACTGGATGCACCTGGCCCATCACTGGAACCCCGCGCACTTCGGCATCCGCACCAAGACGCACAAACTCATCTTCTACTACGGTTGCACGACAAGCGGCGGCAACCGCACGCCACCGGCTTGGGAACTGTACGACCTGGTGAAGGACCCCAAGGAGGTCAACAACGTGTACGACGACCCCGCTTACAAGGGCGTCGTCGCGGGACTCAAGAAGCAGTTGGCCGACCTGCGCCGCACGTACAAGGACACCGACGATGCGTTTCCGGAGGTCAAAAGAATAGTAGAGGAGTTCTGGGAGTACGACGCGGAGGCTCGCAAGAAGGCCGAGACGATCTCCCATGAGTATGCCGAGAAGTCGAAGAGGCCGAAGCGAAGGGGCCGGACGAGCAAAGCCGCCGGCGGTTGGATCAAGCCGCAAGCCTCAAAAACGCCCCTCAAGCAACACGCCGGGTGCAAGGAGATCTCACGCGACGCCCTCTACCAGGTGAGTCATCCGGGCAACGCGAATTTCAACCTCGACAACGCGTTTCTGCTCTCCGGCGACGACCCCAAGCAGAAGCCCCACGCCTTTCATTCCGCCCAGGGCGCCGACCGGCCGCACATCATCGTCAAACTCGACAAGGAGCGCACCATCCGATTCCTACGGATACGCAACCGACGGGAGGGCTTTCACGAACGCGCCAAGGGGCTGACCGTCTGGGTTTCGCGCGACGGCAAGCGTTGGAAGGAAATCTGGAAGGCCAAATCGGTCGAGCCGGAATGGCTCGTTGACGCCGGCAAGGACGTGAAGGGCGCGTACATCAAGATCGGCCTTCCCGGCCGGGGCACGCTCCACCTGAACAAGGTGACGGTGTTCGGCGAGTAGGGGCAGGGCCTTTTGATCGGCACGCGTCCCGGCCGGGATGCTTGTTGACGAAAGGGGGTCACACGATGCACTCCGTGTCTCGCTCCTTGCTGATCGGCGTTCTGACGGTCGCAACCTGCGCCACGACCTTCGCACAGCCGCGCCCTCCGCGCCCCGCTCGCCCGGGCATGCTTCCACCGACGCGCGACAGCCGGCCGCCGGGCAGGCCTTACGGCGAGGGTACGAAGACGTTGGAGGTGGATTGCGGCAAGACGGTCGGCACGATCCGCTCGCTCCTCGGCGTCAACCGCGGGCCGCTCTCGTGGGCGCGCGAGACGAACAACGTGGCCGCCGACCACACCGAGAGCCTGCGCTCCGTCGGCGTGGACTTCATCCGCACGCACGATTTCTACGGGCCCACCGACTGGCACGTCATCTTTCCGGACTTCAAGGCCGACCCGGACGATCCGGCGGCCTACGATTTCGCTTCGTCCGACGTCCGGATCAAGGCCATCTGCGAGCGGGGCTTCCGGTGCATGTTCCGCCTGGGCACGAGTTGGAAAGGCCCGCCCGGGCGGCGCCCGATGATCAACGACCCGCCCGGTACGATCCGCGCGCCGGACGACCGCATCGTCCATCGTGCCGACCGCGACGACTTCCGGCGGTGGGCCCGCATCTGCGTAGGGACGGTCCGCCATTACACCGAGGGCTGGGCAAACGGCTTTAAGTTTCCCATCACGTACTGGGAAATCTGGAACGAGCCCGACCTGCGCGAGCAGTTCTGGACCGGCACGCCCGAGCAGTACTACGCGATGTACGAAGAGGCGGCCAAGGCGATCAAGGCGCACCATCCGAAACTGAAGGTGGGCGGCCCGGCGTGCACCGGCGGCCTCCGCGAAGCGTGGATCGAGGGGTTCATCCGCTATTGCCGCGACCACAAGGCGCCGCTCGACTTCTTCTCGTGGCACAGTTACGGCGGGCGAGGCGAGTTGAATCCGCATGTGTACCGCGAGGCGGCCGTCCGCGTCCGAAAGGCGCTGGATCGGAACGGATTCACCAAGGCCGAGAACATCTGCGACGAGTGGAACGCCGGCATCAAGCACCGGCTGTTC
>CAZIJC010000087.1:0-18903 GCA_964539385.1 uncultured Anaerolineales bacterium | reverse complement strand
AACGCCTGGGCGCCGGAACTGTTCTACGACGCGGCCAAGCGGCAGTGGCTCATCTACTGGTCCACCACCATCCCCGGCCGGTTCCCCGAAACCGACAAGTCCGGCGACGGCGGCCACAACCACCGCATGTACTACAAGACCACGCCGGACTTCCGGACGTTCAGCAAGACGCGCCTCTTCTACGACGGCGGGTTCAACGTCATCGACGGCACCATCCTGAAGGTCGGCAAGACATACCACCTGATCGTCAAGGACGAGACCCGCCAGCCCGTCAGGAAGAACCTGCGGATCGCCACCGGCCCGACGCCCGAGGGACCGTGGTCGAAGGCATCGGAACCGTTCACCCTCTCGTGGGTCGAAGGGCCGTCGGCCATCCGGATCGGCCGGGACTACCTCGTCTACTTCGACCACTACGCCAAGCCGCACTATTACGGGGCCGCCAGGAGCCGCGACCTCGTGACCTGGGAAGACGTTTCGCGAAAGATGGCGTTCCCCAAAGGCCACCGGCACGGGACCGTCATCGAGGTGGCCCGCGAGATTGTCGAAGGGCTGCGCAAACATACGCCAAAGTGATTGCCGGGACGTTGTCCCGGCCTGCATGGGAGGAGAACCTCGTGATGAAGAAGGCCGTCAATCGGCGGGAGTTTCTGGCAACGTCTGCGGCAGCGGGGCTGGGCCTGGTGGCTGCGCGGCGCCTGGGGGCGGGCGAGTTCAAGACCACGCTCAAGAAGGCCCTCATCTGCGGGAAACCGAGCGAGAAGAATCTGGCCAAACTGAAGGCCGCCGGGTTCGACGGCGTCGAGACCCAGGCCGCCGACGTCTCCCCCGCCGACGCCGAGGACTGCCGCAAGATAGCCGAAAAGGTCGGCATGACCATCCACTCGGTCCTGCGCGGGTGGATGCAGTTCAACAGCAAGGACGCCGCCAAGGTCGCGGCCACCATCGCCAAGACCGAGACGGCCCTGCGCGCCGCACAGGGCTACGGCGCCGGCACCATCCTGCTGGTTCCCTGCCGTATCGGCGGCGTGAAGATGCCCCAGCCCTGGGAGTTCGACATTGCGTTCGACGAGGGGAACGGGCACCTGGCGCGCGTGGTCAAGGGAGACAACGAACCGTTCAAGGACTACATGGCGGCCCACGACCACGCGACCGACACGACGATCAAGGCCGTCAAGAAACTCATCCCCGCCGCCGAGAAGACCGGCGTCGTCATCGCCATCGAGAACGTCTGGAACAACCTGTGGGTGAAGCCGGCCGTCTTTGCCCACCTCATCAAGTTGTGCGGCTCGAAGTGGGTGCAGGCGTACTTCGACATCGGCAACCACGTCAAGTACGCGCCGCCGGAGCAGTTCATCCGGGCCCTGGGACGGGCCATTGCCAAGTGCCACGTCAAGGATTTCAAACTGAACCCGGACTCACATGGCGGCAAGTTCATTGCCATCCGCGACGGCAGCGTCAACTGGCCCGTCGTCCGAGGAGCCCTCGACGCGGTCGGCTACAACGGCTGGATGACGATCGAGGGCAGCGGCGGCCTGTCGCTGGAAGAGAAATCGAAGCGGCTCGACCGGATTCTCGCCGGAAAATGACGGCCAAGTGTGTCTGGTGCGCACCAACGAAGGGGCAGCGGCGTGAGACGACGCGTTTGGCTTCTGGTGGTGCGCCTGCCGGCCGCCGCCCTTGTGGCCGTCAAGCCACCGCCGCCGCGAAGCGCCGGTTCACCGAGTCCCAGTCGATGATCTTGGTCCATGCGTCCACGTACTCGGCCCGGCGGTTCTGGTACTTCAGGTAGTAGGCGTGTTCCCACACGTCGCAGACCATCAGGGGCACGCAGCCCCAGACGGTCAGGTCCTGGTGCCGCTCGGCCTGGAGCACCACCAGCCGCTTGCCCAGCGGCTCCCACGCCAGGACACCCCACCCGCTGGCCTCCACGGCCTTGGTGGCCGCAGCGAACTGGGCCAGCATCTTCTCGGCGCTTCCGAACGAGTCCTCAACGGCCGCCTTCATCTCGGCCGACGGCTGCCCCCGCCCGCCCGGCCACATGCTCGTCCAGTAGAGCGTGTGCAGGGCGTGGCCGGAGCCGTGGAAGGCCAGCGCCCGTTCGTGGTTCTTGATGAGTTGGTAGTCGCCGGCGGCGCGGGCCTGCTGGAGGGCCTCGACGGCGGCGTTCGTCCCCTTGACGTACCCTGCGTGGTGCTTGTCGTGGTGCAGCGCGAGGGTCGCATCGTCGATTACGGGCTCCAGCGACTTGTACGCCAGCGGCGGCAGAGCATACGTCTGGGGACCCGCAGGGGTTTCGGTCTCTTCCATCCCGGATTCTCCTTCGTCTGTGCCACAACCGGTGGCGGCCATGGCTAGGCTCAGTCCGCCCAGTCCGATACTGCGCAGGGCGTCGCGGCGGGATAGTCGCACCATCGCATGCTCCTTTCGGGATTGCCCTTGCCGATTTCGCGGCGGCGCCATAATCTATGGTAGGTGTGGCGGGATGCCCGTGTCAACCGGGTTCGAGATCGGCCGCCTCGTCGACGACCGCGGCAGAGGAGGGTGACGTTGGACGAACGAATGATCTTCTCGGGCTTCGGCGGACAGGGGCTGATGACCCTCGGCAAGTTCACCGCCGAACTCCTCATGCACGACCACGAGGTCACCTACTTTCCGTCCTACGGCACGGAGGTGCGCGGCGGGACGGCGTACTGCCACGTGTGCGTCGGCGACCGGCCCATCGCGTCGCCCGTCGTCGAGGAGGCGACGACCCTGGTGGTCATGAACCAGATGTCGTACGACCGCTTCGCGCCGATCGTCGCGCCCGGCGGCCTGGTTCTCGCCAACGCCGGCATGGTCGAACCGACCGATGCGCACGGCGACGCGCGGCTGCTGGGGATCGACGCCTCGGGCCTCGCCAACAAGATCGGCAACGTCCGCGTGGCCAACATGGTCATGCTCGGGGCGCTGACGAAACTCAAAAACCTGGCCGCAGAGAAAGACCTCGTGGCACTGCTCGAAAAGAAACTCGGCACCGATCCGGGCAAACGCGAAATCCTCGACCTCAACAGGCAGGCCCTGAAGGTGGGCGCCGCCGAGGCCGACCGCCTCGCCCCCGACGGGGTGTGACCGCGCCGCGGAAATCCATCCCGCGCGGCCGCGCCTGGTCGTATAATAGAACGCTGGACCCATGGCCTGCGCGCTGGAGCCGATACCATGAGACGCCCGGTATCTGTTTGCCTGATCGTCGCCGTGCTGGCGCTCGGCGCTCGCGCGGCCGCAGCCGCCGACAGCAAACAGAGCGCCGACGCCGCCTACACCGGTTGGCTTAAGAAGGTCCGCCTCATCGAGATTCGCCACCTGCGCTCCAACACCCCCGCCGAGTTCCAGAAGGGCCGCCAGAAGATCCTCGCCATCAAGGACGAGGCCGCCGTCGGACCGATGGTCAGCGTCCTGTACGGCCCCAATGCGCGGTATCGCGGCCTGCTGATCGAGGCGCTGACGGAACTGGCCTCGGCCAACTCGGACGTGGCCCAGGCGTACCTGCAGGAGATTGCCGTCGGCGACGGCAGCGCACCCCATCGCCGCCGCGCCGTGAACGCCCTGAAAACCTACAGCGGCGAAAAGCCCACCCAACGCCTCATGGCGCACCTGGCGATGCAGGAGGTGCCGGTCATCCGCGCCCGCGCCGCCACCGCCCTGGCGGAACTCGATGAGAAACGCGCCGTCTGGCTGCTCCTCGACCGGCTCGTCACCGAAGACGTCCGGATGGTGGGCGGCGAGATCTGGAGCGGCACGATGCAACTCGACATCCGGGCCCAGATGGCGGGCGCCCGGCTGCCGTTCCGGCAGATCCCGATCGAGGCGGTGGGCTTTGGAGGTGTCGCCAGGGCCTTTATCGAATTGCCCGAGGTCGACATCGTCGATGTCGCCACGACCATCGCCATGACACAGCACGGGCAGATGATACCCAAGTACCAGCGCGTCCGGACCGAGCACCCCGAGGTCCTGGCCGCCCTCAAGAAACTGACCGGCAAGGACTTCGGCTACAACCAGGCCGCCTGGCAGAAATGGCTCCAATCCGACGAGGCCGCCAAGAAGATCCCCGCCTGGGAACCCCTCCGCCCTAAAACGGGGTAGGGCCCGGTTATCCAAACGCTATGCGCGGCAGCCCGATGCGGTTGTCACGCTCGTTGACGCGCGCCTGCAGCAGTGGCCTGCGTGGTCGAGAAACAGGTGATTGGCTCTGATGGCCCCAGATTGCCGAGGACCGTCCGGGCTGTTGGCACGGCTCGTGGCGAGTGGCTTTCCATAGTACGTCGATTGAGGAGGACCCAGGCATGACACGCAAGTGCACACTCGTCTTCATGATTGTGGCGGTCGCCCTGCTGGTTGTCGGCAGCGGTGCCGCTAAGGCTCCTAAGGTCGGGGACCGGGCGCCTGATTGGTCGGGCATCATCGGCGTGGACGACAAGGAGCACAGCCTGGCCGACTACGAGAAGGCCAAGGCGGTCGTGCTCGTGTTCACCTGCAACCACTGTCCGGTGGCCGTGGCCTACGAAGACCGCTTGGTGGCGCTACAGAAGGATTATGGACCCAAGGGCGTGCAGTTGATCGCGGTCAATGTGAACAACATCCCATCGGATCGGCTCGACAAGATGAAACAGCGTGCCAAGGCCAAGAAATTCAACTTCCCGTACATCTATGACCCGAGCCAGAAAATGGGCCACGACTACGGGGCCAAGGTTACCCCGCACGCCTTCATCCTCGACAAGGACCGCAAGATCGCCTACCGGGGCGCCATCGACAACAACAAGAAGCCCGACAAAGTGGACAACCACTGCGTCCGCGACGCCCTGGATGCCCTGCTTGCCGGCAAGAAGGCGCCGCAAGCCGAGACCAAAGCATTCGGTTGCAGCATCAAGTACGAGAAAAAGGTCGGAAATAGCGGCAAGTAGGGGCAGTGGGGCTGTTGAAGAACTCCCTCAAGCGGCGCTGTGCGACATAGGAATCGCCCCTGGCGCATACGCAGCAAGCACGGCCGGGCAAGCCTGCCCTGAGCCTGCCGAATGGGACCGGTCGTGGCACACGTGTTTTTCAACGGCCCCACGGGCTCCCCGTGTATCCCCCGCCCGCCGGCTGCCCGGAACCCAGGAAATGCGCCTGGTGCCGCCCATCCACGTGCCGTACAATCGGCCGCTATGACGAATGCCGGTACATCCGACACGGTCCCTTTCAAGGGTCTTGCCGCATACGCAACCGAGGAGGTGAGTGAATGATGTCGAGGCGACGTTTCCTTCAGGCGGTGGGGACGGGGGCGGCTGCCATGGCGCTGCCGGGCCGGAGCGGTGTCGCTGCGGCCGGTGCCCGGCGGCCGAACATCGTGTTCTTCCTGATCGACGACCAGCGCAACGACACGCTTGGCTGCGCGGGTCATCCGATCCTCAAGACGCCGGTCGTGGACGCTCTGGCCTCGCGCGGCGTGCGGTTCGTCAACATGTTTGTCACCACGTCCATCTGCGCCGCCAGCCGCGCGTCGATCTTCACCGGCCTCCACGAGCGGACGCACCGGTTCACCTTCGGCACGCCGCCCATCCCGAAGGATTATGTGGCCGCCGCCTATCCCACGCTGCTGCGAAAGGCCGGCTACCGTACGGGCTTCATCGGCAAGTTCGGCGTCACGGTTCCGGCCGGGATGAAGGAGGAGATGTTCGACTCCTTCCAGCCCATGGGCCGCAACCCCTACTTCAAGAAGCAGGCGGACGGTTCGCTGCGACACGAGACGGAACTGGCGGGCGACCGGGCCATCGCGTTTATCCGCTCCGCTCCCCGCGAGCAGCCGTTCTGTCTCTCGGTGAGCCTGAATGCCGTGCACGCCGAGGACGGGGACAAGAAGAACCACTTCCCATGGCCGAAGGCGGTCGACGGGATGTACGACGACGTGACCGTGCCGCCGCCCCGGCTGTCGGAGCCGGAGGTGTTCGAGAGCCAGCCGGAGTTCCTCAAGACCTCGCTCAACCGCAAACGATTCTTCTGGCGGTGGGACACGCCGGAGAAATACCAGAAGAACATCCGAGCGTATTTCCGCATGATCAGCGGCGTGGACCGCGCCATCGGCCGCGTGCTGGCCGAACTCAAGGAGCAGGGCCTGGACGAGGACACCGTCGTCATCTACACAGGCGACAACGGGTACTACATGGGGCAGCGCGGCTTTGCGGGGAAGTGGTCCCATTACGAGGAGTCGCTGCGGGTGCCACTCATCGTCTACGACCCCCGCCTGCCGCAATCGAAACGCGGAACGCTGGCCGACGCGGCGGCACTGAACATCGACCTGCCGGCGACCATGCTCGACCTGGCCGGCGCGGGCGTGCCGGAGCATTACCGCGGCCGCAGCTTGGTGCCGCTGCTCGAGGGCCGGACGCCGCCCGATTGGCGGACCGACTTTTTCTGCGAACACCTGATGGACACCGCGGCCATCCCCAAGTGGGAGGGCGTCCGCGGCCAACGATACGTCTACGCCCGGTACTTCGAGCAGAAGCCGGTCTACGAGTTCCTCCACGACCTGAAGACCGACCCCGACCAACGGAAGAACTTCGCCGCCGACCCCGCCTGCGCCGCCGTCCTCAAGACGATGCGAACACGCTGCGACCAGCTCCGCGACGCCTACGGCGGTCCGTACACGCCGCACAAGCCCAAGACGCGCAAGCCACGCTGAGGCCGACGCTGCAGCCGTTGCCCGCCGTCGGTCGTTGGGCGTTTGACGCCGGCATCTCGAACGTCCGGCGGCTCCGGCGGGGGGCAGAAGGTCTGCGGCACATCTCATGCGGCTGGGCGGCGCTACGGCTCGGCAGTCCCAGCGCCTTCGCCCTCCAGCGGCTCGGCGGTGACGTTGGCGGTGCCGAACCTGTTATGGTTGTGGGGCACGATGCGGGTCTTGGCTGGATCGTACACGTAGGCCTCGCCATAAGGGCACGTGGGGGCTTTGTCCGGGAAGATGTCCTGGTTTTCCAGGATGTTTTCGACGAACTCGTTGTGGGTCTGGGGGTAGCAGGAGTCGTTCTGGGTGGCCCAAAGTTCGATCTGGGAGTTGATGATGGCAATGTTCTGGCGGCAGGTGTTGGCTTGGGAGTCGCCGGCCATGCTCCCAAGCCGCGGTACGGTCACGATGGCGAGCAGCCCCAGGATAATGACCACGAGGAGCAACTCCATCAGCGTGAAGCCTCTTGCGGACCGGCTGCGCATCGGCTGATCTCTTCGCCTTCGGGTGCGATAAACGTTCTCCTCCCGCGGGCCTCTCGGCCGCGCGAGCGCCGCGCTGAACACCTGCCCATACGAACCCGTACCGGGCCGGCGGACGCTCTACCTTTATATCCCCGATTTTGCAGGGCGGGCTTGAGTTTATCGGCACGTGCACGGCCACTGCGCAGGACGATTTCATTGAGGTTTAACCCGGATACTTCACATTCCGGGTCAAACGAGGATGGCGCGATGGCCGGACGGCTTGTAAGATGGGCACTTATGGCGAGGCATCGCCGCCGTGGTCGCGCTCGCCACGCACCAGCGGCGCAATGTGCTCACGGACATAGGCGGGGCGCGTGGCGCCGAGATGGTCGCCGACGTTGCCGGTGAGCGTATCGGCCGGCCGCCAGCCGACCTGGACGAGTTTCTCCTCGTACACCGCGCGTGTGCGTTCGTCGGTGTCGTCGGGCAGCCGGAATCCCGACAAGCCCGCGGCAACGCCGTGCCGGCCGTCCACGCTATGGATGACCACGCTCGCGCCCGACACCAAGTCCATCGGGCTGTGGAAGTTGTATGCGACGCCGTCCAGGTGATTCAGAGCCGCCGTCAGGTCGTAGGTGCGCGACAGGCTCGACGCGATCAGCACCGCGATGGTGACACGGTGACCCGGGGCAAGGTCCTCCAGGGCCCAGACCACCAGCCCGGTTCCCGACGACACGCCCAGCAGGTGGACCGGGCGGCCGGGATAGACCTTCTGGTACGTTTCGATGCGACGGGCCAGTTGGGAGGCCAAGCCTTTTTTCTGTTCGACGCTTGTCAGGTCGAGCATGAACCGCGACCACTCAAACACCTCGATGGCGCAATCCACGTCGCCGTCGGCCAGCCCGCGGCGGAGGTTGTGGACCTCGTTCATCATGCGGCCCGAACCGCTCAGGCACACCACCAGGCCGTGCTCGTAACGCTCCGGCGACGTGTAGTTGACGTGCGAGCAGCCGCCCGCCCAAACCAGGCACGCCGCCGACAGCCAGAACCATCGCCTGCTTCGCATTCGTCGGTTCCCCATGCGTCACGGCCACTATAGCAGATTCCAGCGGGCTGTACGACCCTCGACCGCGCCTGGCGCAGGCCGGGGGCGCGCCCTCGGCCGAATTCGCCTTTGGACTTCCCGCCGGAGCGGTCAGGGCGTATAGTTATCCGGTAACGGACCCCTGCTGGAGGCTATCGCGATGAAAATGGACCGCCGCAAGTTCCTGACCTCGACCCTCGCCGGTGCCGGGGGCATGATCCTCGGATGCGCCGGCGCCGACGCCAAGCGCCCCGACGGCGGGCCGCCGGGGCCGTTCGAGATCGTCCCCCTCGGCAAGACCGGCCTGAAGCCCAGCCGCGTCGGCTTCGGCACGGGCATGCGAGGCGGGGGGCGAAACTCGGACCAGACACGCCTCGGCCGCGAAAAGTTCGAGGGACTCTTGCGTGCGGCCTATGCGCGCGGCGTGCGACTGTTCGACATGGCCGACATGTACGGCACCCACCCGTACGTGGGGCGGGCCCTCAAGAAGATGCCGCGCGACTCCTACGTCCTCGTCTCGAAGATATGGGTCCGCCGCGGAGGCCTGCCGGAGCGCGAACGCTTGGGCGCCGACGTCCTCCTGGACCGGTTCCGCAGGGAACTGGCCACCGATTACGTGGACGTCGTCCAGATTCACTGCCAGACGTCCGCAAACTGGACCAACGAACAGAAGCGCCAGATGGACCTGCTGGAGACCCTCAAGGCCAAGGGCATTATCCGTGCCCACGGCGTCTCGTGCCACTCGCTCGACGCCCTGCACGCCGCCGCCGAGAGCCCCTGGGTCGACGTGGTCCACGCCCGGGTCAACGCCTTCGGGGCTGCCATGGACGGACCGCCCGAGAAGGTGGCGCCGGTTCTGAAGAAATTGAAGGCGGCCGGCAAGGGCATCCTCGGCATGAAACTGATCGGCGAGGGACGCTTCCGCGACGACCCGCTCAAGAAGGACGAGTCGATCCGGTTCGCCATGGGACCGGGGCGCGTCGATGCCATGATCGTCGGGTTCCTGAGCGAGCCGGAGATCGACGACTTCACCGGCCGCGTGGCGAAGGTCATGAAAGCCGCCGGACCAACAGCGTGATCGTGCAGCAGCGGCACGAGGCAGCGGATGCGCAGGAGCGTACCTGATGCCGCTCGCGAAGCCGGCCGCAGGAGGGGCGAGAGATGCGCTTGCGACCATCAGTTGCAAGGCGCCGTTGTCGCCTGGCCTTACTGGCGGCGCTGGCCTTCGTCATCGCGTCGGCGCGTTGCTCACCATCGGCCGAGTCGAAGCCAACCGCCAAATCCAAAACGGGAGGGAGACTCGTGATTACCATTGTCTATGACAATAACCCGTTTGATCCTCGGCTGGGTGCCGCCTGGGGCTTCGCCTGCGTCGTGCAGGGCCTGCCGGAGACCATTCTCTTCGACACTGGCGGCGACGGACGCCTGCTGCTCGCAAATATGGCCAAATGTAAGATCGACCCGAAGGACATCGGCGCCGTCGTCATCTCGCATATTCATTCCGATCACCTCGGCGGGCTCGGCGCGTTCCTTCGGGCCAACCCGAAGGTCCGCGTCTTCCTGCCGAAAGCGTTTCCGCAGAAACCGAAGCAGCAGGTCCGCGACGCCGGAGCCACGCTCGTCGAAACGCAACGCCCAGCGAAGATCTGCGACGGGGCCTGGACGACCGGCGTCCTGGACGGCGGCATCCCGGAACAGGGGCTCTACGTGAAGGGCGCCCACGGGCTGATCGTCATGACCGGCTGCGCGCATCCCGGCATCGTCCGGATGGTCGAAGCCGCGAAACAGCACGCCCGCCTGCCGGTCCACGCCGTGCTGGGCGGCTTTCACATGGGCGGGGCGTCGCGCCAGCGCATCGCCGAGGTCATTGCGGCCCTGAAGCGTCTGGGCGTACGCCGGGTCGCACCGTGCCACTGCTCGGGGGAGGCGACCCGGCAGATGTTCAGCGAGGCCTTCGGCGACGATTATCTGCCGTCCGGCGTCGGTGCGCGGCTCGCCTTTGACGCCGGGCAACAGGAGTAATCGCGATGTCGCAGCACGTCTTCGGTCCCGTGCCGTCGCGGCGGCTCGGACGCAGTCTCGGCGTGGACCTCGTGCCGTTTAAGGTCTGCACGTACGACTGTATCTACTGCCAACTTGGACGAACCACGCGCAAGACAACCGAAAGAAAAGAATGGGTTCCCCTGAACGAGGTCTGTGCGAGTCTGAGGGACACCCTGGACACGAAGCCGGACTTCATCACCCTTTCCGGATCGGGTGAGCCAACTCTCTTCTCCAGGCCCGGCGAACTGATCCGCAGCATCAAAGACCTGACCGACGTGCCGGTAGCGGTCCTGACAAACGGCTCTTTGCTCTCGGTTCCCGAAGTCCGGGCGGGCCTGTTGGAGGCCGACCTTGTCGTACCGTCTCTGGATGTCGGCAACGAGCGTCTGTTCCGCCTCGTCAATCGGCCTCACGAGGACATTGCATTTGACCGGATGGTCGAAGGCCTGATCGCTTTTCGGCAAGAGTACGGCGGCCGGTACTGGCTGGAGGTGCTTCTGCTCGGGGGAATCACGGCCGTGCCGGCCGAGGTCGAACGGATTGCCGAGATCGCACGCAGGATCGGCCCGGATCGCGTGCACCTGAACACGGCTACGCGGCCACCCGCCGAGAAATCCGCGCTCGCCGTACAGAAAGCGGAGTTGCAGCGCCTCGCTGCCGCATTCGGCGGCACCGCCACCGTAGTCGCCGATTATCCGGCAACCGCCCAACGAGGCGAGTTTGCCGCCCGGCGCGAAGACGTTCTGAACCTCTTGCGCCGACGGCCGTGCACGGTGGACGACATCGCCGGCGGCCTCGGCCTGCACCGAAACGAGGTCGTCAAGTACGTCCAGGAACTCGTTGACGAAAGGCTGCTCAGCACATCGACCTCCGACGGTCGCGTTTACTACGCGGCGACCAGCCAGGGCCTTGACCTGGACGGCCCGTAACGGCCGGAGGCGACGGCCGGTCACTTCTCCGTCGGGTCCTCGCGCAGCATCGGGACGAACCGCACGAGCATGATCGAGCGCTGCCGCACGAGGCCCGGGGCATCCTTTTCGACCAGCATCAGCCGCTGCACGCCGTGCGTCGGCCCGATGGGTATGGCCATCCGCCCGCCGACCTTGAGTTGCTCGATAAGGGCCGGCGGCACCTTCCCCGCGACGGCGGTGCCGATGATCGCGTCGAACGGCGCCTCCTCGGGCCAGCCGAAGTGGCCGTCGCCGTGGCGCACCTTGACCACGTCGTACCCGAGGCGCTTGAGGCGCTTCGCGGCCGTCTCGGCCAGAGACTTGATGATCTCGATGGTGTAAACGTGCGGCGTGAAGTGCGTCAGGACGGCCGCCTGGTACCCCGACCCGGTGCCGATCTCCAGAACCTTGTCGCCGTCCTTCAGACGCAGCAGCCGCGTCATCTCGGCCACCATGTACGGCTGCGAGATGGTCTGACCGTGCGCGGTTGGCAGCGGGCTGTCGCGGTAGGCCAGTGAAGCGACGTTGGCGGGGACGAACTCGTGACGAGGAACGGCCGCCATGACCGCAAGGACCGCCTTGTCCGTGCACCCATAGGTCCTGATGGTCTCGACCATACGGTCGCGTTCGTCCTGTCGGGCGGCGAACCTGGGCGGCGTCCACTTCTTCTCTTTGGCCTCGCCGTCCTTGGCGCTGGGTGCATCGGCCTTTTCAGGCTTCGCCGCCGGAGGCATCGCCGCCGTCGCTTCCGGCTCGGCGGGCGCCGGGCTCTCGGCCACCGTCGAACATCCCGGCGCCGCCGCAAGAACGAGCAGGATCGCGGCCACGCCGACCGCGCGGGGCGCATCGTGCGTGAAACGTCCGAACCTCATGGCTCGCCTCCTTCAGATGGGACCGCGAGCGACCCGGGTCACGTATCCGGGGCACCTTCAAGTATGGCGCAGACGAGGCGGGAGAGCAAGAGTGAGGCCCTATGGCGGAGCGCCCAACCACAGCGCCGGGTGCCACCCAGGCACGGCTATGGCTCGTACGGACCGCGCTATCCCCATTAACCGCCGGCCGGCAGTTCGCGCACCCGCTCGCAGTCGGCGGCCATCCGGGCTTTGAGGGCTTCGGCGTCGGCGAAGGTTTCCTGGGGACGAAGGTACTCGACAAACTCGATGGCCGCCTGCTCGCCGTAGAGTTCGCCGTCGAAATCCAACAGGAAAGCCTCGACGGTGACGGGTTGATGGGTCTCGAAGGTGGGCGCGCGTCCGACACTGACGGCCGACCGGTATCGCCCTCCGCGCACCCGTGCCCAGCCGGCGTACACGCCCTCGGCCGGCATCAGAAACCGCGACGCCTCCACGTTAACCGTCGGATACCCCAGCCGCGCGCCCCGGTGGCGCCCCTCGACGACCGTGCCGACGTAGGCGTACGGACGGCCGAGGCAGCGTGCGGCCTCGGCAACGCGGCCGTCACCGATGAGCCGGCGGATGCGCGTGCTGGAGACGCGCCGGCCGTCCACCTCGACATCGGCGACGAACTCCGCCTCGAAGCCGCACGCCGCCGCCAGTTCCGAGAGCCGCTTGCGGTCGCCCGCGCCGCCGGCGCCGAAACGGAAGTCGGCGCCCTCGACCACGGCCCCGGCGGCGAGCCCCTCGCAAACGACCTCCTGCACAAACGTCTCGGGGGACATTTTCAGGACGGCGGTCGCGTCGCGCGGCCAGACGACGGCGGCAACGCCGATCTCGCGCATCAGTTCCAGTTTCCGGCCGAACGTCTGGATAAGCGGCGGCGCATCGTCCGGACGCAGGACCGCCAGCGGGTGCGGATGGAACGTAAACACAACGGACGCGGCACCCACTTGGCGGGCCCGCTCGACCGCGCGCCCGAGAACCTTCTGGTGGCCCACGTGGACGCCGTCGAACACGCCGACGCTAAGCACGCCGCCCTTGAGGTCGGGCGGCACGTTGTCAAGTTCGCGGATGAGTTCCACGGTACACCTCAACGCGGCGGGCAAGCCCGGCGGCTAACGCGGCGATTATGCGTTCGGCCAGACCCAGGCGTAGTAGATGGCCAAGGCAATCTGGAGGCCGATGAGCGTGCAGGCGGTGAAGTTCAGAATCATGTGGGCGATGGGGCGAGCACGCTTGGCGCCGGCCGGCCGCCTCAGCAAACCCAGCCCGACCCATGCCGCTACGGCGTAGAGGACGGCGATGGCGATGCCCAACCGCAGGTGCCACTCCCAGAAACCGCCCCATTCTCCCAGGAAGAACCGCGCCATCAAGAGGCCACCAAGGATGCCCACAAAGAGCATGATGTAGTACACGGCGCCCGTCCATTTGTGCAGGCGCAGGTTGAAGCGCCCGGGCAGGGGGCTCTTGCCGCCTTGGCCCTGCGTCGCCCGCACAAGACCCAGGTATCCGGCAATCGTGCCAATGGCGACGGCCAGGACCATCCATGCGGCATGGATTGTGACGTAAACCATAAACCCGCCTCCCATTCAAGCCTTCAGGGCACTCAATTCTATGGCATACCGGCGGGCGAGCCACAAGGGAATAATGCCCACGAGGTCGGAATCGCCGTCGCACCGGCGGCGAGGAGGCAGACGGTGAAGATCACGAGAATGATGCGCGTACGGCGCAGCAGGATGCGGCGACGCGAGCCCGCGGTCATCGGCCTTCCCCTTTCGATCCCCCCATGGTGCTCGCTCGGCCAGGGCTGTTCCCTCGACGAAAATGCGCCGGGGTTGTCCGGTCTCTTGTCACGCCCTTTCAGGGCTCGAATTGCCGATAGTTTCTCCCGCACGCCAAGGCGTTGCCCAAGGCTGATGAGTTTCGAGCCCTTCCGGTTCCGCTACCAGGATTCCATCGCCTCGCTGAAGCCTTTGCTCCTGGTTGGGCGCGCCTCCTACCGACGAAGACTCAGCCACATCCGGAGCCTGAAAGGCTCACAGTCTGTGCAACCGGTTACATCGTTGACACTTTAGACCGGGCACATGGTTGACACTTTCGGCCGTTGGGGAGACGGTTAGGCCGGGCCTGGAGCGGAGCGGAAGGGCCAAGCCAACCAGAAAACAAGCCCTGTAAGGGCGGCACAGATCAATCCCAGACGTACCGCTCATCATACTCGACGACGTGGCGATGAAGGAAGGCGCAGAACTCTTCCTCGAACGTGACCCGACGATAGCACTCGTCTTGGTTGGCGATATACCGCCGCACTTCCTCAACATTGGACTGGCTGACCGAGAACGCCCCGTATCCGTTCTGTCAATGGAAGTTCCGCAATGCTGCGGCCTTGGGCTTGATCCACTTGGACGATGCCTTCTTCACCTCTTCGACGACCTCCATCAAAGCCGACGGCTGGTCAATCCCGGCACCCTTGCCCGCAGTAAACAGCCATTTCATCCCCGTTGCGGCTGATTACCACGGTGGCCCAACTCACCGTAGCCAGAGTATTGCCCTTGCCTCGGATTTCTACAAGCGTGCAATCTCCCCGGAAGAACGGCTCAATGCCGAGGACTTCGTCCTCACGAAGAATCTGCTGCTTAATGTCGCCAGCTCCTGGATTCTCACAGCCGTGCGCCGCTGCGAAGGCCGCAACGTGATTGCCGGTATATGCTCCCGGCCGCGAAGCCCGGTAGTAGAGCCCGCCGCTAGCGCCAAAAAGACCATGCCTGTTCCGAACGCCTACGAGTTTGCCTTCCGGATAATCCAACCAGAAGCGCTGCTCCGACAAATCCAATGCAAAACGGATCCTGTTGAAAGGAGACACCTTGCCTGCCGGCGACCACAAGAAAAGCCAAAAGAGGCAGTAGAGGACCCATGGCGCGCACACCGCCAGTCCGAGCCACGCCCAGACGGATCTCGATTTCCTTAGGACCCCAACCAGACTAAGGACAAACCCCGGAAACGCCGTCAGTCCACATGTGAGAAATGATGCGGCGCCAAGGACCAGCCCGATGATTCCCAAGACGCGGCTCAGTGTTCGCTTTGGCGGCGTCTCAGAAGCATAAAGACCTGTCGTGTTCGCATCCATGCGACCCCCCAGAACCGCGCACAAGACAAGAAGCACAAGTTCGTGCGAGAGCCGGGACATTGCCCCGGCCTATGTGGCCAAGATACCCAAAAACCACGGCCGGGCAAATCGCAGCGAAGCGGAAACCCGACGTGGCAGGCCGGCCGTGGCACGCTTCGATGAAGGAATCGGTTTTCGTCAGCCTGAGTCCTTTGCGAGTTCGGCCAGTTTGGCCTCGGCCTCTTTGGCGAAGTCGGGGACGGCATCGTCGCCGTAGAACTTGCGGATGTTGGCACCGGCGAGGGCCTGGATACGGACGATCTGCCCCGCGCCGCCCTCGGCGCGGAACAGGTGGCGGAACCGGCCCTGGGGCTTCAGGTACTGTTCGACCGGCCGCCAGCCTTCCTTCGGCGGTTTGTGCGGCTTGGTCTCGCCCTCGATGATCTCGTAGAGCGGATAGCAGCCCGTCTCGAACGCCAACCGGGCGATGACGGCCGTTTGCGACGGGTCGCTCCGCCAGCCCGGCGGGCAGACAGAGTGGATCTGGAGGTACTTCGGCCCGCGGTAGGAGAGGGCCTTCTTGACCATGCGCGGCAGTTCGCGGTAGTAGCCGCACGAGCCCACGCCGACGTACGGGATGTTGTGTGCGGCCATGATGGCCGGGATATCTTTCTTCAGCCGGTCGTTGCCCCAGGAGACCTTGCCGGCGGGGCTGGTCGTGGTGGCGGCAGAGAACGGTGTCAGGCTGGAGCGCTGGATGCCGGTGTTCATGTAGGCCTCGTTGTCCCAGCAGCAGTAGAGGAGGTCGTCACCGCGTTCGAAGGCGCCGCTGAGGCAGCCGATGCCGATGTCGGCCGTACCGCCGTCGCCGCCGGTTCCGATGACGTTCACGCCTTCGAGTTTGCCCCTGTGCTTGAGGCCGTAGTAGACGCCGGAGGCGACGGCGGCCGAGTTCTCGAACAGGCTGTGAATCCACGGCGCGGCCCACGAGGAGGCCGGGTAGCGCGACGTAAAGATCTCCGAGCACCCCGTGCAACTGGTGAAGATGGTGTTCTTGCCGGCCGCCTGCGCGACGATCCGCATCGCCATCGCCTCGCCGCAACCCAGGCACGACGTGTAACCGGGCACCAAAACGCGATCGCTGTAATCAAACTCCACGGTCGTTCCTCCGTGTAGGGTGGGTGCTCAGCACCCACCACCGTTTCCGCGTCCTTAAGGACCCTACGCTGCTGTTCCAAGCACCAATAGCCGGTCAGGATAACCGCGAACTCCCGGTCGCGGCTCGCACAGCCAGCGAGTCTACGCTTCCGGCACGAGTTCCGGCAGAATCTCGGTTTTCAGGCGGTAGTATTCGTAGGCCTTCTGAGTCTGGCCGCTTGCAACGCGGTCGACGATTTCGCGGATGCCGTCGGGCGGGACCTCGCGGCCGCCCAACTGGACGCAGAAACCGCTGACCGGTGTCTGCATCCCGGCGTCGTAGAGGGTCTCCTTGACCTCGGGCGTCATGACGCCGCCGGCGCCGAAGGAGGCCCCGCGTTCGATGACGGCGATCTGCCCCGCGCCCGAGACGGCCTTCAACACCGCCTCGGTCGGCCACGGTCGGTACGTCTTGATGCGAAGCAGGCCGACCTTCGCGCCCTCGGCGCGCATCTCGTCCACCACGTCTTTGATGGTGCCGCAGAGGGATCCCTTGGCGATGAGGATCGTCTCGGCGTCCCGGCTCTTGTACTCCTCGAGGAGTCCGCCGCTCGGCCGCCCAAAGACCTTCTCGAACTCGGTGGAGGCCTCCTCGATGACCGGCAGGCTCCGCATACACGCGTCGTGGACCATCCACCGGCCTTCCATGCACTTGTCGGGCTCGGTGAAGGCGCCGAAGGTGGCGGGGTTGGCGGGGTCGAGTTTCAGGACCGCTTCATACGGCGGGAGGTAGCGGTCGGCCAGTTGCTGGTCGGGCAGGATGGTCGGCTCGAAGACGTGCGTCAGGAGGAAACCGTCGAGGTTGACCATCACCGGCAGCAGCACCCGCCTGTCCTCGGCCACCTTGTAGGCGATGAGGTGCTGGTCGCAGGCCTCCTGGTTGTCCTCGGCGTAGAACTGGATGATGCCGCAGTCGCGGATGGCCTCGGCATCCTGATGGTCGCACCAGATCGAAAGCGGCGCCGAGATGCTGCGGTTTGCGCACGCCAGGACGACCGGCAGCCGCATCCCCGCGATGTTCCACAGGACCTCGCTCATCAGCAGGAGGCCCTGGCTCGAGGTGGCCGTATAGGCGCGAACGCCGGTGGCGCTGGCGCCGAGGATGACGCTGGCGGCACCGAACTCCGACTCGACCTTCACGAACTCGGCGTCGAGTTCGCCGTCGGCCACGATCTGGCTCAGTTCCTCCGAGATGTGAGTCTGCGGCGTAATGGGATAGGCGGCAACGACCTCCGGCCGGCAGCGAGCGACCGCGTGGGCGACAGCCATGGCACCTTCGAGGATCTCTTGCTTTTCGGCCATCACTTCTCCTCCATGACCATCTCGATATCGTCCACGGGGCACTCGGCCGCGCACATGCCGCAGCCCTTGCAATAGTCTGGGTCGAAGTCGAAGTGCTTCTCCTTGGCATTGCCGAAGACGCACCCCTCGGGGCAGACAAGTTCGCAGGAGCGGCAGCCAATGCAGTTCTCATGCTTGAAGACCGGCCGCATCGACCGCCAGGCGCCGGTCTTGTTCGCCACGCTGCCGCCGGGCGGCGCCACGCATCCGATAGAGAGTTTGTCGAGGCTCAACAGTTTGTCGCTCATTTCGTATCCCTGTTCAATTCAGAACGCGTCGGACAAATCCGGCGGCTACCGTGACGCTGCATTCGCCGGGCGAGGCAGGCACCTGACTCATTTTGATTCTTCGGCCGCCCGATACGCCTTCTCGACGGCCTCGACGTTCAGGTCGCCGACCTTGCCGCCGAAACGCTCTTTCACGGCCGCCTGGATCGACTCGAGGCTCACGAGGCCCGTCAGGCCGGCAAAGGCGCCGACCATCACCATGTTCGGAATGGGCCGGCCGATGACGTCCATCGCAATCCGCGTGCCCGCGACGGGCTTCAGGACCGCGCCCTGCGGCACGTCGATTTCGTCGGGCTTCTCGGTGTTGACGACCGCCACGCCGCCGTCTTTCAGGCCGCCGAAGATGTCAACCTGGCCGAAGAGTGTCGGGTCCTGGACGATCAGGTAGTCCGGCTCCTCGATAACGGCCCGTGTGCGGATTGCTTTATCGGACAGGCGACAGAAAGCGCGCACCGGTGCGCCCATCCGCTCGGACCCGAACGCGGGAAACGCCTGGCTGATCGTCCCCTCCTTGAAGGCGGCCTTGGCGAGAACTTCGGCCGCCGTCACGCTGCCCTGGCCGCCGCGGCCGTGAATCCGAATCTCTTTCAGCATACCAAATCTCTCCTGGGCACTGAGGTGCTTGGCCTGACTGTACTGCACGAGACAAGAGCAACAAAAGGAGTCACATTCTAGGGCGCCTCCACCCGGCCGTCAAGCGATTTCGCCGGCTTCCGGGAGAACCGGCGTGGCAACGATTTCTGGCAGGGGACGATTTCCTGCGGCTTGGCCGTAGCGCCGGGGTTTATCCCCGGCGCATCCT
>CAZIJC010000086.1:0-18907 GCA_964539385.1 uncultured Anaerolineales bacterium | reverse complement strand
TCGAGATGGTCGGCCTCGACTGCTCCATCATCATGAATCCGAAGGTGTGGGAGGCCAGCGGGCACGTCGTCAGTTTCAACGATCCCCTGGTGGACTGCAAAAAGTGCAAGGCACGGTTCCGGGCCGACAAGGTCTTCCAGGTGTGGTGCCTTGTTCAGCAAGAGGAAGTGCTGTCAATTGCTGTCGAGACTGACAGTGCAGAGCAGGCCATATCGGCTGCTTTTGATAAAGCGAACAGCAACACGCGACGCCGCCTCGAGAAGGCAAGGGACCCGATTCTTCAACCGAAGTGGGAAGTCTTCCGGGCCGACCAAGCGCCAGCGGGGAAGGCGGCCAGCTGCCCCCTCTGCGGCGGCGAACTGACCGACGCCCGCAAGTTCAACATGATGTTCAAGACCCACACCGGCGCCATGGAGGATTCGGCGTCGCTGACGTACCTGCGGCCGGAGACCGCCCAGGGCATCTTCGCCAATTACATGAACGTTCTGGACACGTCGCGCGTGAAGGTTCCCTTCGGCATCGCACAGATCGGCAAGGCGTTTCGCAACGAGATCAACCCGCGCAACTACACGTTCCGCAGCCGCGAGTTCGAGCAGATGGAGATCGAGTTCTTCTGCCATCCCAGCCAGGCCGACACGTGGTACGAGTACTGGCGCGACTCGCGCTTCCGGTGGTACGTCGAGCACGGCCTGAAGAGCGACAAACTGCGCCTGCGGAACCACGAGGAGGACGAACTCGCCCACTACGCCGTCTCCTGCGCCGACGTCGAGTACGCCTTTCCCTTCGGCACGAGCGAACTGGAGGGCATCGCCAACCGCACCGACTTCGACCTGAAACAACACCAGGAGTTCTCGGGCCGCGACTTGACCTACTTCGACGACCAGACCAAGGAGCGGTACATCCCGCACGTCATCGAGCCCTCCGGCGGCGTGGACCGTGCGGCCCTGGCGTTTCTGTGCGAGGCCTACGACGAGGACGAGGCGCCCGATGACAAGGGTGTGATGCGCAAGCGCACCGTCCTGCGGTTCCACCCGCGTTTTGCGCCGATCAAGGTGGCCGTCTTCCCGCTCGTCCGCAAGGACGGCATGCCCGAGAAGGCCCGCGCGATCCACGAGGCGTGCCGCGCATCTCTCGCGTCGTTCTACGACGAGAAGGGGGCCGTCGGCCGACGCTATCGCCGCCAGGACGAGGCCGGCACGCCGTTCTGCGTCACCGTGGACGGCCAGACCGCCGAGGACGGCACCGTCACGGTCCGCGACCGCGATACGATGGTTCAGGAGCGCATTGCGGCGGATGAGGTTGTGGCGTACGTCCGCGAGCGGCTGCGTCTGTAGGCAAAAAGGTTCCAGGAACCTTTTCGCCTTCTGTGATTGCCAACGGGGGTTAGTCGTTTTTTGATTAGCCCCCGATTGCCATCGGGGGTTAGTCGTTTTTTGATTAGCCCCCGATTGCCATCGGGGGTTAGTCGTTTTTTGATTAGCCCCCGATTGCCATCGGGGGTTAGTCGTTCCGGGCGACGCCTTTTTATCTGAAGACGCTGCAAGACGCGGGCCGATTCTACAAGAGGGATGCCAGGGGTGTATCCGTGCGCCGGCGGGGCCGTCCAGTCTGTCCATACGCACCCGTATCCCGAAGGCATCTGTATGGACCGGGCAAGGCCCTCGGCCAGGGGAGGTTGCGGTGCGTCGCTTCGTGATGCTTATCCTGGCGTCGGCAGGCGTGCTGGCAGGCGGCTGCGCGTCGGGCAGCCGGGCGGACCGTGCCGCCTTTGACGCGGGTTACGCGGCCCTGGAAGCCGGCCGGTGGCAGGAGGCCGTTGACGGTTTCACGCGGTACCTGCGGTCTGACCCGACGTCGGCCCATCGTGGCGAGGTGTACTATTACCGCGGCGAGGCGCTCGTTCATCTGAACCGGCGGGCGGAGGCCAAAACCGACTTCGTGCGGGCCATCGGCGCCGACCCCAGGCCGCCCATCGATCAGTTTGCTCGCGTCGCCATCGGCAACCTGTACTACGAGGAGGGAAGCGACGCCAAGGCCGTCGAGCACTACGCCAAGGTCTTCGACGATCCGCACAAAGACGTGCCGATGCCGTTGATCTTGCTGCGGGTGGGCGTCAGCCTTCAGCGACTGGGCAAGTGGGCGCTGGCCGACAGGTATCTGACCCACCTTGTCGAGAAGTACCCGAATACGCCGGCGGCCAAGCAGGCGATGCGACGGCTTCACGCCGACGCGTTCCGCGTTCAGACAGGGGCGTTCGCGTCGATGACAACCGCCGCACGACAGGCCGGACGGGTACGGGCCGCCGGCTTCGAGGCACGCCTCGGACGCACCACGGGCGGAGGACGCACGCTCAATACCGTCCAGGTGGGCCGGGCCGGAACGTACGCCGAGGCGGCCGTTCTGGCGCAGCGCGTCCGCCGGGCCGGATTCGATACACTGATCGTTCCCTGACCGAAACGAACCGAAACTCAACCGAGGTCATGCCAGAGCCATGCGACGTCACGACTACGAGAAGGAAGCCCAACTCCGCGCCCGCGTCGGCGCCGAACCGGCGCGGCCGCACGCCCACACCGAACTGGCGGCGTGGCTCAGCCGTGCCGGGCGCTTGGCCCAGGCCCGCGAGGTGCTCCAGGCCGGACTTGGCGCGGCCGAACGGACCGCCCGAATCCATCACCTGCTGGGTCTGATCCTTTGTGGAGCGGGAGATTACAACTCGGGGCTGCGTCACCTGGCGCGGGCGACTGAAAAAGAGCCGACGCGGTTTGTTTTTCTGCGGGACCTGGCTCTCGCGCAAGGTGCCGCCGGGCGGACGGCCTCGTCGGTCGAATCGCTGCGGCAGGTCGTCAGCCTGGGCGGTGAGGGTGCGCTGCGCCTGAAGTGGCTTCTTCAGGTCGGCGAGCGGGTGTTGGCCGACTTGGGCGCCCGCGCCGAGCGTCGGCCGCCCCAGCCGTCGCGCCGGGCGGCCGTTGTCGAGCGCATCGTCTCGCGGAACCCGGAGGCTGCTGAGGCGCTCATTCCGCGCAAAGGAGCGCCCGGCTCGAAAGAACGTGAGACACTACGCGCCGCCAGGCGGGCACTTATGCGGCTGGCCGGGCAGAGCCCATCGCATGCGGACCTGTATTTCGGCCTGAGTTTGGTGGCCGAGCAACTCGGCGAGATCGACCGGGCCGTTGAAGCGGCAGAGAAGGCGCTCACCCTCAATCCGCATTACGTTGAGGCGTGCCTGTTGGCCGTGCGGCTTTACGAGCGAAGCGGCAAACCTAACCGGGCCGAGCAGCGATGTCGGCAAGCAACCCGCCTCAGGCCTCGCTGGGCGGACGTCCACGTGCGTCTCGGCCGCATCCTGCACGAGCAAGGGCGAGGACGCGAGGCTGCCGAGGCCTATCACCAGGCGCTTCGGATCGACGGCGATTGCCACGAGGCGCGCCAAGGCGTCGCGACACTCGAAACGGCGTTGGCCGAGGAAGGGGGCGGCGCGTGAGTTACCTTCTGCGGCTTCTCGGCAGAGGACTGGCGGGCGATTTCACCGGCTATCTCAGCAAGTTCTTGAAGTCCCCTCATGACGGGACGTTCGAGGCCATTCAGCAGCAAGCGAAGGAGCATCCAAGGCGAGCGGACGTTCACCTGACCCTCGGCCTGAAGCAGATGGAACTCGGCCGCCTCGCCCCTGCCAAACAGGCGCTGGAAGTCGCACTGCGGTTGGACCCGAACCTGGAGGACGCCCGGGTGGCGCTGGCCGCCGTCCTCAGCGATTTGGGAATCCCCGCATCCGCCGTCAAGACGCTGGAGCCTATCGCGGATCGGAGCAACCAACCGGCCACGGTGCGGTACGTCATCGGACAACTGCACGAGCGGCAGGGAGCCCAGGACGATGCAGCCGCAGCGTATCGGTCGGCACTGGCGGCAGACCCGATGCACATCGCCTCCCGCCAACGGCTGGCAGCGCTGGAACTGGTGGCAGGCCACCTTGACGTCGCGGCCCACCACTACGAGGAACTCAAGCGTCACCAGCCCGATGATTTCGACACACGGGTGACTCTGGCCTCGCTCAACATCAAGCGCGGCGACATGGCAGGAGCGGTTCGTGAGTACCAGGATGCGATCCTAATCGAACCCGACAACTGGGAGGCCCGGTGCCGCCTGGCCGACTGTCTTGAACGCGAAGGAATGCCCGAGCAGGCGCTGGATGAAATGATGCGCATCCTCGACGCACACCCCGACTACCCGGACATGCACTTCCGGGCCGCTCGTCTGCTGGTGGAGACCGGCGACATCGAGTCGGCCGATTATCACCTGGTCCAGGCCCTGGCGCTTAACCCCCGCTACTTTCAGGCCCTGGCACTACGCGGAGGAGTCCTCATCGAGTTGGGCCGCGTCGAAGAAGCCATCCACTACTATGACCGGGCCGCTCGCATCAACGATCAGTACGTGGAAGCCTACGTGGGGCTGGCCGTCGCTTACCGTCAGATGGGGCGCGACAAGGAGGCGGACGAGGCGCTCGAGATGGCGTGTGAGGTGGCGCCGGGCTCCGCGCAGTTGTACCAACAGATGTCGCACGCGGCCATGCGGGCGGCACTAGCCTCGGCCCTCGGCGAGGAGTTGGGCGCCCCGGCGTCCGCCCTGGGGACGGTTCTGGACGAACTGGACCCGGCCGAGGTCCTGGGCGCCGAACTGCGGGACCACGCCGACGCGGTCGGCGAGCACCCGGATTATCCGGACTATCGGTACCGCTACGGCCTGCTCCTGAAGAGTGCCGGCCGGCTCGAAGAAGCCCTGGAGCAGTTCCGCGCAGCGGTCCGGATTAACCCAACGTACATCAAGGCCCTGGTGAAACTCGGCCTGACGGCGTGGGAACTGGGACGGCTGGACGAGGCCGGATCGACCCTTTCCCAGGCCGTCAACCTTCAGCCCGAGTACGTGGATCTGCACTACCGTCTCGGCCTCGTTTATGCCGACCAGGGCCTGTGGCCTCTGGCTGTTGAGCAGTACCGCGAGGCGCTGGCCCACTGCCCGGGCGAAGAAACGGTCGAGGCGAGCCTGGCGCTGGCGCTGGAGAACATGGGGCTGGTAGACACAGACGGCCCTGTGTTCGCCAAGCCGCCGGTTCGCCAGACGCAGACGGCGGATTCCCCGGCCGCTGACGCCGCCGGTTCCTGAGCACTTCCACGTAACAGCGGATCGCTTGACACGCGAGAGCGGCTGTTTTCTAATAACGTCCGGCGAGGGCCGGCGGTGCATAGCGAGATGCGCAGCGCGGTCCGCCTCGGATCCGGAGAGGCTGTCTAGCCGATGCCCCGGCCAACCACGTTATTACGAGGTCCCCGAACCGCCCTGGAGCGGGCGCGGCCGTACCTGTTCACGCTGCTGCTGCCGATCATCATTCTGGCGGCGGGCAGCCTGGTGCTGGAATACGGATTCCGCGTCACGCCGGCTGCCAAGGAGGTGCTGCACTGGATCGAGCGGCTGGCGCTGGCGTGGTTGCTGCTGGATCCGCTGGCGCGGCTGGTCCTGGCGAGCGACCGGCGGGCGATGCTCAGGTTCCGCTGGTTTGAGTTGACTCTGGGCGGCGCGCTGCTGGTCTTCCTTGCCGTCGTTTATGTCGCCGGCGCTGCGGAGGCGCCCTGGTGGGTGCAGCGAGCGGTCCATGTCACCATCGTCCTGAGTCTGGCGGCGCGACTGGTGGAGTTCCACCAGTTCCTTGCGACGCTCAAGGTGCGTCCGGCCCTGCTGATGGTTGGAAGTTTCCTGACGCTCATCAGCATGGGGACGGGCCTGCTGCTGCTTCCGGCCGCCACGGCTCCGGGCGAGCACGCCACGAGTTTTACCGACGCGCTCTTTTCGGCGACCAGCGCCGTGTGCGTAACCGGCCTGATCGTCGTCGATACGGGGACGCACTGGTCGCAGTTCGGCCAGTACGTCATTCTGGCGCTGATTCAACTGGGCGGGTTGGGCCTGATGACGTACGCCTCGGTTTTTGCCCTGTTCATGTGGCGCGGCATGCGGGTGCGGGAGGCCCTGGTTCTGCGGGAGGTGTTCACGCACGACCTGCGGGCGGAGATCGGCCGGCTCACGAAGTTCATTCTCCTGACCACGCTGGCGGTCGAAGCGGCGGGCGCACTGCTGCTCTTGGGGCTGTGGGATCACACCGCCGCCTCCGACGCCGTCTCCCTGGGCCAGCGCATCTACTACAGCGTGTTTCACAGCGTCTCGGCCTTCTGCAACGCCGGCTTCTGTTTGTACGGCAGGAGCCTGATGGACTACCGCTCAACGTGGCAGGTGAACCTGGTGTTCCCGCTGCTGATTATTTCGGGCGGTCTCGGATTCGCCGTCCTTTACAACCTGGGGCGGGCATTGCGCCACCGCGTGCTGCCAAACCGCAAGACGCCGCTCGTCGAACGCCGCCTGACCTTGCAGGCAAAGATGGCACTGACCATGACGGCCGTCCTGCTGGCCGGCGGCATGGTGCTGGCACTGAGCATCGAGACGGTTTCGGGCAGCGCTGACCTGTGGACCCGCACGGCACGCATGCCGGCAGAATCACCGACGGTTGGCGAGGCCGCCGGCTCGGCGGCGGTGTCGCCGATGGGCCGGACGTGGGCCGAACGGCTCAGCGGGGCATGGTTTCTCTCGACGACGGCCCGTACCGCCGGCTTCAACACGACGGCGACGACGCGGCTGGCGTTTCCCACGAGGTTCCTGACCGTGGTGCTGATGTTTATCGGCGCCTCGCCCGGATCCACCGGCGGCGGCATCAAGACGGTTACCGTGGCGGTGGTCCTATGCGGTGTGTGGTCGGCCCTGCGGGGGCGCCAGAAGGCCCGGGCCTTTCGACGCTCGCTTCCGCCCGAAACCGTCCGCCGCGCCATGGCCATTCTGGCGCTGGCCCTCATGTGGGTGGCGGCTGCGAGCATCGCCATCGCGGGGTGGGGGATTCGGGCAGGGGCGCAGTACACGTACCTTGACGTTCTGTTTGAGACGCAGTCGGCGTTTGCGACCGTAGGTCTTTCGGCGGGCGCCACGCCGCTGCTCAACACGTTCGGGCGAATTGCCGTCATCCTCACGATGTTTGTCGGTCGTGTCGGACCCTTGACGTTGTTTGTGGCGATGCAAATCAAGACGCGGCCGGAGCGATTCGGATACGCGACCGAGAACGTGGCCATCTCATAGCGCAGCGCAGTGGCGTCGGACGGCGGCGTCATGGATAATGGCCCTTGGTGCGGCGACGGGGCCGCGGCAGCAGGCCGTGCGCGGCAGTACGCCTCCGTATGGACCCGTATGGGAGGACAGACGGATGAAACGGTTCTTGATTATCGGGCTCGGACGGTTCGGGCGGCGACTCGCACAGGCGCTCACCGAGGCCGGCCAGGAGGTCATTGCCGCCGACATCCGGGAAGAACTCGTCGAACGCGTTCGCGACGAGGTGGCGCTGGCGGTGCACCTCGACGCCACCGACCCGGAACCGCTCAGGAGCCAGGACGTGGCCGGGCTCGATGCCGCCATCATCAGCATCGGCGAGGATTTTGAGGCAAACGTTTTGGCGACGACCACCCTGAAGTCGATGGGGGTTCCTCGCGTCATCAGCCGGGCCTCAAGCGAGATTCAGCGGCGCATCCTGAGCCGCGTCGGCGCCGACGAGGTCATCTTTCCCGAAGAGGAACGGGCCGTCCGGCTGGCCAATCAACTGGCGAACCCGAACATCCTTGAACATCTGGTGCTCTCGGAAGCCCACAGCCTCGTCCAGATTCGGGCTCCGTCGGCGTGGCACGACAAGACCGTCGGCGAGATCGACCTGAGACGCAAGTACGAGGTGAACCTGGTGGCGATCAAGCGGCCGGCCAAGGGTGAGGGCCGGGAAGGCCAAGAGGCTGCGGAGGAAGAACTCCTGGACCTGCCGATGGCCCACACGATGATCCGCCAAGGCGACATCCTCGTCCTGGTCGGGGCGACGGAGAGTCTGGCGAACCTCCCGCAGTGACCGAAGTGGCGTTGTCGTACTACTTGGCCTTGCTTTTCGCCTTTCTCTTCCCGCGGGCGGGTGCCTTTGGCGCTTCGTCAGAGCGGCCCTCGAGATGCCGCTCGGCAGCCGTCACTTTCTTGATCCGTCGGGCGTGCCGGCCGCCGTCGAACGGCGTGATGAGCCACACGCCGACCATGCGGCGGACGAGTTCGTCGCCGAGCAGGTCGGCGGGCAGACACAGAGCGTTGGCGTCGTTGTGGCGTCGGCTTATCTCGGCCGACAGTTCGTCATGGCAGAGAGCGGCCCGTATCCCCGCAACCTTGTTGGCCGCGATGCTCATGCCGATTCCCGTCCCGCACAGGAGGATGGCGCGCTCGGCTTGGTTCCTGATGACCTTCAGACAGGCCGGGACGGCGAAATCGGGATAGTCGCTCGACTTGTCGGAGTCTGATCCGCAATCCAACAGGTCGTGGCCCTGCTCAAGCAGGAAATCCTTGAGCCGCTCTTTGGTGTGGAAGCCGCGATGGTCGGCGGCGAGGACGATTTTCATCAAACGATCTCCGCCAAACGTTTCGTGAGAGCTTGCTCCAGATGACGGGCACAAGCCCGATAGACCTCCATGTCGCCTCCGATGGGGTCGGCCACTTCGCGGCCGGCGGGGTCCACCAGGGACACCTTCGGCGCTGCTTCCGGCAGGCAGCGGATAACCGCCTCGCGGTGCCCGCGTGTCATCACCCAAATATAGTCGGCCTGACCGAGCGCGTCAACCGTCATCGGCCGCGTTCGGTGCCACGTGAGGTCGATGCCCCGGCCGGCCATGACCTTGAGGGCGTTGTCGCTGGCGGGGGACCCCCAGGCGGACGCCGTGCCGGCGCCGCCGATCTGGAAGCCGTGGGCGTCGAGGTCGTCCGGCGTGCAGCCGATGCGGTCGGCCAGGACCTTCCGGGCCAGGCCGACGGCCATGGGGCTCCGGCACATGTTGCCTGTGCAGACCAGCAGGATCTGTGTCCGAGCCAGCCGCGCCAGTCTCCGAACCGTCATGGCTCCTTCGCGGAGCACTTCGTACGAATCGTCTGCCTCGACGCGAACGACCGTCGAGGGCCGGGCATGCTCGGTCGGGCCGGCATCCACCACCAGGGGCACCTTGCTGTTGAGATGGGCGAGGGCGTCGGCGGCTTTGTGTGGCGGCGGATAGCCGCTCAGGTTCGCGCTCGTGGCGGCCACCGGGACGCCGGCGGCCCGGAGAATCGCCCGGCCGACCGCGTGGTTCGGGCACCGGAGGCCAACCGCGTGCTGGTGGTAGATGGCTCCTTGAAGGAGGCCTTGCGGCTTGGACGGGTCGTCTCGCCGGTCGGGAACGACCAGCGTGAGCGGCCCCGGCCATGCTCTTCGGGCCAGACGCCGCGCAACCGGCGAGAGCGGCCCGGCATACGTCTCGGCCTGGTCAGGGTCCGGCAGGTGAAGCGTGAACGGCTTGCCGGGCTGGCGCCTCTTCAGTCGGGCCAGTGCATCGACGGCCTCGTGGCTGACGGCGCTGGCGCCGAGACCGTAGACCGTCTCGGTGGGGAAGACGACGAGTTCGCCCCTGGCCAGTGCCGCGCCCGCCTCACGGACCCCCTCGTCATCCCCGGAGGAATCGGCAATGGTAACGGTCCGTGTTTCCATGCAATCAACCTGCTGCTGTGTGAGGCCGTTAGACATGCCCAGAGCGTCCTTACTATAGCCGGTCGGCGAAGCACCTGTCAAGCGTGCGCGGCGGATCTCCAGACCCGCCGCGCTAGGGCCGCTCCAGTGCAGCAGGACCCTGTCTTCTGCGCGGCGGGTGGAGACACCCGCCGCGCACGCTTGGGAGTGGCGGCCGCTAGCGATTGCCGGCCTGCACCTCGGCCAGCGCCTCGGCGGGAATGTTCAGGAACGCTTCGGCGACCCGGGGGTCGAACTGCTGGCCGGCGAGACGCCGCACCTGCTCGCGTGCCTCTTCGATACCCAGTGCACCTCGGTAGGGCCTGTGGCTTGTCACGGCGTCGAAGGCGTCGGCGACCGTGATGACGCGCGCTGCTGCGGGTATTTCCTCACCGGCCTTCCTGTGGGGATAGCCGGTGCCGTCGTAGGATTCGTGGTGGGCGCGGATGATCTCGCCCACCTCTCCAAAGAAATGGAGCGGTTCAAGGAAGGCAGCCCCGACGTCGGGGTGGCGACGAACGATTGCCCATTGCTCGTCGGTCAGCGGGCCGGGGTGATTGACGGCCGATTCCGGGATGACGATATGCCCGATGTCGTGCAGGCGCGCCGCGATCTGGACGGCGCCGATCTGTGACTGATGAAGGTCGAGTGTTGTGGCGATGCGCATGGCGTAAGCCTGGACGCGTACCGAGTGCCCTTTCAAATAGGCGTTGCGGTCTTCAGCGGCCTCGGCGATGGCCTCGAGTGAGGCGTAGATGCTGCACCGCTGGCGGTGGTGCAGTTTGGCCGTCTGGATGGCAGGCGCCATGACCTTGGCCAGTTCCAGCAGGTGTTTGGTATCGTTGGCCGTGAAGTCCTCGTCCTGGCTCAGCCGGTGGAGGACGGCCAGACCCACCGTGATCCCCTGGCGCGAGATCGGAACGACGAGCAGGCGTCCGCCGTGCCACAGTTCCCTCTCCTGGCTATCGAGGAGGCTGCTTGCCTCGATGTCCTCCACGTGGATGGTCTTGCCGGTCTGTGCGGCTCGACACATGAGGCCGGCATCGATGGGGGTTCGCAGCCACGAGAGCGCCGGCGGATCGTCCGTTTCGGGATAGGCACGGACGAGGAGTCCGACGGCGTTGTCGCGTGTCTCGTACGGTGCGACGGTGCCCGTCCGGCACGCAATGCGGTCGCCGAGGAGTTCCGCACAGAGGCCGAGTAGGTCTTCCAGTTCGATGACGCCCATCAGGACGGTCGCGACGTGGGCTCCGAGAGCCAACTCGCCCATCTGGCGGGCCATGCGTTTGCTCGACAGGACGAGGTCGTGGGCGGCGACGTCGAGTTTCTGGCTGAGTTGCGTGTGTTCGGTCTGCAATCGGGTTTGGGATTGGGCGAGTTCGGCGAAACGGAGGTCGCGTTTTTCTTTTTGGCGTCGTTGGCGCAGCGTACGGGAAATCGCCTGGCTCGTCTCCTCCAAGTCGAACGGCTTCTGGAGGAAATCTGCAAAGCCAACCCGCATAGCCTCGATGCTGTTCTCGAGCGTGCCGCGACCCGTGATGGCTATCAGCGCGAGGTTCTCATCCAACGATCGGGCCTCCCGGGCAAGGCGAAGGCCGCCGACAGGAGGCATGACCAGGTCGGTAATCAGGCAGTCGAAGTCTTCCCCGGCAAGACGCGCGAGCGCCTGCTGCGGGTCGGTCTCGGTCTCGACATGCCAGGATGGATTGGCTTGGCCCAGGGAGTCGGCCAACAGGGCGACAACCTCCGGCTCGTCATCGACGACGAGGATGCGGGCCTCTTCTTCGCTTCGCAGCACTTCCGCGCCCGACGCACTCATTGCGGTCTTCCTTTGCACTTGCCGGTCGCCGGCGTGGCAGACCGGGATAAAGGAAGCCGCGCGACAATGGCTTGTGGGTCGCTCGGCCTCCGTGAATGTCAAGCCACGGCGAGGGCTAGCCGCGAGAGCGAGGGGGGAGGGAGAAGGCATCGCACCTCGCCGTGGCGTATCGTAATCATCGGACAGGCGGCCCTGTGTCGGCGACGGCCGCCGCATCCGATGGTTGTCCGTTTCGTTCCTCCTCTGTCTTGCGGTCGTACGACCAACCCGAAAACGCCTCAAGCCTCCAGTGCCCCGTTGCCGACGGCCGCCGTGGCGGACCCGTTGGCGGAATCCGGGGGCGCCGGTTCGGGAACCCAAAACGTCACGCGCACGGTCGTCCCGTGTGCCGGTGTGGATTCCACGGTCATCTCTCCGCCGTTGGCCTGAACGGCCTGATACGCCTTCGGGAGCCCAAGGCCGCGACGTCGGCCGGCTTCGTAGCCGCTGTAAAACGGGTCGAAAGCCCGGGCCCGAACCTTCGGATCCATCCCCGGTCCGTCGTCGGTAACGACGAAACGTACGCCCCCCTCTGCCGCCAGGTGCCGGACGAGCAGTTTGACGGTCCCGCCTTCGGTGCGTGAGCAGGCCTCGACTCCGTTTTTGACGATCTCGGTGAGCGCCGCAGCAACTTGATCGGGGTCCACCTGGATGGCCGGCGCATCCTCGACGGCCTGCACTTCGATGCGTGTGGCCGCCGCCTCACCTTGCGCCTGGAGTTCGTCGGCAACCCGGCGGGCCAGGGCCACAGGCTCTACCCACTGCGGATTCGGGGCCTGGGGCTTCGCAAAGGCCCTCAGTTCCGTGATGATGTCGCTGATGCGGTCGGCCTGGTGGATGATGGTTTGAAGCATGTCGCGGTCCGCGGGATCGCTTTGGCGGGCCGCCAGTTGCTGCGCGCGGCCGCTGATGATCGCGAGCGGGTTGTTGATCTCGTGTGCCGCGCCCGTTGCCATCTCGCTAAGTGAGGCCACGTTGCGCTGTTGAAGGCTCTTGTGGTGAGCGGCCTGGAGTTGGCGATTGACATTGGCCAGTTCTTCGGAAAGCGCAACCAGGTTCGCCTCAACTTGGGCCCGTTTCAGGGCGACGGCGGCAATGCTCGCCACGGCCGTGATCTGGTCGGCTTCATGCGGAGTCAACTCGTGTGGCCGATCTCCGATGGAGAAAACGAGCGAGCCGAGTTTCGTGTCCTCCAGCGTTATCGGGACGGTGTAAAAAGGCCCGCTGCCCAGGTGGGGACCCTGGCGCTCGAACAGCCAACCTTCCGTAGCCTCGGCCCGAGCGGGGGTGGCCGGTGAGGCCAGCAGCGTGGCTGGAGGGGCGGCCGATGGTCGCAGACTATCGGTGGCCGCGACGTCATAGACGAAATGCTCCTCAATGCCCCCGGCGACGGTGCATCGGACTCCTTCGACGTACGTGCCGTCGGGTGCAACAACGTACGGGACGGTAACCCGGAAACCAAAGGCATTGCGGGCTGCTGTCGCCACCGCTTCGAGAACCTCGCCCGTGGTGTGGCACGTCGCCAGACCGGCATTCAGTCGCAGCAGCAGGTTGCACTGCTCGCACTTGACCTGGGCCATGTGGGATAGGTGGTAACCGTTGCGATACAACTGGCCGAGTCGGACATTGGCGCCCAGGAAGGCACGGCGCAATTCGTCGGGTGAGGGCTCGTCTCGCAGACCGAGTGGGCCGGTGTTGAGTTCAAGCGCGGTGCTGACCTGGTGGCCGATTTGCTCGGCCTGAACGCCGGACAGGCCGAGGCGCTCGGCCACCTCTGCCGTGTTTTCGACGATCTGCTCGGCGGCGTGGCAACTGAAGCCGTGCTGGCGGGCTAGGAGGTCGGCCAGGCACACGACTTCCGTCAGCCCGCCGGCGCTTCGGCGCCCTGCCGGAACCTGGGCTTGATGGTGCAGCCAGACGACGTCGCGGAGGGCCTCGGGGAATCCCCATCGCTGGACGAGTTGCTTGCCGATGACCGCATGGTCCGCTCCGAACAGTTCGCGCTCGGCCTCCAGCAGGTCGATGCCGCCGGCCTGCAGGCGCTCCAGGACCTGGCTGTAGGCTCTTGGCATGAGGACGCGCAGCGCCACCTGTCCGATATCGTGCAACAGGCCGGCCAGAAGGGCGGTCTCGGGCGGAACCGTGCCGATGCGCGTCGCAATGACCTGGGAGATCATGGCGGTGGCCAGCACGTGACGCCAAAGGCGCGGAAGTTCCGCCGTGCGAATGATCTCCTCCTCCACGGCGTCGATGCTCAGCAGACTGGCAGTCAACGCATCGAGCGGCACGGCTGCGATGGCCGCATCAATGCTCATTATGGCGTCGCTGGAGTTGCCCATATCGATCGCCAATTTGAGCGTCCTGGCGGCCAGGGTGGCATCGACCTCGATGGCGAGTTGAATGTCGCGGGCGCGAGCGTCGTCGGCCATGACCAACGGGAGCACGTGTAAGGTCACGCCGGGCAAGGTGGGCAGGTGATCCACCTGCTCCAGGAGCAATTCGACCTTGCGCCGTTGGAGACCTGTAACCGCCATGGACGTGACCTTAGTTCGCGCCTATAGTTTCAGCAGGTCGGCGATCTTGGCGACGAGTTCGTTGATCTGAAACGGCTTGTGCAGGAAGGCGTCGGCGCCCAATTGCTGCGTCTCGGCCGGGGCGTCTTCCTTTTCGATATGGCCGCTGATGAGAATGATCTTGGTGTCCTCCAGGCTCGGATTGCTGTGGATCGTCTTACACACGACGTTGGCATTGATGTCGGGCAGCATGTAGTCCAGCACGATGACGTCCGGACGGAATTGCTGGGTCAACAGGCCGGCGTCGTACCCACAGGCAGCGGTCTTGACCTCGAAACGCCCGTCGCGTTCCAGAACGTCCACCAGGAGGTCCACAATCTCAGGCTCATCGTCAACCACCAGCACCTTCTTCTTGTCCGAGTCGAGGTTCGTCAGCGGGATGGCGTTCTCTTTCATAAATCGGACGAGGCTCTCGCGCGGGATACGCCGGAAACGCGACCCCGGAACGTAGAAGCCGTCCAACTTTCCCGAGTCAAAGCAGCGGATGATGGTCTGCTGACTGACTCGGCAGATTTTGGCGGCTTCACCGGTAGAATAGACGTCTTTCATGGCATGGTCCTCGCTCTTTGCTCTTGTGGCGTGTGGTGTGCCCTCCCTCACCTTACCCAACTCCCCTACATTCACAAGTATTCATCGGCAGAGGCCTCCTGTCAACTTGAGAGTTTTGCCCTGCTAACCTGGGCAGGTTTGGTAGACCTTCGAAGGACCGTCCGATAATGTCCAGCACATCCCAGAACCGCCCCAACTCACCGGCCTATGGCCGGGCAAACAAAAGGCCCCCCGCCTGGGGAAGCCTTTTCAAGATACGCTGTGGCTTGCCTACTACAGGCCTATGCCGCCGATGCCCTTGCCGCCTTTCGACCAGTCCAAGTCGCCGCCGGTGCCCTTGCCGCCCTTCTTCTTGCCGGACTTCTTGGACTCTTGAAGCTCTTTGGCAATCTTGGTGAGGCCTTCCCTGGCCTGGGCGTTTTCCTTGTCGATGGTGAGGATTCGCTTGTAATAAGCGACGGCCATACGCACGTCGTGCTTGTCGTGGGCCGCGGTGGCAAGTTCGAGGAAGATATCGATAGCCTTTTTACGGTTGGGCTCTTCGTACTGCTGCGTGATGGCCGCCTTGTGGCTCTCCTTCTTGACCAGGTTGAGGGCTTTCTTGGCCGCCAAAGCGGCGCCCAGGTACGCCTCGCCGGCGCGGGCCTTATAGCTGAGCAGCAGGCGTTCGTTGCGTTTCTCGGCCGTCTTTTCCATCTCCTTATCGTACCCCTTCATGATCTTCTCAACGGCCGCAAGTTTGGCCTCGATCGGCTTGACCACGCGGTTGTACTGGGTGGGCGCCAACTCGGCCTTCAGGTCGCCCGGCGCTGTTGAAGCGCCCGCTTGGGGCTCCTCGCCGGCCTTCCACGGAACGTCGGCCGCTACGGCAGCAAGGGTACCCGCGACAGCAAACACGCCAATAAGGGCGGCAGGGACGAAGCGTTTCATACGAGGGCTCCTTTTTTTGCGCCACGCTGGCGGCGAACGCACTCTCTCCACCTCTCCCGCGTAGTATACGTTCAAATCAACGCGTTGGAACAGGGAAAAACGGCCCTCTGCGCGCCGCGCTTTTGCGGGGCGCCGGGCCCTTACCAGATGCTGAACTCTCCGAAGTTGTCGAGCCCTTCGTTGCCGATGCCTTTGCCGATCCGGACGTCCCAGTCACCGTCCATGTCGCCGCCCTTGCTGCCGCCCTTCTTCCTATCTTTCATGGCTTGCTTGTACTGCTCGGCAAGTTTGATGAGACCCTGCTTCGCTTGGGTGTTCTCGCGATCGAGCGACAGAACCCTCTTGTAGTAGCCGACGGTCCGGCGCAAATCGCCGCTGGCGTGGGCGTCGAGAGCCAGTTCCAAATAGATGTCGATCGCTTTCTCTTTATTCGGCTGCTCGTACTGTTGCTTGATGGCTGCCTTGTGGCTGTCCTTCTTGACCAGGCGCAGGGCACTTTTGGCCGCAGTCGATGCCCCAAGGTAGCATGCGGCTGCCCTTTCCTTGCACTTGATGAGGAGGGCCTGGCGGCGTTTCTCCTCCGGCTTCTCCATCTCCTTGTTGTAAGGCTCCATCGCCTTCTCGGCGAGGGCGATCTGGGCCTCGATGGGTTTCATAACGCGCCTATACTGCGCGGGCGGCAGTTCGGCTTTCAGGTCGCCGGCAGCCTCTGCCGATGCGTCGGTCGCGCCGGAAGCCTTCCAGGGAATCTTCTGCCCTCGGCACGCCGTCACAGAACCCAGTATGAACACGGCGATGCAGGCACCAACCATGAAGCGTTTCATGACACCGACTCCTTTCTCGCCCTTAGCGCGGCAGTACATGCCTCCCATCCGGGCTCGCTGATGCATTAAACACAACTCCTGCGGCAACCTGCCGGCAGAACGCGGCGCGGCCTCCATCTGCTACCGGCCCCTGCCCTTCTTCCACTCATACTGGAGGTCTTTATCGTCTTTGTCGCGTTCCTTCTTCATCTTGTCCACGGCATTCATGACGCTCTTGACAATTCGCGCCAGCGCTTCCTTGGCGCGGGCCTTCTTCGGATCCATCCCCAGGACCCGCTTCTAGTAGGCAACGGCCTTGCAACCATCCCTATGACCGTGACATACACAAACCGGCTCATACACCGCCTCCCGTAAGACGTGGCGGCAGCGACGATGCACACCGACCCTGCACTCAGGCCGCACACCCTATTATACTCTGCAAAACGCCGTCCAGCGAAAAAAATTGCAGCGATCTCAGCGGATGGGTGTGGCAATCCCGCCGGTGCCATCCTTTCGCCCCGCCGCAAAACCATGCTCTCCACGGTTCGCGCGGTGGCCAATCTTGCCCACCACCCGCGCCAAAAAGAAAGTTGCCGCAGACGGCGGCACCGAGCCCGCGACGCCCAGGAGTCCCGTCAGCCGATCTGACGGTTGATGAGCATCTGGCAGGCGACGGTCAGGGCGAGGGCCAGGGCGCCCGCAAGGACGTCGTCGGCCATAATGCCCCAGCCGCCAGGCAGGCGCTCCGCCTGACGGACGGGCGGCGGTTTGACGATGTCGAACACGCGGAACCAGGCAAACGCCAGGGCGAGGCTCAGCCAGCCCCAGCGCCCGGCGCCTACGGCCCCGTACTGGGCCGGCATCCACGCCGCCAGCGACGCGATGAGCATCCCCGCGACCTCGTCGAGAACGAACGACCGCGGGTCGTGCCGGCCGAGACGCCTCTCGAACCACGTGCCGAGGGGCACCCCGACGACGGCGGCCGCCGCAGCAGCAGCCGCCACGCTCCACCACGGCGCCCCCAGGTAATACGCCGCCGCCGCCAGGCCGGCGACGACGGCCGAGGCGAACGTGCCGCTCGGTCCGGGCACGAAGCCGATGCAGCCGAACGTTCCGAGCGCCCCGCCGGCGCCCCGCAGACGTGCCCTGCCCCCGCGCTCGTCACGCCACTGCCGCCTGAGGCTGACCGGCACGTTGAAGAACAGGTTGAAGACGCCGTGCTCCAGCAGCGCCCCCTTCTCGCCGAAGACCGGCACGATACGGATGGCGCGGGTGGCCCACCGCGTGGCCATAAACTTGGCCAGCGTGGGGTAGGCCCGGACCATCTGGATGGGGAACCCCAGGTAGCCGACGTACTTCCAGTACGAGATGCAGACGGCCCAGGAATAGTTTTTCCAGTCGCGTTTCCACAGCGCCAGGCCCGTTGAATACAGCCCCCGGCAGAAGGAACCGGGCGAGATCGGGATGACCTGAAACAGCACCACCGTGCCGCCGAAGATCGCCCCCGACTCGGCCGCCGAGCCACCGTACCTGGCCGCCAGGTAGTAACCGACGATGACCGAGACGATCTGCGTAATCGGAATCGTGAACAGGTGGACCACGAGGCTCAGAAGGTACGTCTGGATATATGGCTCTCTGATACGGGCGAGGATGCGGTCGGCCTCGTCGCCGGCAAGGATGCCCTCCGCCCTGCCCTCCTCGATCATCTCGCCCAGCCACCGCTCGCGGCGCGGGCGGCTGAAGAACAGCGCGAACGGACGCACGCAGATGTACCGCAGCACGTCCCCGGCGTACCGCAGGTCGGTCAAAACGCGATGCGCCCCCGCCGGAAGAATCGCCAGCGTGAACCGCTGGAGCCAGAACGCCGCGGGCCATCGCACCAGCGCCCTGGCGCGCCGCGCGGTCACGCGGCCCCGGCGGTGCCAGTCGATGAGAATCTCGGCCTCCCGAGCGCGGACGCAGCGCGCCAGGTAACCGAAACTCGCAAACATCCTGCCGACGTGCCGCCGGTACCGCGCACTGCCCCACAGGCGCTGCAAGAGGCCGCCAGCGAAAGGCACCAGGCCCAGCACGATGAACAGGACGAGCCGCACCGGCCGCCCGGCCATGCGCTCGCCCTTCTCGTCGTCCATGATGTGCCGCGCGGCATAGCCCTCGGCCCACGCACGGGCCGCGTTTCGCCGCAGCGCCGGGTCCGCGAGGACGCGCAAGCGGTGGTTCGCCAGGTCGAGTTGCGCCCCGTGATACCGTGCCTCGGCCATCCGGAGTTCGGCGACCGCGCCGCCGAGACCCTCAAACCGCGCCGGATGCTCGTGGACAAACGCCTCGAGGCGGTCCGGGTCGCCGCGGTCGAACTGGACGAGGCGGCCGCGCACAAGACCGTGCAGAATGAGCCGCACGTCGGCCGGGCTCATCGGCAGAAACGGCAGCAGCGCCAGGCCGGCACCGAAGTCCACCGCCACCAGGCCGTCGGATGCTCCGTCGCCCGCACTGCGGCGCTTCAGGACGTTCGGCTGGCTCTTCATCGTCCACCATTCGTACTGGCGGGCGAGTT
>CAZIJC010000085.1:0-18946 GCA_964539385.1 uncultured Anaerolineales bacterium | reverse complement strand
CTGCCATTCAGGTTCAAGTAACCTGTAGGACATTACTTTTACTTGGCTCAGTAACATCAGAACGCGCCGCGCAAGGGCGGCGGCTAACCGACGTTCATCGTTTCGAGACCAGGTCGCCGAACGGTGCGAGCAGCGCGTACTTGTTCCGCCACGTGGTGTACATGATGCCGCGACAGCGCGGGATGCGCTTCATGGCGTCGAGCCACCCGCGCGGGTTTTCGAGCGTGTCGCCGTCGTAGTACGCCCCCGCGAGCGTCGGGAATCCCAGCCGCGAGAAGTGGTCCAGGCTCTCGCGCCGCTTCTTGTAATACCAGCAGACGATGCCGAGGTCCTTGGGCACGTGGTTCCAGGAGCCCGAGAAATCGCCTTCGACCAGGTAATAATCGCCGCGGGCGTTGTGGTTCGGGTCGAGCATGTCGGACCAGCACCAGACCTCGATGCCCGGATTGGCCTGGCGGAGCATCCGCTCCTGCCGCGTGATGCAGTCGCCCAGGATCTCGGCCATCGAGAGGCCGCGCTGCTTGCACGCGCGGCACGAGCCGCCGGCGCGGACCTCGTCCATGCTCAGCAGGACTCTCCGCGGCGCCAGGTGCCGCCGGATGAGCCGCGCCTGCTCGTCCCAGATGGCGTACACCTTGGGCTCCGACATGCACACGCTGACCTGCCCGCGATTGACGGCAACGCCGTGGTAGTACGAGACTCGCAGGCGCTCGCCGTCAGAGATGCGGCCGCCTTTCAGAATCGTGATGGGTGGGCCGTCGTGGTCGAATCGGAAGTTCAGTTTCGAGTCGGCCACGGGCGCGTAGTCGCGGCCCTCTTCGTACACGGTGCCTGTCTTCTCGGCCCGCACTGCGACGGGGGTGCCGGGGCGCCGCAGGACGTTCACCAGGCCCACCTCCTCGACGGCCAGGTCGTCGACCCAGAAGCGGCCCCGCTCGGCGCCCCACGCGCCCACGTAGATGCTCACGCGGTCGTACCCAAGGCTGTTGAACCCGCTCGTTACCTTGCGCCAGTCGGTGGTTGGCGGCACGTTCGGTCGGCACGGCGCGATGTACCGCCCCTTGGCCAGCACCTGGACGAGAAAGCGGCCCGCCGGCTCCAGACCCTCCGTCCGCACCCAGCACGTGACGCGGTAATGGCGGTGGGGCCGGACCGCCACCTCTTGCATGACGCGGGCGTGGCCGTGCGCGTCCTTGCCGAAGTCCTGGAACCTCAACGATGCCCGGCCGCCGCGGGCCACCTCGGTGTCGATGAATGAGACCTCGCCGGGCTTGTCGTGGAACCGATAGCCTTCGGCGCGGTGGCCTTTGTAGTGCTCGAAGCCGCCGTTCACGACCTTGACCGGCGGATCGCCCACCAGCCGCGCCTCGCCTCCCTTCACCACGAACAGGGCGTCCGTGACGGGGATTCCGGCGGCCAGGTTCCGGTCGTGCGCGAGCACACTGCCGCCGTAACCGGCCGAAAAAATGATCGGGATGATCTCAACGCCTCGTTCCTTGCAGACGGCCTTGACCGCGTCGAGCCGCTTGAAGTAGTCCCCCGGCTGCAGATCCAGCCGGTCGAGGCCCGCCGACAGGACCATCCCGTTCAGGCCGTGGGCAGCTGCCGTGCGGACGATGTTGCGGACGTCCTCCGCATCCTGATCGCTCCGCAGGCCACGCGAGACATACACCCACCGGTACGGGTACGACTCGTCGGCCGCCGGGCAGACGCCGGCCGCCAGGCCGACCGCCAGGATCGCCGTCAGGGTGCGCCGCATCGTGGTCTCCTGTGTCCCGGCTACTTGCGCAGTTCGTCGAGGCGGACCTCGGCCCCGCCGCGCGCTTTGCTCAGGCCGGCCGCCGTCATGAACTCGAAGATCTCGAGCGTCTCGGCCGCCTCGATGGGCGGCGCGCCCGTATGGAAGAACTCGGCCATCACCTTCACCAGGCCGTCGTAGGAGAATCCTCCCTTGGTCTCGTGCTCGCCGTCGGCGCCCCAGACCTTGATGATGGGCTTGTAGTCGCCCTTCTTGACGCCGCGATAGACGCCGATGCGGCCGTCTTTCCATTTGCCGGTGGTGATGTCGAGGTTGCCCTCGGCCTTGCGCGACACGCTTACGCACCCCGGTCCCATGACCGTGTACAGCGCCTCGCACCCGTGAACGCCGTACCAGAACAGGTCGGGGTGATGCGGCTCGAGGTGGAAGGGCGACGAGCCCTGGACCCTGGTCACCTTTCCCACGCCGGCGTCGGTCCGCAGTTTCCATATCTCGGGCTGGAATCGCGAGCAGGAGCAACTGAAGAACGGCGTGCCGGTTTCCTTCGACAGGCGGACGATCTCGCGGGCGTCGGCCAGGCCGGCCGTGAACGGCTTGTCGATAAACAGCCGCTTGCCCGCCTTCAACACCGGCCGCGCCTGGGCGAGATGCGGCCGGCCGTCCACGCTCTCCACGAGCACGACGTCCACCTTCGCGAGGAGCGCCTCGATGCTATCGACGATCTCCACGCCGTACTTCTCGTGGATGTCCTTGGCGTACTTTTCGACCCGGCTCGCGCTGGACGGCATGTCCGGACTGCCGCCTTTGGAGGCCGCCACCACCTTCACCCGCCACTCGGGATGCCTGTGGAAGAGACCGGTGAACGCGGGCACGTGCGACGTGTCGGTGCCGATGATGCCGGCACGCAGGTCTTTCGTGGCCCACGCCGGCGCTTCGGCCGCACGCAAAGTCGAACACCCGGCCAGCAGCAGAACCACCGACAGGATTCTCAACGGCCACCTCCTTTCGAGCCATCGCCCGGGCACAAGCGTACCGCGTGGCGGAGCGGCTGTCAAACCCGTGCGGCCGTCGTGCGCCGCCGCCGGCCTGACGCCGTTTCGGCCGCGAAACAGATTGACGCCATCCGGCGCCCGGCGGTATGCTATGTGCCGGTAACACGTGGCGTGCGGCCGGTGGAGCGCATGCGCAGCGCGGCCGCCGCAGCGGCTTCGTCCCCGACGGCCCTGGACGAAGCCCCGCGTGAGACTCAAGGGCCGATTGCGGAGGTCGCGATGAGAGGTCTCAAATGGTTCGCACTCGTTGTGGCGTTGGCCGTGCTTGTTGCCGCGTCCGTCGAGGCCGCCGAGAGGGGCGGCACGAGAGGGCGGGGCAGGCAGGCGGAGCAGAACGAGTATGACCTGCTGGTCACCGAATGCAAACTCACCGACGCCCAGCAGGCCAAACTCAAGGCCAAGATCAAGGCCAAAGAAGAGGCCGTGGCGGCCTGGAATACCGCCAATGCCGAGAAGATCAAGGCCGCCGAGGACGCTGTGACGGCCGCACGCTCCGGTGGCGAGGCCGATGCCCGAAAAACGGCCGGCGCCGCCATGAGGGCCCTCAACACCGAGCGCGCCGCGGCCACGGCCGACGCCGATGCCGCCATCCTCACCGTCCTCACCCCCGAGCAGAAGGCCGCCTGGGAGGCGTTCAAACTGTATCAGAACATCATGAGGCGCTACAAGAAGGCCGAACTCACCGAAGAGCAGTCCGCCAAGGTCAAGGCCGCCTGTGCCGTCGCCTCCAAGGAACTCGGTGCCGTCGAGGACGACGGCGATGAGAGGGCCGCCAGGAAGGCCAAATCCGCCGTCGAGGGCAAACTCCGGTGGGCCATTGAGGCCCTCGTCCTTACGCCCGAACAGCGCGAGGCCGTCGTGAGGAAGCCTCGTGCCAACAAGTAGCCGCCCGGAACGGCCGGCGGCGGGCGCGCGGGGGCCGGAAGAATCCCGCGGGTGTGTGTGTTGACACGAATATCTGTCTGCGCAAGTTGATCCAATGCTCAATTGGCTTGATGTCGCCGTATTCGTCCTCTTCTTCGCCGTGGTTGTCGGCGTCAGCATGTTCAAGAGCCGCCGCGAGAAAGACAGCAAGGACTATTTCCTTGCGAGTCGCGGCCTCACCTGGTGGTTGATCGGATTCTCCATTGTCGCCGCCAACATCTCGACCGAACAGTTTGTCGGCATGGCCGGCCAGGGTGCGGGCAATGTGGGCCTGGCCGTGAGCACCTGGCAACTGTCGGGCACGCTGGGCATCGTGATTATCGCTTTCACGCTGCTGCCCCGTTTCTTGAAGGCCGGCATCTACACCATGCCGGAGTTCTTGGAATACCGCTACAATCCGGCCGCGCGCGCCATTATGGCCGTCATCACGGTCATTATCTATGTTGCCGTATTGCTGACTGCCGTTCTCTACTCGGGCGGGCTGACGCTGCGGACCATATTCGGCCTGAAGTTGCACCATGCCGTCTGGCTCATCGGAATCATCGCGGCCCTTTACACGACCTGGGGCGGACTCAAGGCCGTGGCCTGGGCCGACCTGTTCCTGGGGCTGGGGCTGCTCGTGGGCGGACTCATCACGTTTTATCTCGGCCTTGAAGCCTGTGGCGGCTGGGAGATCTTCGCCACGCGCAACGCCGACAAACTGCACATGGTCCTGCCGGCCGATCATCCGGGCCTGCCGTGGACGGGCGTGCTTTCCGGCATGGGCATTGTGATCCTCTATTACTGCGGCCTGAACCAGTTCATCGTCCAGCGCAACCTGGCGGCCAAAACGCTCCGCGACGGCCAACTCGGCGTCATCTTCGCCGGAGGCCTCTGGCTGCTCGTTCCATTTGCCATCGTCATGCCCGGCATCATGGCGTTCCAACTCTATGGCCAGGAGATGGCCCGGCCCGACGAGGCGTTCCCGACCCTGATTAAGAGTCTTATTCCTCGCGGCCTGCGCGGTTTCATGTTCGCGGCCATTGCGGGCGCCGTCATCAGTTCCCTGGCTTCCATGCTGAACTCGGCATCCACGATTTTCACGATGGACGTGTACAACCGCCTGTTCGACCGCCGGGCGCCGCAGAAACGGCTGGTGCTCCTGGGGCGCGTCATGACGATTGTTTTTATGCTTCTTGGATGTTCCCTCGCGCCGGCACTGGACGATCCGAAATTCGGCGGCGTGTTTCAGTTCATACAGCAGTTCCAGGGATATATCTGGCCGGGTGTGGTGGCTGCCTTCCTGTTCGGCTTCGTCGTCAAGCGCGCGCCGGGCTCGACCGGGGTCGTGGCGCTTGCGGGCGGACCGATCATCTACGGCCTGCTGCAGGCCTATACCGAGATCCACTTCCTCATACAGGTGGGCATCGCGTTTGCCCTGCTTTGCATCGTCATGGCGATTATCACGGCGATTGCGCCGCTCAAGCAGCCCAAGGTATTGCCCGTGCGCGAGGACATGGACATCAAGACCGCCCCCGTAGTCAAATGGGCCGGGGCGCTGGCCATAGCCGGGGTTGTCCTGTTCTTCATCGTCTTCTGGTGATTAGACGGCGCCCGTCGTGACCTCACGGGAACGCAACGGCCTGAAGCGATAGCGTGTGCCACGGCCGGTCTTGCCCGGCCGTGCGTTTTTCGGCCCGTGTGCCACGGCCAGCCGTAGGCCGCGGCGTGCCGCGGCAACCCCGCCCGCCCCTCCCTCCCGCGACGTTCCAGCATGTCCTCCCCCCTGACGCGCATGGCATCAGGGATTACTGTATACCCACGATGGGAGCCGCTTGCGGGCCCGCGGCCTGGCGGACTTTGATATTGCCTCCCCGGAACTGGCCGGCCCGAAGCCGAAGGGCAAAGGGAGATAAGGTCTATGTCATCCGGAACTCCCCGCCGCTGCTCGATCATCCGGCGACCCTGCTCGGCCGCACCCTCCGGCCCCTTACGCCGCCCGTCGGCGAACAACTCGGGCAACCCGGCCAACGCCCGCTTTTTCCACACGGCGATCTGCGTCGGATGCACCTGGTACAGGCCGGCCAACTCGTTGAGGCTCCGCTTCCCCTTGATCGCCTCGACCGCCACCTTCGCCTTGAACGCCACGCTGTGTCGCTTCCGCTCTCCCATCGGTCTCGCCTCCGATGCCTCTTCTCGGACCCGCGAAACCATCTTAATGCCTGGTCCTAATTTTGGGGAGCACTATAAAGTGGAGCAGAGGTCGCAGGTTCGAGTCCTGCTCGGGGAGAGTCTCTTCGATTTAGAGCGAGCCAGACTTCTCAGTCCGGAAGATTCTCCTCACCGTCGCGCTGAGTTCGGCCATGTCGGCAATCGCCTCCTGGCGGTCCTGGTACCGGTCGAGCGTGAGGGCATACGTCTCGTACCAGGCCATGAAGTCCAAGACCTGCTGCTTATCGGAGCCGGAGAGATTGGCGGCCAGTTCCTGCAACTGCTTTTGAATCGCAGGCCGGGCGACGTTCCTGAAGCGGGCCTCATTCCACCAGAAGGTGATGAGCAGCTTGGCCCTGGCGAGCGGGTCCTCCTCATTCCACGTGGCGACCACCTTGCGGGCCAGGTGATAACGTTCGGTGATTGGCGCGACCTTATCGGTGGACCCAAGGTACTCCTCTCCGCCGCAGTCCTCGGGACCGGTCGTGGCGATGTGTTCCAGGTCGGGCCCCAGTTCCCGCATATCCAGCGCATAGGTACACCCAATGATTGCGCGAATATCGACGCCGGTCTCCTTGAGGTGCGGCCGGAGGATCTGCACCATCCTGGCCCTGAGGTCGGGGCCGCCGGAGCAGGCCAGGCAGGTCAGGCTCGAGAGAATCTCGCCCCACTGGGACTTAAGGCGTTGGTCGCCGAGGAGCCGGGCGATGTCGTCAAATCGTTCCACGCGGCCGCGTAGGGCCAGCGATGCGCAGGCATCCGCAACGGTGTAGGCATAGTCGTAAGTCCTGTCGTTCTTCGGCGGCGCCACGGCGAACAGCGCGACCAGGGCGTCATCAATATCCTTGTCGGGGTACCTTAGCGGCGCATCCCGGGGGACCAGGCGTTTGACGACGTCTCGCTTCTCGTTCCAAGCGATGTCGGGGTTGAGCATGACCTTGATGAGAGCGTCGATGCGCCGGGCCTCGTCTTCTATGCCGTCGGCCTTCAGGAAGGCGATTCGGGAAGCCACATACTGCTTGCCCAGCTTGTCGGCAGGGACCTCGGCGGCCAGTTCTGCGGCCCTTGCCGGGGCCACCTTGGCGATGGCGTTGAGTATGTCGACCTCGTCGTCCGTCCTGGGCTTCGTGAGCAGCCGCGCCAGTGCTGTCACGTAGCCCTGCGTATCAAGTTCTCGCAATTGCAGCAGGGCCCACGGCCAGCCTTTCTCGCCGGACTGTGCCCACTTGAGGAGTTTCTCGGGGTCGCCGGCGGCGTCGATCTTGCGGAGGGCCAGCCCTGCGGTCTGCCGAAGATGCTCCCTTGCGGCTTCGGGACTCGTGCCGGTCTTCCTGGCGTCGATCTCTTCGCTGAGCCTGTCGTCGGCCTTCCGATCCTTGTCGCCGGCGGACCCGAGGTCAAAGTTGAAGATAGCCTTCGACGATTGCTCCTGGAGTTCCTCTAGCGTGGGCAACGGCCGCGCCGTCGGTGGCAATTGCCGGTCGATGGCGCGAATTTGGGGGGCGAACTCGGCCAGGGCGAAGTCCCCCGCCGCCCGAACTGCGGCGCGGAGGGCGGCATGGGCCAGCCGCGACTCGTCGGCAGAGAAGAACTCGATCAGGCGGGCTACGTGAAGGCGGGCCTGGTCGCGGCGCCACCGCTTCAGTTGGGGTGGGGTATCCTCACTGAAGGGCGAAGCCCAACGATTGACGGCGGCTTCGCCCGGCCCGGGCAGCGGCTCCTGCTCGGTCCACCGCGCCCCGAGGCGTTCCGGCAGGGCGCACTCGAAGAGATACGCGGCCACATTGACCAACGCATCCGGCCCCCAGGGGCCGCTCCAGCGACCGGCGACGTCTCCCTGCCAGACAGTGCCCAACTCACGGAACTCGCCACCCTGGCCCCAGGTCATTCGGAGGCCCCCCGCGTCCTCCCCGGCGCCGCCCCCGCGCCATCCGGAGTCCTGCGCGTCGGTCCAACTTCGCACCCGCCGCAGCCACCAGATGACGTCAGCGAAGTGCCTGGCCTCTTCGTATTTCATCTCTATGCGGCGGAGGTCATACGATGAACGCCTCGCATAGAGGTCGTCGGGCTCTCCGTCCTTTTCCGAAACGCAGGTATAGGCAAGGTAAGAGCCCTTGGTGTCAACGCGGAGGAAGTACTTCAGGTATTGCTCCTCCGCGAAACAGCCCTCGAAGTGGCAGGCGAAGTAGATGGAGCAGGTTTCGGGCGGGGTCTTGCCGTCGCGGTCGTCGACAGCCAGGAGAAAGGCCCTGCGGTGCCACGGGGCGCGGTTGGCGTCGACCAATTCCAGTGCGGCCTGCTGGGGAGGCATCGCCCAGAAGTTCTTGGGCAGGGGCGTGAGGGGGGCCGCTCCCTCGCCATCCTCTTCGGGTTGGAAGTCGCGAGCCACCTTGCCACGGCCCATATAAGCGGCGATCTCGGGGTTGGTAAGGCCCTTGAGCGACGCGTACTTGTAAGGCCGGGCAGGGGGGGGCGCGGGCGCTGACTGGGGCTTCTTCGGGGCCTGGGCGGCGTCGGACGCAGGGGCGTCGGGATCGGCCGCAAAGACTGGGAACTCCTTCTTTATGCGACCGAGTTCCTTGGAAGACGATCCCATGTACGTGTCGTCCGCCCGCAAGGCCCGGAAATGATCGCCGGCCTTGCCTTCCGGCCCCACGTAGGTCTTCGTGGCCTTGTCCCACGTGAAGATGGCCTTCGGCTTGACCGCGCCTGCCCCGGCGACCGGGCCGAGTTCGATCTCGGCGATGCCGTCGCCGTCGCGATCGACAAACTGGTAGCCCCAGTCCTTGGTCTCGCCCCAGTTGTAAAGGACCGACAGCAAGGGCCGCGGCTGCTCGTATATGCTGCAGACTTCGAGTACCTGGGTATGCTTGATGCCGCCGATGCCGTAATTGCAGTAATCGGCCCGTTCGATAAGGCCGTCGCCGTTGATATCGGCGATGACGCCGTCAGAAAGCACGTTGTTGCCTCGGAACGGCATGACGGCTTTGCCGTCCTGCGTGAAGGCAAAGATGACCAATCCGTCGCGCTTTCGGAGCACGCAGCGGGGCGGAGGCCGGAAGAGTTCCTCGGGATCTTCGACCGGGTAACCGTATTCCCGGAAGTCGGCGTTGGAAGTCGGCCGCGCGTAGAGATTGGTCAGGACGACGTGCAGGGGCGCTTTGCCCTCGCCCTGGGGGCAGATGATTACGTCGACCAGTTGGCAGTAGGCGCCTTGTTTGTCGCCCGCGCGTAGAGCCAGTTCGCTGAACGCCGCCGCCCGGGCCTTCCGGTCCTCCAGGCGACGGACGAGGTCTGCGCCCGACACGGCGGCAAGCGGCCGGGCGCCGTCTAGCGGGGCTGGCGCTGTTGCTGCCTGCGGTGTGCCCTCATCGACCGTCGACAAACACCCGCCGGCCACCAGCGCTGCCAGCAACAACACCGCGATAGACAATCTGGCCATGGCTGCTCCTCCCGAGTGTTGAATCGGGATTTCCCGGATGACCTCTCGCCCGCGACCATCGCGGACGCTTGACCATGATTGTACCTGCGCCTGGCGCTTTAGCAAAACCGTTCCCACGCCGACACCGCCGGCGGGCCTTTGGCATTCTGCATTTGTCATTCGGCATTGGCCATTCGGCATTTGGCATTGGCCCTGCAAGCCAGCGTTCCAGGCCGTTGTCATCCTGCCGATTGTTAGAACTCTAACAAAATCCTTGCCCCTCCCTCGATTTTGTTAGAACTCTAACAACTTTTCGGCACCCGCGCGGCCGCGCGCGCCGGCTGCCATTCTGGCATAGTGACTTACGTCAATTTTGCCCCTTTCAAAACCCCTCAAAAACGGAACAAAACCGAACAAAAACGGAACAAAACGGACACCAGAATCGCAAAAACCGATCAAAAACCAGCGCGTTTTGCCTTACCTATCTTAACATCGGGAGCCCAAAACCCCCCTGACGGCCCAGAAACGGGGTTCAGAGGCAAAAAAAGCGCGCATTTGCCCGTTTCGGCAACCTCAGAATTGACGTAAGTGTTATGGAGCAGGCCGTATATGTGGGCCGGCCAGACAGCTTGCCGCCGCCCCTGCCGCCGGCGAACGGCCTTCGCTCCGCCTTGTTGGCCGGCGAGTGTTGTCTTGGCATCCTGCCGAGGTTATAATCACAGCAGCCGAGGGGCCTGTACACAACGGTTCCCGTCAGACGGAGGCCGGCCATGATTACGCCTTGCCGTCATCGTTTCATCCGGGCTGTTCTGCCGGCGTTAGCGGCCGCCAGCCTGTGCCTGGTCGCTTCCTGTTCGGCCGAGGAGGCCGCGCCCGGTGCCGCCGAAGGCTCCCCCGACGCCAACGTGAAGGAGCATGCCATGTCTGCCCAACCGGCGCTGCCTGATCCCGCGGCGGACAAAGCCTCAGAGCCGAAGGTCGCCGAAGGCAACGCCTCTGCGCCTGCCGGCAAGGTCCATGCTTGCGCCGGGGCAGGGCGGTGGTTCCCGGCCGACCCGGACCGCCTCGGCCGCCTCGTGGACGCTTATCTTTCGGTTCAGCCGCCCGATCTGGGGGCAGCGCCGGTCGCCCTCATTGTGCCGCATGCCGGCTACCAGTACTCCGGCTCCGTGGCGGGCAAAGCGTACGTGACGGTCAAAGGGGGCGCGTACAAGCGGGTCATTCTAATCGGCCTCAGCCACCAGATGCCCATCCGCGGTGGCACCGTCCTGCGTGTGGACGCCTACGAGACGCCGCTCGGCAGCATTCCGGTGGATATCGAGGCAAGGGACGCCCTGCTGCGGTGTCCGGTGGTGACAGAGCAGCCCGCTCCCCATAAAACGGAGCATTCGTGCGAGAACCAACTGCCGTTTCTTCAGCGTGCCATCAAGGACTTCCGTATGGTCGAACTGCTCGTGGGCGACCTGACGGACGAGCAGCGCTCCACCCTTGCCGACGCCGTTCGCCCCCTGGCCGCAGACGGAACGCTGCTGGCCGTCAGCAGCGATTTCACGCATTACGGGCCGAATTACGGCTACGTGCCGTTTCGCGACAACATCCCGCAGAACCTGCAGGCCCTGAACAACGTGGCCGTCTACCGCATCATCCAGATGGACCTGCCGGGCTTCAAACAGCACCTGGCCCGCACCAGGGACACGATCTGCGGCCGCAACCCCATCTGCCTGCTCCTGAAGATCGTTGAGCCGTGGGAAGACGTCCGCGCCGCTCCCGTGGCGGTAGACACCAGCGGCCGGCAGACCGGCGATTGGACGAACTCCGTGACCTACACCTCCATCGCCTTCTGGCGGGCAGGGGAGGGCCTGACCGACGCGGAGAAACAGACGCTCCTGCGCCTGGCACGCGACACCGTCTCGCACTTCCTCAAAACGGGCGAGAAACCCCAGGCAGATGCGGCCAAGTACCAACTGACGGCCGCCCTGAAAGCACGCGGCGCCGCATTCGTCACGCTGAAGAACGCCGGACGACTCCGCGGATGCATCGGCCACATCGTGGCCGTCGGGCCGCTGTACGAGTCGATCGTCGAGAACGCCTGCCAGGCCTGTAAGGATCGTCGGTTTGTGAGCAATCCGATTACGGAAACCGAAGCGCCGGCCCTGACGGTCGAGATCTCGGTCCTCTCGCCGACACGCCGTGTGCACGACCTCGAGACGATCGTCGTCGGGCGCGACGGTCTCATCATGGCGCGCGGCCGCAACCGCGGCGTCTTTCTGCCGCAGGTCCCCGGCGAACAGGGGTGGGACCGCACGCAGTACCTCACGCACCTGTGCGGCAAAGCGGGGCTGCCGAGCGACGCCTGGAAGGATCCCGAGACGGAGGTCTCCCGTTTTACCGCTCAGGTCTTTCACGAGGAAAAGGCGCCCTAGCCGCGAGCGCCCAAGCGAGCGGGTAATAAATGCCTTTCGCGACCAGGATAACACGGCGCACCTTTCTGGCCCGCGCGGCAGCCACCTCGACGGTCGCGGCAAGCGCGGCCTCGGCGCTGCCGCTCGTGTCGTGCGCGGAGTCGCCGCCGCCTTCGCCGAACAGGTCGCGCGTGGTCATTATCCGTCACGATGCCCTGGCGGCCGACGGGCGGGGGCCTGCGCCGGAGCGTGTCCGCGAACTCCTGGACGAGGCCGCCCGCGCGCTGGCGGGCGACGCGAAGGCGGCCGATGCCTGGGCCCGGTGGTTCAAGCCCGAGGACCGTCTCGGCGTCAAGGTGAACTGTCTGGGACTGCCGACGAAGCCCGCTGTAACGCTGGCTCTGGCCGCAGCGGTGGGCGCCATCGGTCTGCCCCCCGAACGCGTCACGCTGTGGGACCGGACCAGCCGCGAACTCAGGGCCGCCGGCTACACGCTCAAGGCAACCGGCGACGGTGTCCGGTGTTTCGGCACCGACGCGCTGAAGCGTCGCGGCAACGGCGGGTACTCGGCCGACGTGTACACGAGCGGCGCAACCGGCAGCCTCATCAGCCGCATCGTTCTCGACGAGTGCACGGCGCTCGCCAGCGCCGCCGTTCTGAAGGACCACAACCTGGCCGGCATCACGGGGGTGATGAAAAACTTCTACGGCGCCATCCACAACCCGAACAAGTACCACGACAACGGGTGCGATCCGTTCATCGCGGATGCCTGCGCGCAGAAACCCATCCGCGACCGCCTCCGCCTGGTCCTCTCCGACGCCACCCGGCCGCAGTATCAGGGCGGTCCGGCCACGCGACGCCAGTGGCAGTGGCCGTACGGCGGCCTGATCCTCAGCACCGACCCGGTTGCGGCCGACCGCGTGGGGTGCGAGATTCTGGAGCGGAAGCGCGCCGCCGTGGGGATGAAACCGCTGGAGGCCGAGAAGCGGCCCGCCCGCCACATCGCAAGCGGCGAGGCGCGCGGCCTGGGAACAGCGAAACTCGAACGCATCGAAGTCGTTAGTATCGGTAGGTCATGGTTGGACGTGGGATGAATACGGAGCCATCCACAACCCGTCGCGAGTTCCTGCGAGCCGCCGGAGCGGGGGCCTGCGCCCTGTGCGCCGCGCGGGCGCTCGCCGAGGACGTCGCCGGCGACCGCGTGACCGACGGCGCCCATCCGCAGACCGCCGTCCACGACGCCATGTGGTTCGAGCACCTGCCCGATAAGGCGGTCCGCTGCCTCCTGTGCCCCCGCGAATGCGTCGTGGCCGAGGTCGAACGCGGGTACTGCGGCGTCCGCGAGAACCAGGGCGGCGACTACAAGACCCTCGTGTACGGCAACCTGTGCAGCATCAACATCGACCCGATCGAGAAGAAGCCGCTTTACCACTATCTGCCCCGGACGACCGCACTGAGCGTCGCAACGGCCGGCTGCAATATGGAATGCAAGTTCTGCCAGAACTGGCGGATCAGCCAGTACCGGCCGGAACAGGTGGACAGCCTCCTGATTCCGCCCGAGAACCTCGTCCGCATCGCCCGGACGCGAGCGTCGCCCACGATGGCCTTCACCTACAGCGAGCCGGTGGTCTTCTACGAATACATGCACGATGCGGCCGCCGCCGGCCGAAAGCAGGGCGTCGGCAGCGTCATGATCTCGAACGGCTACATCCGCGAGCCGGCCCTGCGGCAACTGTGTAAGCACCTGACCGGCGTCAAGGTGGACCTGAAGGCCTTCACCGAGAAGTTTTACGCGGAGCAGTGTGCCGCCCACCTGAAGCCGGTGCTTGAAGCGCTCGAAGTGCTTACGGACATCGGCATCCATACGGAGGTCGTTGTCCTGCTGATCCCGACGCTGAACGATTCGGCGGCCGAGATCGGGCAGATGGCCAAGTGGCTCGTCTCGCACATGGGGCCGGACGTGCCGCTTCATTTCTCGCGGTTCCACCCCACCTATCGCGTGAAGAATCTGCCGCCCACGCCCATCGCCACGCTCGACCGCGCCCGCAAGATCGCGATGGACGCCGGCCTCCGCTACGTCTACGTCGGCAACGTGGCGTTTCACGAAGGCAGCAACACCTACTGCCCGAAATGCGGAAAAGTGGTCATCAAGCGGGTCGGGTACAACACCGACGCCTCCGCTCTGCGCGACGGCGGCTGCGCCTCATGCGGCACCAAGATTCCCGGCATCTGGACGCAGGAGCAGGCCCTGGCGTTCAAGCCGAAACCGGCCAAGGGGTCGAAGACAAGCCCCGCGCCGGCCGCTGCTTCGTCTTAGAACGAATTAAGGTGTGTGTCACCGGAACTGTCCCGGACCTCGGTGGTCTTCTCCTCGCCGACGGTCGTGTAGGCCGTCCGCCGCCAGTTGCCCAGACCGTCCAGGTCGTACGACCGGTCGGAGTCCGTCTCCGGGAGCGTGATGGTGGTGCCCACGCTGACCGCGCCGCTTGCGGCCTGCTCAGGGTTCTGGCTCAGCGAGCATCTGTTCGATGAACGCCCTCCCTTTGAGGTCATCCAGGTTCCTATTCAGCCAGCGCAGGGCCTCGGCAATGGGCTCCTCGGGGTCCTGAGCTTTCAGCCAGAACCGCGCAAGTTGATCTTCCGGAATATCAAGCACCAGATGCTGAGCGGTTCTCGCATCGACAAGAGTGAGGTTGCCGGGCCACGATCTGAAGGCTGCTGCCGGCCACTGCGAATCGGCTTTGCGCGCCACGACAAGTGCCTTCAGGTCGCCAAACACTCCGTAGTGAGCCCTAATGGCGATGCCTTGCCTACCCAGTTGGTCCGGACCTCTCCCGGAATGCAGTGCCAAGAACGTCGGCGTGAGAAACAGAATTATCGCAGCCGTAACACCAACGCACCCCAGCATTATGCCTGCCAATGCCAGGCCATACCCCCGCTGCGTGCCTTGTGCTCTCGTAATCTGGCGATGAGCCCACAAGCCACACACTATGGCCGCCATCTGTGCCAATCCGGGGACTGGAACCAGGGCCAAGACAATACTTGCCACCGATGCGCGGTTCAGTGTTGTTTGCTTCTTGGGGGCGGGATTCTCCATGGCGTTTCCTCCTCGTTCTAGCGCGCCGGAAGGGCAGGTTCATGGGGTACTGATCTCGCAGTCGCAGTCATGCTCCGCGTCGTAACGCTTGTACTCCGGATGCAACTCGCGAGTTCCGGTGACACACACCTTATCTTTCGGTTGCCGCCCTCGGCTATAAGATGCGCCACGCCTACCGCCGCCACTCGTGCAATGCGGTCCATGCCGCCACGCTATCGCCTTGGCCGTTTCAGGTCAAGATGAATTACGATGTGTGTCACGCCAACCGCGTGTTACCCGAAGCCGGCTATTGACTTTGGCCCCGGAGGGGCCCAAGACGGTAGCCCCGGCCACGAGGCTGGGGGAACGCGGCCGCCAGTCCTACCTGGACGGCGCTCAGCGCCTTGATGGCCACCACGGCCAGGCATGCGCCGCTGATGCCGAGGATGGGAACGAGCAGCGTGCCTGTCGCGAGGGCGCCCACGCAGGCGCCGAAGTGGTCGGCGGCGTCGATGGCGCCGGCGGTGCGGCCGGTGGTCGTGTCGCGCTCCTTCAGCGCGACGGCTGCTGCCAGCGGAAACACGAGTCCGCCGAGGATACCCGAAATCCCCACCAGCGCAAACGTGGTAACCTGCACCGGCCAGTCGGCTGCCGAACGTCTCAGCAGCGCAAGGCCAAGCACCAGGCCGGCCGCAAAGACGGTCAGCGCCACGTCCAACGCCACAACGGTCCGCAGGCCCGGTCCGCGCGACGGCTCGGCCGATGCGCGGCGAAGACGCCGGTTCATCAGGTAACTGCCGATGACCAGGCCGAACATGAACACGCCTATCACCAGCCCCACCATGCTGTACACGTAGCCGTAGAGCGTCTGGAAGGTGTGCAGCAGAACGATCTCCAGGGCCATCGAGGCGAACCCCGTCGTGCCGACCGACCAGAGCAGGGCGGTCCGCCGTATGCCCCGCCTGCCGCGCGCCAGCCCAGCGACCGCCGCCAGCGCCGTGAGGCCTACGACGCAAAGAATCACCCACTCGAATCGCAGCCGCATGAGCGCGCCCAGAACGTCGGCGCGGTGTTCGACCGGGGCGTCCGGCGTGGCGTGAGCGGCGGCGCTCTGCTGGAGCCAGTAGCGCACGTGATAAAGCGCCGCCGCCGGCCGCTCATCGGTGTTGGTGAATCTCGGCGGATGCGCTGCCAGCGCCCGCCTTACACCCGCCCGTTTCTCGGCATCCAGCAGGTCGGAGGCGCCGGCGAACCATAATGGATCGAAATGGTGCGGCTCGACACCGCGGAGCCGGTAGCGTTTTGCCAGTTCCTCGCCCGTTTCGACAAGGACGCCCTCGCGTTTGGCCGCGAAGCACCGCATCGGCGTCCCGAACGTCAGGAGAACGTCCGGAAAGACCCGCTTCAGTGGAATCAGGATGCTGCCGGCGTAGGCGGCGGGCTCTTCGCTCCAGTAGCCCACGGGCGTCGTGAGCGTGAAGACAAGGACGCCGTCGTCGGCCATGGCACGAAAGAGTTCGCCGAAGAACTCCTCCGTGTACAGCCGGGCCTCGAGCGTTGAGGCCGGTTCCGGCGCCGCCAGAATGACCAGGTCGTACCGGTCGCCGCGTGCAGCGGCGTGCTTGACGAACCGCCGCGCATCGGCGAAGTGGACCTGCCCGAGACCGTCTAGCGAGTCCAGCGCGTTGCGGTCGGCGTCGTCCAGATGCTCGCGAACCATCCGAAGGAGGTCTCTGTCGAGCGTCACGTAATCGAGGCGCTGGGGCTTGTGGCAGGCGAGTTCCTTGAGCATGCCTTCCGCCCCGCCGCCGAGAACGAGCATCCGCTTCGGGTCGGGGTGCTGACAGGCAGCCAGGTGTGCGTCGATGGCAAGTTGGCCGTGGTTCGGCCACGTGGCATCGACAAGGCCGTTGGTGTAAAGGGTAAACTGCTCGCCCAGCCGCCCGAGGGCAACGTTCTGGTACCGTGTATCCTCGGACCGAACCAGTTGGAGCGCTTTGGCGAAACTCGCCCAGCGCCAGCGGACCGTTGCCTCGTCGAGGCGGCGGGCCACGCCCTCCGTGACGAGAATCCCCTGGGCCACCACGAGGGCGAGCGGAATAAACCGCGTCCATCCGGTCTCGGTGTAGTGCCGAACCAACCGGTGTATGAACAGGGCCAGGACGGCCCCGCCGCCGAGGGCCAGCGGAACGGCCCCGACGCGGCCCACAAGCAGAAAAGAGAATGCAGCGCCGCCGAGCAGTGCTCCCGCCGACTCGGCCAGGTAGACCCAGCCCACCGCTCGTGCCTTCTCGCTGGACGCGACTCGCCCGCGAGCGACCAGCGCGCTTGCCGACGGAAACGCCAGTCCCACCCACAGGCTGACCGGAACGGTGGCGGCCAGGGTCAGAAGAACGGTCATGCCCGGGCCGACGTACTCTCCGGGGCCCACGCCGGCTATCGACCGTGCGATGCGCAGGAGCACGATTTCGCCAACGAGCGCCGCCGGCATCGCAACGCCTGCCGCCGCAAACATCAGCCACGGCCGGACGGCCCTGGCGATAAGTCGCCCCGCGGTCATGGCGCCGGCGGCTACGCCGGCCAGCCAGAACGCCAACACCAGTCCCCACGAGAGTTCCGACCCGAACACCAACACCTGCATCTCGCGCAGCAGCGTTGCCTGGGCCCAGACCGCGTAGCCCCCAAGCACGAAGTACGCAAGCAAGACCGGCCGGTGCCGCGACATGCCCGAATCGTAGGTCGCCGGCCGGCGACGTGCAAGGGTTTGTGCGATTCGGCTTGCCTCCCGGCCGCCTCGGCTTATCATGGCCGGGGTGGTTTTACAGGACTCGGGTGGCACAAAGGAAAGGAGCCGCTATGGACCTGTTTGAGGCAATCGAAAAACGGGCAAGCGTCCGGGCCTACGACGCGGTCGAGGTGCCGGAGGCGGATCTTCTGAAGATCGCGGATGCCGGGCATCGGGCGCCGTCCGGCGCGAACCGCCAGCCGCTTCAGTTCATCTTCATCACCAGTGCCGAGACGCTGAAGGCCCTCCAGCGCGTACAGGCGCCGTTCGCGACGGCGTCGGCGGCCATCGCAATCGTGGCGGACCTGCAGGCGTCGCGATGGTGGCTCGAAGACGCATCGGCGGCCGCAGAGAACATGCTGCTGGCCATTGCGGCCCTCGGGTACGCGTCGGTCTGGGTCGAAGGGACGCTCATCAAGGAAGAGGACTTCGCCAAGGAATTGCTGGGCGTCCCGGACTCGAAACGGCTGGTTATCCTGCTGCCCATCGGCAAGGCCCCGCAAGAGACGCCGCAAGCCGACAGGAAACCGCTCGAGGATATCCTGTGGCGCGAGACGTACGGCAGCCGGTAATGCGGCGCCGGGGGTTTTGCCGGGCAGGCCGGCCGTCAGGAGAGAAACCGATGAACGTACGCTCAACGACGATCCTGTCGGTGCGTCGCGGCAACCAAGTGGCGGTCGGCGGCGACGGGCAGGTGACGATGAACGAGACGGTGGTCAAGGCGGATGCGAAGAAGATCCGCCGCCTCGGCGAGGCGGGGCAGGTCATCTGCGGCTTCGCCGGCAGCGCGGCCGACGCCTTCGCCCTGATGGAGCGGTTCGAGGGCAAACTGAAGGACTCGTCCGGCAACATCCGCCGGGCCGCCGTCGAACTGGCCAAGGCCTGGCGCACGGACAAGGTGCTGCGGCGGCTGGAGAGTCTGCTCGCCGTCGTCGATGCCGAAACCAGCCTCATCATCTCCGGCTCCGGCGACGTCATTGAGCCGGCCGACGGACTCATCGGGATCGGATCCGGCGGCGCGTACGCCCGAAGTGCGGCGGCGGCCCTGGTGAAGCACACGGAGATGGCGGCCGACGAGGTCGTTCGGGAGGCGCTCGCCATCGCCGCCGACGTCTGCATCTATACGAATGACCGTATCACGGTGGAGGTGCTGGAGGCATGAACGCCCTGACGCCGCGCGAGATCGTCCGGCAACTGGACCGCTACATCATCGGCCAGGCGGGGGCGAAGCGCGCCATTGCCATTGCGATGCGCGACCGGTGGCGGCGGCAGCAACTCTCTGCCGAACTGCGCGAAGAGGTCGCGCCGAAGAACATCATCATGATCGGGCCGACGGG